>CAXTEX010000187.1:0-2031 GCA_964243445.1 uncultured Caulobacteraceae bacterium | reverse complement strand
ATATCGGCTTCGGCACCATGAACGGGACCGACGGCAAGCCCTTCAAGACCCGCGAAGGCGGCGTGCTCAAGCTGCACGAGCTGATCGCCATGGCCACCGACAAGGCCCGCGAGCGGCTGCGCGAGGCGGGGCTCGGGGCGGAAATGCCTCCGGCCGAGTTCGAGGCCACGGCGCACAAGGTGGCGGTGGCGGCGCTGAAGTTCGCCGACCTCTCCAACTATCGCGGCACCTCATACGTCTTCGATCTGGACCGGTTCACCAGCTTCGAGGGCCGGACAGGGCCCTATCTGCTCTATCAGGCGGTGCGGATCAGGAGCCTGCTGCGCCGCGCCGAGGCCGAAGGCGCCGCGGCGGGCGAGGTGGTTGTGGCCGAGCCGGCGGAGCGCGAGCTGGCGCTGGCGCTCGACGCCTTCGCCGCCGCCGTGCAGGAGGCCTATGACAAGCGCGCGCCGAGCTTTGTGGCCGAGCACGCCTACCGGCTGGCCCAGACCTTCTCGCGCTTCTACGCCGCCTGTCCGGTGCTGGGCGCGGCCGACGGGGCGCTCCGCGCCTCGCGCCTGACGCTCTCGCGCACGACGCTGAAACAGCTGACGTGCGCGCTCGCCTTGCTTGGCATAGAGACGCCGGAACGGATGTGAGGCCGCCCGCACCGCGGGAGCCGAGAGACGAGGATCGAACCGATGCGCTTCACCAAGGATCATGAGTGGGTCGAGGTTCAGGGCGATGTGGGCGTGGTGGGCATCACCGCCTACGCCGCCCAGCAGCTGGGCGACGTGGTCTATGTCGAGCTGCCGGAGGTCGGTAAGACGCTCGCCGCCGGCGACAACATGGCCGTGGTGGAGAGCGTGAAGGCGGCCTCCGACGTCTATGCGCCGGTCTCGGGCGAGGTGCTGGAGGCCAATACAGCGCTGGGCGACGCGCCCGAACAGGTGGGCGAGGCGGCGGAGACGGCGGGCTGGTTCGCCAAGATCAAGCTCGCCGACCCCGCCCAGGTCGAGGCGCTGATGGACAAGGCCGCCTACGAAGCCTTTCTGCAGACGCTCTGAGCCGGACGCGCCCGGACGCCGTGGTTAGGCCGGCTTAGCAGTTTGGGCCTATACGCCTTCGCGGTGAGCCGACGATCCCCACGCACGCCCCACGGTGCGGCATGATCAAGCGCATGCGCCGGCTCTGGCGCGGAGCGCTGGTCTGCGTCGGCTTCGTGCTGATGGCGGTGGGCTTTGTCGGCCTGTTGCTGCCGACCCACCTGCTCGGCGTGCTGCTGGTGGCGGGGCTCATCCTGGTGCTGCGCAACTCCGCCCGCTGGCGGCGGCGCTTCATCGTCATGCAGCGGCGCTTCCCGCGCTACGGCTATCCCCTCCGCCGCCTGCTGCATGGCGAGGTCTGGCCGGTGATCTGGCACGAGATGCTGCGCAGCGAGCGGTTCTTCATTCCGCGCGGCTGGCATCGCCTGCGACGCGGGCGCGCCGCCTGGCGCGCCCGGTGGGGGCGTCCGCGCCGCTGATCCTGCCGCGCCGAGCGCATCTCAGACGTTGCTGCGCACCTTTACATAGCTGCCCGGCGCGTCCTCGATCACCGGCAGCGGCCCGGCGGTCGGGTCGCGGGCGGGGACCATGTCGCCGGAGCGCTCCGCCAGCCAGGCGGCCCAATCCGGCCACCAGCTGCCCTTGTGCTCCTGCGCCGCCTCCAGCCAGGCGTCCACCGTGGCCGGCAGGTCGGAGTTCAGCCAGTGCTGGTATTTGTTGGCCGCGGGCGGGTTGATCACCCCGGCGATGTGTCCCGAGCCGGACAGGGTGAAGCGCACCGGTCCGCCGAACAGCCTGGCGCCCCGGTAGACCGAGCGGAGCGGCGCGATGTGGTCCTCGCGGGAGGATTGCATATAGACCGGCAGCTTCACCGACTTCAGGTCCAGCGTCACGCCGCCGAGCTTCAGCTGTCCCTTGGCCAGCAGGTTGGACTGGTAGAACTGGCGCAGATAGCCCAGGTGCAGCGCCTTGGGCATGCGCGTCTGGTCGGAGTTCCAGAACAGCA
>CAXTEX010000186.1:0-2055 GCA_964243445.1 uncultured Caulobacteraceae bacterium | reverse complement strand
GTCCGGCGCCGCGGCGGCGGGCGGCGGCGGCGGCCAGACCGGCGGCCCGGGTTCGGAGACCGCCTCCAGCGACTCCACCGGCGTGCAGCAGGCGACCGCAGGACAGGGCGAGAGCGGCGAAGGCCCCGGGCGCAGCCAGGGCGGCCGCACCCAGGCCCTGCTCAGCCAGCTTCAGCTCGACCCCGCCCAGCAGTTGAAGGCTCAGGGAATCTTCACCGCCGCCCGGGGCCAGGCGCAGAGCCAGGCCGCCAGCGCCGGCGACGATCCCGACGCGCGCCGCCAGGCGATGCGCCAAGCCTATGACAAGGCCTTCGGCGACCTCGCCGCCATCCTGCGCCCCAACCAGAAGGCCAAGCTGGACCAGCTGCGCGCCCAGATGGCCGCCCAGCGCGGCCAGGGCGGCGGCCAGTAGATGGTCGCGCGCGCAGCCGCGAGTACGACGGTGCTCAAGCGTTTCAGCTCCCCTCTCCTCCCCTTTCGAGCGGGCAAGGCCGGCTTTGCACAGCAAGGTGGAGGGGGCGTCTTCAAAGCCGTGGCGTCAGAGCCGGGGCGGGCGCCTGACGGGGTCGACCGAGGCGCGTTCGCATGACCGAGGCGCCTCACGCCGAGCGCAAAGTCCGTACCGCCGCAGGCGGCGGCGAGCCGCCCTATGAAGGACCGCCGCCGGACCGGGAGCCCGAGCGCGGCTCGGGTCCGTCGCGCATCTTCATCGAGCGGCCGATCGCCACCTCGCTGCTGATGTTCGCCATCCTGCTGGCCGGGCTGGTGGGCTTCCAGTTCCTGCCCCTGTCCGCCCTGCCGGAGGTCGACTACCCGACCATCCAGGTGCAGACCTACTATCCGGGCGCCAGTCCGGAGGTGACGACCTCCTACATCACAGCGCCTCTGGAGCGGCAGTTCGGCGAGATGCCGGGGCTGTCGCGGATGAGCTCGATCTCATCCCAGGGCGCCAGCGTCATCACCCTGCAGTTCGACCTCAACCTCAGCCTCGACGTGGCCGAGCAGGAGGTGCAGGCGGCCATCAACCAGGCCGGCCAGCTGCTGCCGTCCGACCTGCCGAACTTCCCGACCTACGCCAAGGTCAATCCGGCCGACGCGCCCATCGTCTCCATCGCCCTAACCTCCAAGACCATGCCGCTGAACCAGGTCGAGGACCTGGCCGACACGCGGCTGGCCTCCAAGATCAGCCAGGTGGCTGGCGTGGGCCTGGTCACCGTGGCCGGCGGCCAGCGGCCCGCGGTGCGGGTGTCGGCCAACCCCCGGGCGCTGGCCGCCTACGGCCTGTCGCTGGAGACCCTGCGCACCGTCATCGCCTCGGCCAACACCAACAGCCCCAAGGGCAGTTTCAACGGGGCGACCCGCGCCTACACCATCGACGCCAACGACCAGCTGCAGAGCCCGCAGGACTACGCCGACACCATCATCGCCTATAAGAACGGCTCGCCGGTGCACCTGAAGGACGTGGCCACGGTCACCAACGGGGTGGAGAACAACCAGCTCGGCGCCCTGCAGGACCGCACGCCGGCCATCATCCTCAACATCCAGCGCCAGCCCGGCGCCAACGTCATCGGCGTCGTCAACGGCATCAAGAAGCTGCTGCCCCAGACCTTCTGCTCCGGCGACGCCAAATGCCTGAACAAGACCGCGCCCGGCCAGATCGAGACCTCGCTTCCCGCCGGCGTGGTCATGAGCGCCACCAGCGATCGCACCATCACCATCCGCTCCTCGGTGGAGGATGTGGAGTTCGAGCTGACCCTGTCCATCGTGCTGGTGGTGGCGATGATCTTCGTCTTCCTGCGCAACGGGCCGGCGACCCTGATCGCGGGGCTCAGCGTGCCGCTGTCGCTGATCGGCTCCTTCGCGGCCATGTATTTCCTGGGTTACAGCCTCAACAACCTGACGCTGATGGCCCTGACCATCGCCTCGGGCTTCGTCGTCGACGACGCCATCGTCATGATCGAGAACATCAGCCGCTATGTGGAGATGGGCTATTCTCCGCTCGAGGCCGCCTACAAGGGCGCGGGCGAGATCGGCTTCACCATCATCTCGCTGACC
>CAXTEX010000185.1:0-2086 GCA_964243445.1 uncultured Caulobacteraceae bacterium | reverse complement strand
GGCAAGCCGTTGCCGGTGACACCGCGCAGGTAGTACTGGGCCTCGAGGTATTCGAGGTTGAGCGCGAAGTTCAGGATGTCGAAGTCCGACACGGCGGTTTGCGCCCGTGCGCGCTTGCCGATCAGGATCTCGCCGACCGGCCCCATGTTGCCAAGGAAAGCGGCCGCCAGGGCGCTCACTCCCACTACGGACAGCAGACCGCGACGGCCAGTACCCGGTCGCGTCTCGGCCCCAAACTCGTTGTCATTCATGCCGACGTTCTTTCCTGAAGAAAACAAGCTCAACCACGCAGACGAAGCCGCTGCCCCTAGAGGGAACGTGAGCCGTCCGGCTTGGATGCGCTTCACGTGCGGCAAAGTTAAAGATTGTTAAGCTATCTGTGAGTAAAGCGCTAGAAGCTGTGTCGACCAAGCGGCGGCCAGGCTGCCGCGCAGCGACCAAGCGCGACAGCCCGTAGCCAATTCGCAGGGATAACGACGGTGACGGGCGGGGATGGCTACCTGATTAAATCCCGCACGATCGCCGTGGTGAGGCGCGCGATGGGATCGGCGCCGCCTTCCTTCACCACGTCTGGCGCCCACAGCGCGAGGCTGCGGGCCCTGGCCGCCTGCCCCTCCCTGGTGACGGCCCGCAGGTCGCAGATGCGGTCGACAAGCGGGTCCTGCGCGTCAGACAACCGCTCGCGGACAGTCTCCGCTGCATCCCATTCTGGCCCCGTTTCAGGACAGCCGGCATAGGTGGCGATGTATGCCCGCTCCAACTCATCGAAGGCGGCACACGCCGCCAGCAGGTCCGCATCCGGCGACACAGCCGCGACCGGCTGGACAACCCCACCCACCGCCGCCACGTCCCGCATGAGCCACCGCAGCAGTCGGCCCGTGGTGGTGTCCGGCGCGTCCATGCTGTGCGCCCCGTCCGCGTTGTGGACGGCCAGGCACCGGGCACGCGCGGCAATCCCTTCCGCCGTGGTGGCGCGCAGCTCGCCCATTTGCATGACCAAGGCGTGCTTGTGGTCGAGTAGCCGGTGGTGCTCCGCCTCCTGCGCGGCTTCCTCCGCATCCGTCTCGGCATCGCACGGCATGGCTTGAACGAGCCGTTCATGCGCGACGAACCGCTCGGCCAGAGCAAGCAGGTCCGCGTCGGGGTGCGGCAGCGGAGTGGCCTGGGCCGCCACGGGTGCAGCCGCCAGAGCGGCAGAGCCGCCCAACAAGCCGCGGCGGGTCGGGCTAATCATGCCCGGCCTCCCTGCCCGGCCATGCGTCGGCCGATCTCGATCCAATCCACCAAGTTTTGGATGTTCGGAAGCAGAGCGCGACCAATAGGGAGAAGCTCGTTCAGACGCTCGGCGTTGCGCCGATCCAGCGCATCGTTCAACTCAGTCAGTCGGTCGAGGATGGCTTGCTCGGTGCGCTGGCGACGCTCCCGCACTGATGCGAGGATTTCGTCCGGCGTTTCGACCGGCTGACGGAGCGGCACGACGTTGCCGACCTGACGGGGAGCCTTGGCCCTCACAGCCCCGCCTCCGCCCGTGCAGACGCCAGCGCGAACATGACCTCGCTGTCCCGCTGCCACTTCGCGACCTCCGACAGGATCGCGACGGTAACAGCTGCCTTCGCGCGACGGCCGGCGTCCGTGATCGGCCGCAGTGTGGCCAGCTTATCGGCGACCGCCTGGCGGGCCTCCCAGGCAACATCCAGGGCCGCCTCGTCGTCAAAAGGTGTAGCGGCCAGCGTGGCGTGCAGCCTGTCGAAATCGGCGCACAAAACGAGCAGATGACCGTCAGGGTAGTCGTCCGCAAACGCCGGGATCATCGGCTGGGAAAGCGCCAGTCTTCCGCCCCGTGCGGTCGGTGCCGCCTGAAATCTTCTCTTGAGCGTGTCGGGCGTGGTAATGGTGATGATAGCCGTCGTCATGGTGTTGGTGTCACCTTGTCGGGGTCAGGCCGGCGGGTGGTCGTGACACCCGCCTGGCCGCCCTGCCCTCTCGGGCGATGCCGGGAGCCGCCCGGCGCGGATGGCGCTCAGCCCGGATCGGACTGGCGCAATGGGGTCAGGCGGCCAGCCGCAGCCGCCGGGCGCGGTCGATG
>CAXTEX010000184.1:0-2189 GCA_964243445.1 uncultured Caulobacteraceae bacterium | reverse complement strand
GGCGACGACCTGGCGCGAGGCCGCTCCACCTTCATGACCGAGATGGTGGAGACCGCCGCCATCCTCACCCAGGCGACGCCGCGCTCCCTGGTGGTGCTGGACGAGATCGGGCGGGGCACCGCGACCTACGACGGCCTGGCCATCGCCTGGGCCTGCGCGGAGGCGCTGCACAACGTCAACCGCTGTCGCGCGCTGTTCGCGACCCACTACCACGAGCTGGCTCGCCTGGAGCAGCGGCTGTCGGCCTGCTGCAACCTGTCCATGCGCGCCAAGGAGTGGCAGGGCGATCTGGTCTTCCTGCACGAGGCGGTGGCCGGCGCCGCCGACCGCAGCTACGGCGTACAGGTCGCCAAGCTGGCCGGCGTGCCCGCGGCCGTGGTCGCCCGCGCCCGCCAGGTGCTCAGCCGACTGGAACGCGATCCGAACTCCCCCGCGCGGCTGGACGACCTGCCCCTGTTCGCCGCCGCCAAGTCCTCCGAGCCGGCCGAACCCTCGCCGCTCGAAGCGGCGATGGCCGCCGTCGACCCCGACGCGCTCACCCCGCGCGAGGCGCTGGAGGCGCTCTACCGGTTGAAGAGCCTGGCCGCGCCGTGACTCCGCACGCCGTCTCCCAGGTGGTGAAGCCCGGCGGGACGGCGTGTGGAGCGTCGCTCCTCAGTCCTCTTCAGCCGCTTCGGCTTCGGCCTTGGTCTTGTGCGACACGCCCGGATCTTCGGCGGGCGGCGAATAGACGGTGAAGAGCTTCAGCGGCTCCTGGCCCTTGTTGATGATGTTGTGCTTGGCGCCCTTGGGGATGACGATCAGGTGGTTGGCGGCGACCTTGGTGGCGTGGCCGTCGATGACCGCCTGGCCTTCGCCCGACACGAAGAAGGTGGTCTGGTCGGCGTCGTGGGTCTCCTCGCCGATGTCCTCGCCCGCCTCTATGTTCATCATGACGATCTGGCAGGTCTCGTCGAGATAGACCTCCTTCTGGTAGTGCTTGTTCTTGGTGGTCGTCTCGATCATGTCCTTGTTGAAGATCGCCATGGTTCCTCTCCGCTGCGTCGGCGGCTTAACTCCGGCGGTCCGGCGGAAGTTCAGCCGCGGCCACGTTGACGGGCCGATCGTCGTCCACACGGTCCAGGGGAGGCGCTGAACGTGTCGAGCGACAGTCGGGCTCGCCGCTCGCCGGACGCCCTGTCCCCGCTGCGCCAAGCCCTCGACGTCGTGGCGCACGACGTGGCCAGCGCCGAGGACCGCCGCGCCGAGGTGGTGCGCCTGCTCGGAGCCGCCCTGGCGCAGGGGCGAACGAACGCCCGCGCGCGCCTGGACGCCGGCGCCGGCGGCATCGAGACGGCCCGCCTGCTAGCCGAGGCCGTGGACGAGGTCATCGTCGCCCTGCACGGCTTCACCCTCGCCTATCTGTCGCCGAGCGGCGCGGCTCTTGGACAGACGCTGTCGGTGGTGGCGGTGGGGGGCTATGGGCGCGGCGCCCTGGCCCCCTACTCCGACCTCGACCTGCTGTTCCTACGCGGGCCCAAGGCCGATGCGGGCGTGGAGGCGGCCATCCAGGTCATGCTCTACACGCTTTGGGACCTCGGCTTCAAAGTCGGTCACGCCTCGCGCACGGTGGACGAGTGCCTGCGCTTCGCCCGCGACGACTTCACCATCCGCACGGCCCTGCTCGAGGCGCGCTGGCTCGCGGGCGACCCGGGGCTGGCCGACACGCTGAAGCGCCGCTTCCGCCGCGAGATCGTGGAGGGCACCGGTGCGGCCTTCGTCGCCGCCAAGCTCGCCGAGCGCGACGCCCGCCACCTCAAGGCCGGCGCCTCGCGCTATATGGTCGAGCCCAACATCAAGGACGGCAAGGGCGGGCTGCGCGACCTCAACACCCTGTTCTGGATCGCCCAGTATCTGCACCCCGTCGACCAACCGGTGCAGCTGATGCGGCTGAAGGAGTTCACCCGGCGCGAGGTGAAGGCTTTCGTGCGCGCCTTCGACGTGCTGTGGGCGACGCGCTGCTACATGCATTTCATCACCCGCCGCGCCGAAGAGCGGCTGACCTTCGACCTGCAGCCGGAGGTGGCGCGCTGCATGGGCTACGTCGATCCCGACCCCAGTGTGTCGGTGGAGCGGTTCATGCGCCGCTACTTCCTTATCGCGCGGGAGGTCGGCGCGCTCACCCGCATCTTCTGCGCCAAGCTGGAGGC
>CAXTEX010000183.1:0-2191 GCA_964243445.1 uncultured Caulobacteraceae bacterium | reverse complement strand
CCCTGGTGCTCTACGAGGACGAGGAGGTGCTGGCGCTGAACAAGCCCTCAGGTCTCGCCGTGCAGGGCGGCACCAAGACCACCAAACACGTCGACCGCCTGCTCAGCGCCTGGGGCGAGGGGATGGAGCGCCCGCGCCTGGTGCACCGGCTGGACCGCGACACCTCCGGCGTGCTGCTGCTCGGCAAGAACCCCGCCGCCGCCGCCGCCCTGTCGGGCGCCTTCGCCAAGCGACGGGCGCGCAAGATCTACTGGGCCATCGTGGCGGGCGAGCCCAAGCCGCCGGAAGGCGTCATTGAGCTGCCCCTGGTCAAGAAGGGCGTCGGCGACCGGGAGATGGTCGTGCCCGCCTCAGCCGGCGAGGCCGGGGCGGAGGCCGCAGAGACCGAGTTCGTCACCATCGTGCGCGCCGCCCACAGGGCCGCCTGGATGGCCCTGCAGCCCCACACCGGGCGCACCCACCAGCTGCGCGCCCACATGAAGGCCATGGGCCACCCGATCCTGGGCGATCCCAAATACTGCGACGAGGCGTCGGCCGCGCTCTCCGCCGGGCTGAAGCTGCAGCTGCACGCCCGCCGGCTGGAGCTGCCGCATCCCTCCCGCGGCCAGCTGGTCCTGGAGGCGCCCCTGAGCCCCGAGATGAAGGACGGCTTCGCCCGCTTCGGTTTCGACGAGCACGAGGCGCCCAGCAATCCCTTCGACCCCCGCGCCACCCGTCGCGGCCCCTCGCCGAGCGCGGCCAAGGCCAGACGGCCGTGAAGCTCGCCGTGTTCGACGTCGACGGCACCCTGGTCGACAGCCGCGCCATCCTGAAGCAGTCGTCCGACGCGGCCTTCACCGCTCTCGGTCTGACCCCGCCGCCCTATGACGAGCTGCGCCAGATCGTGGGCCTCAGCCTTCGCGAAGGGCTGGCGATCCTGGCGCCCGGCCGCTCGCAGGAGGTCGTCGACTCCCTGGTCGCCTACTACAAATCCAGCTTCGGCGACCTGCACCGCGACCCGCACTTCGTCGAACCGCTGTACGAGGGCGCGGCAGAGCTGCTGGACCGGTTGAAAGCGGAAGGGTGGCGCATCGCCATGGCCACCGGCAAGTCGCGCCGGGGGGTGGAGACGATCGTGGCCATGCACGGCTGGGCGGACCTGTTCGACAGCACCCACTGCGCCGACGACGGCCCCGGCAAGCCGCATCCGGCCATGCTGCTGGAGGCCATGGCGGCGCTGGGTGCAGAGCCCGCCTGCACGGTGATGATCGGCGACACCGCCCACGACATCGGCATGGCCCGGGCCGCAGGCGTACGCGCCTTCGGCGTCACCTGGGGCTTCCACACCCGCGCGGAGATCGAGGCGTCAGGCGCCGACAGGGTGCTCGACACCTTCGCCGAGCTGGAGGCGGAGCTGGACCGCTTCGGCGATCGATCGGGTTGAAGCCGCCCCTCAGCGCCGCTGGAACTCCGGGCTCATCAGCAGCAGGGTCAGCGCCTGGGGCCGAGTCTCCGCCCGGGCGATGGCGGTGCGGGTGTCGGGGGTGAGGCGGGCGCCCAGCGTGGCGTCGGCGAGCTGCACCGGGTCGGCGGGGGCGTGGCCGCCGGCGAAGTTTCGGGCCCAGGTCATGCGCTTGATCACCGCGTCCGGCGCGGCCCAGTCGGCGGCGGCGTCCGACCAGCCGTTCGGCTGACGCGCGGCCAGCGGCCTCTGACCCAGCCCGCCGAGCGGCCCCAGCACGTCGCGTCCCGGGACGGTGGGCCCATAGCCCGTGGCGCGGTAGCTGGAGAGGATGAACTCGTTAGGCGTCTTCAGCTTGGCGGGCTCGGGCGCCCAGGCCTCCGGCGCTGCGATCAGCGTGCGGGCCACCACCGCCAGATCGCCGCCGCTGTCGCGATAGGCGCGGTCAAGCCGCCCCACGAGACCCGGCGGCGGATCGTCGGCGGTGAAGTGGGCGGCGAGCTTGCGGGCGATATGGCGGCGGGTGTGCGGGCTGGCGGCGAAGGCGGTGAGCGCCGCGCGCGCCTGATCCTCCTCGCCCGGTCCAAAGCTGCGGCCGAACACCTGGCGCTCGCCCGGCTCGTGCAGCTCCGCCTTGTAGAGGTAGGCGCCCTGCCGCTCCACCGGCGCGCCGCCCCCGCCCATGGACCAGCCGGTGAGCGCGCGGGCGAACTCGGTCACGTCCGCCTGGCTGTAGCCCGCGTCGGCGCC
>CAXTEX010000182.1:0-2205 GCA_964243445.1 uncultured Caulobacteraceae bacterium | reverse complement strand
TATTCCGCCGACATCCTCGCCTCCGGCCAGCACCTGCTCGCCCTGATCAACGACATCTTGGACATGTCCAAGATCGAGGCCGGCAAGATGAACCTGCATCTGGAGACGGTGGACGTCTCCGAACTGGCCGAGGAGGCCGTGCGGCTGATGCGCAACCGGGCGGAGACGGCGGGGCTGCTGGTCTCGGTGGTCGCGCCGGCCGACCTGCCGACGCTGGAGGCCGACTACCGCGGGCTGAAGCAGATCCTGCTCAACCTGCTCTCCAACGCCATCAAGTTCACTCCGCCGGGCGGGCGCGTGATCGTGCGGGCGGCGGCGCTGGAGGGCGCGAGCGGCCGGCGGGTGCGCATCAGCGTGACCGACACCGGCATCGGCATCGCCGCCGAAGACATCGGCCGGCTGGCCAAGCCCTTCGAACAGATCGAGACCCAGCACTCCAAGACCCAGCAGGGCACGGGTCTGGGGCTGGCCCTGACCAAGGCGCTGGTCGAGCTGCACGACGGCGTGCTGGCGATCGAGAGCGAGCCCGGCCTTGGCACCACCGTCAGCCTGACCCTGCCGCTCCGCGCGCCGGAGCCGCGGCCCGGCAAGGCCAGCCTCGACGTGGCGCAGGCCGTGGCCCTGGCCTGAGCGCCGGCTCCGGCTCAGGCCTCGTCGGCGACGGGGCGCAGCTCGCGACGGAAGGGGGCGGCGGGCGAGCGCGCCATCACCCGCAGCACCGTGTTAAACGGCGTCAGGCGCGCGCGGCCGAGGGCCATGCGGTCGGCCCAGAACGGCGCGAGCCCTGTCAAGGCGGCGACGTAGGACCGCCACACCGGCCAAAAGACGCCCCGCCGCACCGCGCTTCCGAGATAGAGCAGGTTGAAGCCGAGGTGGTAGGGCAGGAACAGCCAGAACCATGCGCCGGGCGTGTTCTTCACGAAGGTCCAGATGCGGTTCCTATGACCGTGGAACATGGTGAAGTCGGAGTGGCGGCCCGAGACGCCCGAGCCCGCATGGCGCACCACAGCCCCTGAGACCCGCCGCGAGCCCCATCCGGCTGCGCGCAGGCGATGACCGAGGTCCAGGTCCTCGCAGTAGCAGAAGAAGCGCGCGTCGAAGCCGCCCGCCTCCAGGAACGCCTCCCGGCGATACAGCGCCGCAGCGCCGCAGGGGGAGAAGATCTCCCCGTCTCCAGGCGTACGGCCGGCCGGCCAGCCCTCGCCGGCGCGCCAGGCCAGGCCCGCCACGTGCCAGACGTCTCCGATCCCGTCGAGCACGGCGGCGTCGTCCAGCCGCAGCTGCACCGCGCCGAAGCTCGCCGCCTGCGGATGGCGTGCGGCCGCCTCGACCAGGGCGGCGAGCCAACCCGGCTCCGGCACGGCGTCGGGGTTCAGCAGGGCCAGGAACTCGGCCGCCGAAGCCTCCGCCACCCTGTTGTTGGCCAGGGCGAAGCCGAGATTGCCGCCCATGTCGCGAAGCCGGAAGCGCGCGTCCGGCAGGCGCAGGCTCGCTACCGACCCGTCGCGCGAGGCGTTGTCGGCGACCACCGCCTCGAAATCCGCAAACGTCTGGGCGGCGAGGGCGTCGACGCAGGGCTGCAGGAAGCCGCCGCTGTCGTAGGCGACGATCACGACGGTGACGACGGGCGCTGAGGGCATCGGCCTGCTGTAGCCTCCCGCGGCGCTCCGCGGAAAGGCGCAGGCTTGAGCCCGCCCCGCCGTCCGGCCATAAGCGGCGTCCATCCGGAGACTTGGCGCGCGTGAAGACCATCCTCGTCACCGGCGGCGCCGGCTATGTCGGCAGCCACTGCTGCAAGGCGTTCGCCGCTGAGGGCTGGACCGTGGTGGTCTACGACAACCTCTACCGCGGCTGGCGCGACATGGTGCGCTGGGGCGAGCTGATCGAGGGCGACATCCTGGACCGCGAGGCGCTGCAGGCGGCGGTGACCAAGGTCAAGCCTGACGTGCTGGCCCATTTCGCCGCCCTGACCTACGTCGGCGAGTCGGTGGAGCAGCCGGACCTCTATTACCGCAACAATACGATGGGCACGTTCAACATCCTGGAGGCTCTGCGTACGGGCGGGGTGGACAAGATGATCTTCTCCTCCACCGCCGCCACCTACGGCGAGCCGCTGGAGGCGCCCATGCCCGAGACGCATCGCCAGCTGCCGATCAATCCCTATGGCCGCTCCAAGCTGATGGTGGAGCGGATGATGGCCGACTA
>CAXTEX010000181.1:0-2241 GCA_964243445.1 uncultured Caulobacteraceae bacterium | reverse complement strand
GCAGATCTGCGCCTTCCTGGTGCGGGCGGAGGCCTGGCTGGAGCACGGCGTCAACGATCCGGCCATGTCGCTGGGCATGGAGGATTATGAGAGCCACGTGCGCATGTTCGCGCGCGGGGTGCGCGGCGTCGCCCTGCCCGAGACCCTGTTCAGCTATCGCAAGCGGCCGGGCTCCATGTCCAAGGCGTTCGAGCCGCACGGCGTGGCCTATCTGTATCGGCGCGTCTGGCGCAACAATCCCGAGTTCCTGCGCCGGTTCGGACCGGAGCTCGTCGGCCTGCACGCCGAGAACGGCCACGGCGCCCTGGCGCCGTCGGTCTGCGAGCCGAGCCCCCGCCACGCCGATCTGCTCGGACGCGACATCCCAGGCATCGAGGAGGTGGCCGACCGGCTGGAGGCCTGCGCCTCGCGGGACCGGCTGGGCCGGGCGCTGCGGGCGCGCTGCCACGGCGGGAGCGCGGAGTGGGACTACACCACCGCCCGCCTGCTGCTGGCGCTGGACTGCGAGCCGGCCTTCGCGCGCCGCCTGCTCCGCGCCGCCGTGCGGCAGGCGCCGCAGAACGGCTGGTTCCGCCTCTACGCCCTGCTGGCCGAGCTCCGCGACGGGCGCATCGGCGCCGCCGAGGCGCTCTGGGGCGACGGCCTGGAGGGGTTCTGCCGAGAGGAGGCCGGCGCGGTCGACTGGATCCTGGCGCTGGAGGCTGTGCGGGGCTTTCCGCACGCGGCCAGGGCTATGGGCGCCTGGCTTTCGGCCCGCGCGGGCATCGAGACGGCGGCCTCGCCGTCGCACCTAGGAGCGGGTGCAGAACCGTCCGGCGGCGCGTTCGCCGAGCTTCACACAGCGCTCGCCGCCCTGCGCCTGGGCGCGTGTTCACCAGACGATCGTGCGCGCGAGGGCTTGCGGGAAGAGGTGCGGCGCGCCGCCGACGGCCAGCTCTCGCCGGAAGCCCAGGAGGCGCTGATCCGACGCTGGGAGCGGACCTGGCGCAGCGCCGCCGGCGCCCGGGCCGCCTCGTCCACCACAACGCCGACCTTCTGGGGCCGGACGGCTGACGCCTATCTGGCGCCGGCCCTGGCGCGCACGCCGGCGGCCGCGTCTGTCGAGGCGGCCGACCGGGAGCGGTGGGCGGCGCTGGACGGGGCAGCTGCGGCGGTACGGCCGGCCGCGACCGTCGTCGCCGCGCTGGGGCGAAGGCTGCGCCAGGGCGTGCTGGCCGCCGCGGAGTGAGGATGGGCCCGTCGTTCAGCCGATCTCGCGCACCGCCTCGCGCACGCTGTCGATGACATAGGCCTGGGTCTCCGCGTCCAGGTCCGCTGAGATGGGCAGGCTCAGCACGCGCTCAGCCTTTGCCTCGGTGACGGGCAAGCCGTTGGGCGCCGGGTAGTCTCGATAGGCGACCTGCCGATGCAGGGGGATGGGATAGTAGACCGCCGTAGGCACGCCGCGGGCCTTGAGCGCCGCGGCGACCTGATCGCGCGCCGGCGTCTCCACCGTGTACTGCGCCCAGACCGAGACGCCCGCCGCGATCACCGTAGGCGTGCGCACCACGCCTTGCAGCCCATCGGCGTAGCGGTCGGCGGCGGCGCCCCGGCGCGCGATGTCGCCCTCGAAGATGTCCAGCTTCTCCAGCAGGATGGCCGCCTGCAGGGTGTCGAGCCGGCTGTTCATGCCGACGCGGGTGTTGAGGTATTTGGCCTCATGACCGAACCCCGCCGCTGCGGCGTCGCTGGCCGTGGCCTTGCCGTGCACGCGCAGCGAATCGATCAGCTCGGCCAGTTCAGCGTCGTCGGTCAGCACGGCGCCGCCGTCGCCGTAGCAGCCGAGCGGCTTGGCGGGGAAGAAGCTGGTGGTCGTGACGTCCGCCCAATGCAGCGGATGCTCGCCCTGCAGGGTGCAGCCGAAGCCCTGCGCGGAGTCGGAGACCAGCCTCATCCCGTGACGCTCGGCGATGGCGGCCAGAGCCGGGTAGTCGCAGGGCTGGCCGAACAGGTCCACCGCGATGATCACTGCGGGCTTCAGCCGGCCCTCCGCCGCCACCGCCTGAACGGCGCGCTCCAGCGCCTCGGGATCGAGGTTGTAGGTGTCCGCCAGGATGTCGACGAACACCGCCGTGGCGCCGGTCCAGGCCACCGCCTCCGCCGTGGCGGTGAAGGTGAAGCTCGGGCAGAACACCGCGTCGCCGGGACCGATGCCCCAGGCCATCAGCGGCAGGGCCAGGGCGTCGGTGCCGTTGGCGCAGG
>CAXTEX010000180.1:0-2265 GCA_964243445.1 uncultured Caulobacteraceae bacterium | reverse complement strand
CTGGACGTGGACGAGGTGATCGCCCAGCTGCTGGTCACCGAGGGCTTCGCGGCGGTGGAGGACATCGCCTACGTGGAAGAGGACGAACTCGCCTCCA
Organism: uncultured Caulobacteraceae bacterium; assembly: GCA_964243445.1. Lineage (GTDB taxonomy): Bacteria > Pseudomonadota > Alphaproteobacteria > Caulobacterales > Caulobacteraceae > CAHJWH01. The sequence goes on along the minus strand of CAXTEX010000180.1, from coordinate 2,168 downwards.
TCGAGGGCTTCGACGAGGAGACCGCCCAGGAGCTGCAGGCCCGCGCCCGCGACTGGCTAGACAAGGAGGCCGCCGAACTTGACGGCAAGCGCCGCGAGCTGGGCGTCGAGGACGGCGTGGTCGAGGTGGAGGGCGTGACCCTGGCCATGGCGGTAGCCCTGGGCGAAGCCGGCGTGAAGACGCTGGAGGACCTGGCGGACCTGTCGACCGACGAACTCCGCGGCGCCTTCGAGAGCAAGGCCGGCGGGGAGCGGGTCCGCACCGCCGGCGCCCTGGAAGGCTTCCAGATCGCCCAGGAGGACGCCGAGAAGCTGATCCTGCGCGCCCGCGTCGCCGCCGGCTGGATCGAGGCCGACGCCCTGGACGAGCCCGCGGAAGAGGGTGAGGCCTTCGCCGACGAAGACAGCGTCGCGGCCGAGGAGGTCTGAGGCGATGATCATCCTTCCCGCGCCGCGCGTGGGGAGGATGATCCGCTTCGCGCTTGATGACCGATCCCGCCCCCGCTAACCGCGCCCCCGCCACCCATGCCCAGGCCTCGCGCGAGCGCCGCGACGCCGTTTCGGGCCAGGTCATGGCGGAAGACAGGCTGATCCGCTTCGTCGCGTCCCCCGACGGCGGCGTCGTCCCCGACCTGGCCCGCAAACTGCCTGGCCGGGGCGTCTGGATCGCTGCGACGCGGGAAGCGGTGGAGCAGGCGGTTAAACGCAACGCCTTCGCGCGCTCGGCCAAGGCGCCGCTGAGAGCCTCGCCCGACCTGGCCGGCCAGGTCGCCGCCCTGCTGCGCCAGCGGCTGCTGGCCGGCCTCGGGCTTGCGCGGCGGTCCGGCGATCTTACCTTCGGCTTCGAGAAGGCGTCCGCGGCGGTCGAGGGCGGGCGCGTCGCCTGGATGGTCGAGGCGGCGGACGGCTCGGCGGACGGTCGGCGCAAGATGCTGCAGGCTGCGGCCCGGAGCGCCAGCCCGCCCCGCCTGTTCGGGGTCTTCACGTCGGACGATTTGAGTTTGGCTTTGGGCCTTGGACCTGTGGTACACTTAGCGTTCCTCGCGGGCGGGGCTGCGCGGCGTTGGACGGTCGATGTCCAGCGCTACGCAGGCTTCAGTCCGCTCCTTCCCCAAAGTTGGCGCCCCGAAGCCGGGGCGGAGGGACCAGGCGAAGGGCGGAGCGACCAGCTCTCGCCCCTTTGAGTTTTGGATGAACGACAGCCGGGCCCCTTCGCCCGGCGCTGAGTAAAGCGAGCGAATGAGCGACGGCGATAACAACAACGGCCAAGGCGACGGCGGATCGGTCGATCCGGGTTCGACGGCTCCCGCCCCCGCCAGCCAGGGGGCAGGCCGGGGCCCGCTTACCCTGAAGCCGCGGGGCGGCGGTCAGATGCCCGCCGGCACCGTGCGGCAAAGCTTCAGCCATGGCCGCTCCAAGACCGTCGTGGTGGAGACCAAACGGCGCCGCGGACCCGAAGAGCGTCCGCCCGAGCGGCCCCGTCCGCAGGCCGTGACGCCGGCCCCTCGCGCCGCCGCGCCGCCGCCCCCTTCGGCTCCCGCACGGCCCTCATCCGGCGGCAATCTGAACCTGTCGGACAGTGAACTGGCGGCCCGCCAGCGGGCCCTCGATGTCGTGCGCGACAACGAGGACCGACGCGCGGCGGAGCTGGCCCACAGCCAGGCGGAGGAGGCCGCGTCGCAGCGTCGCGAAGCGCAGGCCCGCCAGGCGGCCGACGACGCCGCTCGCCCAATTGCGGTCGCCGTCGCGACCCCGCCGCCGGTCGCCGCACCTGCGCCGTTGCCGGTGATGGCTGAGGCGACCCCGCCCCAGGCCGCGCCGGCCCCTCCCGCTGCGGCTGCGGAAACGATCACGCCGGCCGCCGCCGTCCCGCCGCCCGCGCCCAAGGCGTGGGAGCGGCTCAGCCAGACCCGCCGGACCGAGAGCCCCGATGCGCCTCGCCCGACCAGTCGGTCAGACGACGCCGCCCCACCCTCGCGCACGATCCGCGCCGTCGAGGGCGCGGTGGCGCGCCCGTCGGCCGGGGCAGGCTATGGCGATCGCACCGCGCGGCCTTCGACCGGCGGCTATGGCGATCGCACCGCGCCCCGACCGGCGGCTGGCGGCGCGGCCGCCGGCGGCGGCTATGGCGATCGGGCTGCAAGGCCGGCCGGCGCGACCGGCTATGGC
>CAXTEX010000179.1:0-2348 GCA_964243445.1 uncultured Caulobacteraceae bacterium | reverse complement strand
CTGTCGGGCGGCGCGCCCTATTCCATGCACGCCGCGCCGGTCGCGCCGCTGCACACGGTGCACTACCTGGCCATCGTCATGTTGGGGCTCTGCTCTAGCTTTCTCGGCGTGGCGGTCATGCGCGCGGTGGAACTCGTGGAGCGCGCCTTCGCCGCCACCCGGCTTCCGCCGGCCCTCCGTCCCGCCCTCGGCGGGCTGATCATCGGCGGCCTGGCCCTGGTGACGCCCCAGGTGCTGGGGGCGGGACACGGGGCGCTGCGGCTGGACTGGCCGCTCGACCTGTCGATGAAGGCGCTCCTGCTGCTGATCGTGCTGAAGCTCACCGCCTCCATGGTGTCGCTGGGTTCAGGCTTCCGGGGCGGGCTGTTCTTCGCGTCGCTGTTCATCGGCAGCCTGGTCGGCAAGCTGTACGGCGTGGCGCTGGAGCGGCTGATGCCGGGCTTCGGACTGGACGTGACCGCCTGCATGCTGGCCGGCATGGGCACGGTGGCGGTGGCCATCGTCGGCGGCCCGCTGACTATGAGCTTCCTGGTGCTGGAGACCACCGGCGACTTCACCCTGACCGGGGCTGTGCTGGCGGCTTGCGTGGCGGCGAGCCTCACGGTGCGCGAGGTGTTCGGCTACTCCTTCTCCACCTGGCGGCTGCACCTGCGCGGCGAGACCATCAGGAGCGCCGCCGACGTCGGCTGGGTGCGCTCGCTGACGGTCGGCCGGCTGATGAGGAAGGACGTGGCCACCATCGACGACCGGGCCACGGTCGCCGACTTCCGCCGCAAGTATCCGCTGGGCTCGCGCAACTTCGTGGTCGTGCTGGACGGCGACGGCCGTTACCGGGGTTTGTTGGCCACCGCCGAAGCCTTCTCCGCCGATCTGGACGAGACCGCGGGCAAGATGCGCATCAGCGAAGTCGGCCGGCTCGGCGAGACCGCGCTGCTGCCCGAGATGAACGTCAAGGAGGCCATGGACACCTTCGGCAAGGCGGAGGCCGAGACCCTGGCGGTGGTCGACGGGGTGGACAGCCGCCAGGTCGTCGGCCTGCTCAGCGAAGCCTACGCCACCCGCCGCTACGCCGAAGCCCTGAACAACGCCAGCCGCGACGTCGTCGGCATCGAGTAACCGCAAGGCTCAAACAAGCGTCACCAGCTCGGAATAGGGCTGCAGCTTGGCGTCCATTGTCAGCAATCTGGCCGGTTCGCTCATGGCCTGAGCGACCAGCAGGCGGTCGAAGGGATCGCGGTGGTGCATGGGCAACGTCGCCACCATCGCCACTGAGGCGCGCACGGGAAGCTCCGTAAAGCCGGCGGCCAGCGCTGTGTGGAACACACGGCCGGAGCGGGGAAATCATCTTTCCGCAAGCCGCCTTGATCGCGATCTCCCAAATACTGATGGCGCTGAAGACCACATCCGCATCGGGATCTTCCAGTTGGGAGCGGCCTTCCGTGCTGAGCCTTGTAGGCGCGACGACGGCCCACAGGAGGACGTGGGTGTCGATCAGCAGCCGCATTCATCCGCCTTCGAACGTCTTTATGATCTCCTCGGCGAACATGTCGTCGAAGTCGTCGGGGATCGTGAATTGGCCCTCCAGCCCGCCGAGGCGACGGGGCTGACGTGCAGCCAGCGGCACGAGTCGCGCCGCCGGCTTGCCCGCTTTGGCTATGATGATCTCCTCGCCCGCCGCCGCCCGGTCCACCAGCCGGGAGAACTGCGTCTTGGCGGCGTGAAGGTTCACCGTGGTCATGCGCATCTCCTGCGATGGACTAAGCCTGGTCCATCCAAATGGAAGCCGCAACGCCGGCCCGTTAACCATCCCGCTTGCCTCGTCCTTAACCACGCGCGCCGACACTGCGGTCATGAGCGCGCTCGTCGACACCATCCTCCACGGCGACTGCCTGGAAGAACTGGCCAAGTTGGCGGACCGATCGGTGGACCTCGTCTTCGCCGATCCGCCCTACAATCTGCAGCTCGGCGGCGAGCTGCACCGGCCCGACAACTCTCGGGTCGACGCGGTGGACGACGCCTGGGACAAGTTCGACAGCTTCGAGGCCTACGACCGCTTCACCCGCGCCTGGCTGAAGCAGTGCCGCCGCGTGCTGAAGGACGACGGCGCCCTGTGGGTGATCGGCAGCTACCACAACATCTTCCGCGTCGGCTCGGCCCTGCAGGACCTGGGCTTTTGGCTGCTGAACGACGTGGTCTGGCGCAAGACCAACCCGATGCCGAACTTCAAGGGTACGCGCCTGACCAACGCCCACGAGACCCTGATCTGGGCCGCCAAGTCCGCCGGCCAGCGGCGCTACACCTTCAACTACGACGCCCTGAAGGTGTTCAACGACGACAGCCAGATGCGC
>CAXTEX010000178.1:0-2368 GCA_964243445.1 uncultured Caulobacteraceae bacterium | reverse complement strand
TTTGCGGACGCGTTTCATTGACTCTCCGTCGTACGGGCGGGGGCGGCTGTCTTTAGGATTTGAGGGTAGCGGCTTTGCGCTACTCGACCGTGACCGACTTGGCCAGATTGCGCGGCTGGTCCACGTTCAGGCGCTTCAGCACGCCCCTGCCAGCAGCTAGATCGCCGGGGCGAACACCAGCGGGTCGCCGGCCGGGGCGAGCAGGGTGCTTGCCCAATTGAAAGTGCAACGCCACTGATGGCCGCACTTCGAACCGGTGTGGGGTCGTGGTGGCGTCAGCCGAGCATCCAGATCACCCATGTCCCGCAGCAGAGCGCCACACCGAAAGGCGCGGGCGCCCGCAATGCGTGGCGGCCTTCCCGAAGGGCCGCCGCCGCAAACCACACCAGCCCGAGCCCGCACGCGATCAGCATGACGGAAGGGAGCGCCGCCCAGCCGAGCCAGGCGCCGGTGGCGGCGAACAGCTTGGCGTCGCCAAGTCCAATCCCCTGCCTCCGCTTCAGGCGCGCGAAGATCCATCCGGTCACCGCAATCGATCCGTAGCCGACCAAAAGCCCCGCTGCGTGGCCGCCGAGATCGCCGGCGAGGGATGCGTAGACCAGGCCTGCGCCCATGAGCGGCAGGGTCAGTACGTCCGGCAACCTGAAGACAGCCAGGTCAACGCTAGCCAAAACGATTAGGGTCCAGCCCAGCCCGAGGCTCCAGGCGAGCTCGTCCGGGCGGGCTGCCGCGGAGGACGCCGTCAGCAGCAGATTTGCCGCCAGCATCCATGACATCTGACGCGCCTCAGGCCGGCCATCATGCGCAAGCCTCGCAGATATCCGCGCCGCGCTATAACCCATTGCAAGCGCGGCTGAGCCGAGAAGCAGGATCATCCGTGGCGGGAGAAAGTGGATAGATAGGAGGTGCTGCAAGGCTCCTGCGACCTCCGGCCTCTCCCTCAGCGTTGCAATCGCTTTGGGTCCGCTTGGCTTCCGGGTTAAGCCAAGCGTATGAGCGTGTGGAGTGCAAGGCGCGGAGCGGCGGTGGCTACTCTGACGCTCGCCTTCTCGCCGGTCGTGGTCTGGCCGCGTCTTGCTTGGGGCCTGGACCTGCCCGCCGCCGGTCTGTCGCCTTTTTTCGGCCCATCAGCGGCGCCTCACATTCTCGATCCAGCGCCGCCCTTCCACCTACAGGCCGACGCCACCACTCGGGCGCGGGCGGTCGATTGCCTGGCCGACGCCGTCTACTACGAGGCCGCCGGCGAACCGCGCGAGGGCCGCGAGGCGGTCGCCCAGGTGGTGCTCAATCGCGTGCGCCACCCCAACTACCCCAAGTCTGTGTGCGGGGTGGTGTTCGAGGGCTCAGCCCGCGCTATGGGCTGCCAGTTCACCTTCACCTGCGACGGATCCCTACGACGTACGCCCGACACGATCGGCTGGCGCGACGCGGTGGAGGTGGCGGCAGCCGCCCTCGACGGCTTCGTGTCGCCGTTCGTAGGCGGCTCTACCCACTACCATGCGGTGCGCGTGCGTCCGGTCTGGAGCACGGCGATGAAGCCTACCCGTCGTATCGGCGCTCACCAGTTCTACCGGCTGCCAGGCGCCCTCGGCTCCGTGACGGCGCTAGCGGGGGTCTATGCGGGCGCCGAGCCGCTTACGGCCCAGTCCGCCTCAGCGGCGCGGTTCGCGGCGGCCGGTCTGAGTGGCGTCAGCCGGCGCGCCTCGATCCAGGCGTCACCGCAGGCCAGCCAGTTCAGCATCTGGGGCGTGACGGTGGCGGATATCTCGCCACAGCGGGATGGCGGCGTCAGCGTCTCCGCTCCGTTGGTCACTCCATGATCCCGCCAAGGGTCAGAAGGTGAACGTGCACCTTGCTGACACGGTGCTGAGCCCCGCGGCCCCTCACGGTTTGGAGACAGTGATTGTCGCCTCCGGTCTGGTGGCCGGGTCGGCCTTGACCCGGGCGCGGCGAGTGGAGGCGGAGATGGGCGAGCGCCTGGTTTCGGTGCTGACCCGGTTGGGCTTCGTCTCCGAGCAGGCTCTGGCCCAGGCGATCGCCGACGCCACAGGCCTGCCGCTCGCCCAGCTGGACGACTACCCACAGGTGGCGGTGGACGACGACCGGGTGTCGCCGCGCTTCTTGCGCGACGCCAAGGCGGTCCCGCTACGCGTTGATGGCGCAGGCGCGGACGTCGCCTTCGTGGACCCCTTCGACAGCTTCACCACCCGGGCGTTAGCCATGGCCCTGGGTCTGGCGGTCCGTCCCATGGTGGGCCGCGCCGGTGACATCGAGCTCGCGCTGGACCGGCTTTACGGCGCCCCCGCCGACGTCGCGACTGACGTGGACATCGCCGATGAGGCCGACCTGGATCGGCTCAAGGACCTCG
>CAXTEX010000177.1:0-2445 GCA_964243445.1 uncultured Caulobacteraceae bacterium | reverse complement strand
ATCCCGCCAAAGCCGCGCTCAGGACGAGCGCGGCCGGATGCGTTTGGGGCGGTGGTCTCAGCCTTGAGTCATCGTCCCGCCGGCGGTGAGGCCGCAGGCGTCGGCGCGGCGCCCGCCTTCACCTCGAAGCGCCAGGCCTTGGCGTCGGACAGATAGGTGCGGGCGGCGTCCTGCACGTCCCTAGGCGTCATCTTCAGATATCCCGGGATCGAGCTGCGGATCAGGTCCAGCCGGCGGGGATCGTCCTCGGCGTCATGCAGCAGGGTCAGCCAGTAGCTGTTGGTCTGCTGCGCCCGCTCGATCCCCTCGATGCGCGGCTTGACAGCGCGGTTCAGCTCGTCCGCCGTGACGCCATGCTCGCGCAGGTCGGCGGTGATCTTGGCCACGTCGGCGTAGAAGCCGGCGATGCGCGTCGGCGGCGTCTCCACGCCCGCGTAGACATAGCCGTAGCCCGGGAAGGTCTCGGACTCATAGGCGCCGGCCGACGGCGAATAGCTGGCGCCCTCCGCCACGCGGACCTGGTCGGTGATGCGCAGCTGCAGCACCTCGGCGGCCATGTTGATGCGGCGCGCCCTCTGGGTATCGGAGAGCTGGTCCGCGGCGGGCCAGGCCACATAGGCGATCGCCTGGTCGGGACGACCCTGGTCCAGGCGCACCACCGGCGCGGGGTCCGGCGCGGGGAAGCGCACCTGGTCCGCGCCTGCGGCGACGGCTGCGGCGTGAGGGGAAGGCTGGGCGGCGGCTTGAGCGGCGGGCAGGGCGGCGAAGGTCGCGGCCACCGCCTGGATCGCCGCCTCCACCGTGGTGTCGCCGGTGATCACCACCTCCCGCGGGCCCGCCGCCAGGGCCGGCGCCAGCAGGGCCTTCACCTCGGCGAGACGGGTCTCGCGGACCTGCTGGGCGGTCGGGAAGCGCCAGCGCGCGTCGCCGTCGTGCAGCAGGGCGGACAGGTCGCGGCCCTCGACGCCCTGGGGCGTGGAGGGCAGCTGCGCCAGCTCCACCGTGGTCAGCGCCTGGGTGCGGGCGAAGGCCTCCGGCCGCCAGCCCGGCGCGGTCATGTAGGCGGCCAGCAGCTGCATCTGCAGCGGCAGGTCCTTGGGCCGCGTGGCGCCGTCCAGGCTGAAGGCGTCGTCCTCCACCGCCAGCCCGACGGAGACCGTGCGGTCGGCCAGCACCTGCTGGACGTCCTCGAAGCCGAGGTCGGTCAGGCCGCCGCCGACGAAGCTCGACGTCGCCCAGTCCGGCGTGATCTTGTCGCGGGGAAGCTCGAGCCGGCCGTGGCCGAAGTTCACCGCGACGAGCACCTGGTCCTTGCGCAGCGACGAGGGCCGCACCGTCAGGCGCACGCCGTTGGCGAACCGCACGAAGGTGACGCCGAGGTCGGGCACGACGCGGGTCTCCACCACGCGGCCCGGCGCGCCGAAGGCGGTGTGGCTCCAGCTCAGCGCCTGCAGGGCGGCAGGCGCGGCGACGGGCGCGGTCTCGGCGGCATGGAAGGCCGCCTTCAGCGCGTCCTCGCCGCCGTCGATCGGCTCCGGGACGGCCATGGACAACAGGGGACCGGCGCCCTGGAAGGCCTCGCGCAGGGCCTCGTCGACCTCGGCGGCGCGCAGGCCCGAGGTGAACTGGGTCGACAGGCGCAGGTCCTCGGCCGGGGAGGTCTCCACCTCGCGGTCGTCGACGGAGCGGACCAGCTCCGCAGCGATGGTCGGCGTGCGCCGGGTGGCGGCGCTCGCCGCGGCGTTGTGGAAGGCCACCTGCGTCTCGGTGATCTCCCGGTCGACCTCCGTCTGGCTGAAGCCGTACTGCAGCGCCTGACGCTGGATGGCCGTCGCCGCCTGCAGGGCGGTGCGCCAGCCGGCGGGCTTGAACGACACCTGCACCTCGGCCACCCGGGCGGAGCGCAGCTCGTTGCTGCGGCTCGCGCCCGCGGCGAGGAAGGGCGCGTTCGGGGCGTGGGAGACGCGCTGGAAGCGGCGGTTCAGGGCGGAGAAGGCGAGGGTCTCGATGAAGTCCCGCCGCTGCTTGGCCACGCTGTCGGGGGTTTCGTCGGCCGGGGTGATCCAGGCGGCCACGACCGACGGCTCCGCCCCCTGGCGCACGATGAGCTGGGTCTCAGCGCCCCGGTCTACGGGTCGGCCGAGGTCGGGGGCCGGGGTCTCGGCCCCGACGCCGCGCCAGCCGCCGAAGACCTGGGCGATCTTGGCCTGCATGGCGTCGACGTCGAAGTCGCCCACCGCGATCAGCACGGCGCGGTCGGGCCGGTAGTTGGCCTCGTAGTAGCGGCGTATCAGGCTGGCGGGCGCGGTCTGGATGATCGCGACCTTGCCGATGGGCAGGCGTTCGGCGGCCCGCTGGCCCTGCAGCAGGAAGCCCAAGCGCGCCTTGTAGACCTCGTAGTCCGGCGTGTCGCGCAGCCGCTCCTCCGACAGCACCACGCCGCGC
>CAXTEX010000176.1:0-2627 GCA_964243445.1 uncultured Caulobacteraceae bacterium | reverse complement strand
CGGCTGGCCCCAGACCAAGCGGCTCGGCGTCGACGCGCTGCGCTGGATGCGCAACCCGCCGGAAGGCGAGCTGCTGCGCGGGCGCATGACCGTGCTGGCCAAGGACCCGGTGGGGCCGGACAAGGGCATAGTGATCGCCCAACACGACCTGTTGGACGAGGCGGGCCGCCTGGTCTTCTCCTGCCTGACGCGCTCCATCTTCGCCTGCCGCGACTTCGCTTAGCGGCGGGGTCCTGCCGCCGTCCGGGCATCGTGGCGGGACGCGGGGCCGCCAGACATCAGGGCGACACATCCCTTGCCCATGGGCTCCAGCATGGCGGCCGGGAGCAAACGGCGGCGATCCTGCGGGGCATGCTCATGGCGACACGGCGGCTGCGGATGCGCGACCGGACCGCGACCTGCGGCCCGCCCTGCGGCGCGATGGCCGCCGTCCTGATCGTCTGGGGCGCGGCCTTGGCGCCCGCCCTGGCCCAGACCGGTTCGGCCGGCTCCACCGGCGCTCCCCCGGCCCAGGCGAACAGCGCGCCGTCCGACGAGGATGAGGCCGACGCGCCGCCGGGGAGCAACACCGTCTCCACCGTCACCGTGACCGCCCGCCGCAAGCCTCCGCCCCAGCCCGGCGCGGTGGTCGGCGACATCAAGCCCGAGCTGCAGCTGGGGCCCGCCGACATCCGCTCCTACGGCGACTCCACGGTCACCGAACTGCTGAACGACCTGGCGCCGGAGACGCGGAGCGACCGCGGGCGAGGCGGCGACAGCCCCGTGGTGCTGTTGAACGGGCGGCGCATCTCGGGTTTCAACGAGGTGCAGAACATCCCCACCGAAGCCATCCTGCGCGTCGACATCCTGCCCGAGGAGGTCGCGCTGAAGTACGGCTACACCGCCGATCAGCGGGTGGTGAACATCGTCCTGCGCCGGCGCTTCCATGCGGTCACCGGCGAGCTGCAGGGCGGCGGCCCGACCGAGGGCGGCCAGGCGACGGGCCAGGCGGAGCTGGACCTGCTGCGCCTGCGCGGCGACAGCCGGCTGAACCTCGATCTGAAATACACCGGCCAGTCCGACCTGACCGAGGCCGACCGCAACCTGACCTCGGTCGCATCCGGCCAGCCGTTCGACCTGACCGGGAACGTGACCTCGCCAACGTCCGGCGGGGAGATCGACCCGGCCTTGAGCGCGCTCGTCGGCCATGCGGTGACCGAGGCGGGCGTGCCCGCCGGTCTGAACGGGCGCGCGCCGACGCTGGGCGACTTCGTGGCCACGGCCGCTGCGCCGAACAGCACCAACGTCAGCGGCGACCGCACCCTGCTGCCGGCCACCCAGGCGGTCACCGCCAATGCGGTGATGAGCCAGCCGAGCGTCTGGGGCACGCGGGTCACCGTCAATGCGACCCTGGGCGCCACCACCAGCGACGCGCTGCAGGGCTTGCCGGGGCTGACCCTGCTCGTCCCGGCGGGCGATCCGTTCTCGCCCTTCAGCCAGCCGGTGGACGTGGACCGCTACGCCTCCAACCTCGGGCCTCTGCGCCAGAGCATCGACGGGTGGACCGCCCACCTCGGCTCCACCGTGAACAAGGACCTCGGCGCCTGGCGGCTGTCGCTGACCGACGCCTACGACCACGGCGACACGACCACGCACACCAGCGCCGGGGCGGACGTGACGACGCTGCAGGGCCTGCTGAGCGCGGACTCGCCCGCCTTCAATCCGTTCGGTCCGTTCCCGGCGGGCCTGCCGTCGTCGCTGGCGGAGAACGTGGCCGAGTCCCGCTCGGACTCGGGCAACATCCAGATCCTGGCCAACGGGCCGCTGTTCAAGGTTCCGGCGGGATCGGTCTACGCCAGCCTCAAGGCGGGCGACACCGAAAGCCTGCAGAACTCCACGTCTTCCCTGTTCGGCGCCTTCCAGAAGGTCAGCCTGTCGCGCAACGACGCCAACGCCCAGGTCAACCTGGACCTGCCGCTGGCCAGCCGCGACGACCACGTCTTCGCTTTCGTGGGCGACCTGTCGGTGAACGTGAACGCCGCGGTGGACCAGCTGTCGGACTTCGGCCTGCTGAAGACCCTGGGCTACGGGATCAACTGGACGCCCATCGACGGCGTCAACCTGATCGTCTCACGCACCCAGGACCAGGCCGCGCCGACCATCGCCCAGCTCGGCGGACCCATTGTCGCCACGCCGGGCGCGCGCCTGTTCGACTATGTGACCGGCCAAACCGTGGACGTGACCCAGGTCAGCGGCGGCAACCCCGACCTCGTGGCCGACCACCGCCAGGTGACCAAGGTCGGCCTGACCTGGAAGCCCATACCGGCCAAGAACCTGACGGTGACGGCAAACTACATCGTCAGCCACATCTCGAACCCCATCTCGACCTTCCCCACCGTTGACGCCCAGATCGAGGCCGCCTTTCCCAGCCGCTTCGCCCGCGATGCGGACGGCGTGCTGACCGAGGAGGACGATCGGGCGGTGAACTTCACCAGCCTGGACCGCAAGGAGCTGCGCTACGGCTTCAACTACTCCCAGCCTCTGGGACCCCAGCCGGCGCCTCGTTCCTACCGCAGGCGCTACACCAGCGAAGGCGGCGACCGGCGCCCGCCTGGCGGAACTCAGACGGAGGGCGCCAACAACCCGCC
>CAXTEX010000175.1:299-2713 GCA_964243445.1 uncultured Caulobacteraceae bacterium | reverse complement strand
GTCTGCAGGGTCTGGAACACCGGGTTGACGCCGACCCGCTTGGCGCCGGGGCCGGCGGACTGGCCCGCCGCGTTCAGCGCCTCCAGCTCGCCGATCTGGCGGTCGACGTCCTGCACCGGCTGGGCGCCGGGGGTGTAGCGCGACAGCAGGTCCTGGCGCGAGAGCCGAAGGGTGATCAGCTTGTCGGCGGCGACATGGTCCAGGTCGCGGGAGATGCCGATCTCCGCGGGGGTGCGGCCGAACTCCGAGGCGGTGGCGCCCAACCTGCCCTCCGCCTCGCTGAGCTGGGCTGTGACGTTGTAGCTGTCGGTCAGCAGCTGGCCGTAGACGGCGTCGAGGGCGGTCTTCTCAGTGTCGAAGTCGCTGATGCCGTTGTCGGACAGGAAGCGGGCGTAGGCGGCGTCGGCCGTGTTCAGCCGCTGCTGGAAGTCGCTGGCCTGCTGGCCTATGGCGCCGGCGTCCCGCGAGGACAGGATGGTGGTGCGATAGCGCAGGTACTCATCCACCAGGGTGTTCAGCACGAGGGCGGCGCGCTGGGGGTCGGGATCGGAGTAGCTCAGCCGCACCACCGAGTCGCCCGGGGCGGTGGCGACCTTCAGCTGCTCGCCCATGGCCTTGATGGCCGCGCCCTGCACGTCCTTGCGCTTGGCCGGATCGGAGGAGGCCTGGGCGCGGGCGAGCTTGGGGAACATGCGCGCCAGGCCCACGTCGGCGATCACCCGCGCCTTCAGCCCGGCGCTGCTCAGGATCTCCGCCTCCGACTCCACCACCTGATCGCTTTCCGGGGCCAGGCCCCGGGCGGCGTCGCCGACGCGGGGGTTATAGACGTATTCGGGGCTGAGCCGCACCAGCAGGCTGGAATGGGCCTGGAAGGCCGGCTTGAGGCTCAGGGCCAGGACGACGCCGAGCGCTGTGACGACCAGGAAGACGACGAGCATCAGCGCCCGCTCCCGCCACAGCATGGCGAGCAGATCCTGGGGCGTGTAGCGCGCAGCGGCGAGCGCCGGAACCGCAAAGGGCTCCGCGGCTTCGCTCCGCCACGCCGAGGCGTTCTGCATGGGACAGGGGTCCGGTCGAGGTCTGATCCGAGCGTGAGCGAACGCGCTTAACCGATCCTTACCGATTAACCATAAGTCTGGAGCGTGACCCGCCTGACCGCTCCGGGACGCCCGACAGATGCCGACACCCGCCCACGCCACCTCCCGCGCCCGCGCCGCCTTCGCCTGTGCAGGCGTCGCCATGATGCTGTGCGGCTGCGCCCACGAGGGTCAAGGTGCGCGCACGGCGGCCTTTCCCAACATCGGCTATTCGACCTGGGGCGAGCAGGAGCCGGCCTACCGCATCTTCCCCGGCGACGTGCTGGATGTGGGCTTCCCCTCCGCGCCGGAGCTGAACCGCGAGGTGACGGTGCAGCCGGACGGGCGCGTGTCGCTGCCCCTCGTCGGCCCGGTGATGGCGGCGGACCTGTCGGTCACGGGGCTGCAGGGCTCGCTGTCGCAGGCCTATGTCCCGCTGCTGGTGCGCCCGGAGGTGGACGTCTCGGTCCGCGCGGCCACGCCGCTGCGCGTCTTCGTCGGCGGCGAGGTCACCAAGCCGGGAGTCTACGACATGGCCGGCGACATCGACGCGCTGCAGGCCATCGTCACCGCGGGCGGCTTCACCGACGGAGCCAAGCGCCACGACGTCATCGTCATCCGCCGCGGTCCCGGCGGACGGCCGCTGATGAAGGTGGTGGACCTGCGCGCGGCGCTGGCTGATCCCGTTCACGCCGACCTGACGCCGCTTCGCCGCTTCGACGTGGTGTTCGTGCCCAAGACCAACATCGCCAACGCCGACCTGTTCGTCCAGCAGTACATCCGAGACCTCGTACCGGTCAGCTTCAGCTACGCCCTGACCGGCGGCCTCTACGGCGTCTCGCCCTAGCGGCCCTCGTTCAGGAGGCGGCGAGCCACTGGCGGGCCGCGCGCTGGGCTTCGGCGACGCTGTCGCGGTCCATCTCCTGGCTCAGCTCGCGGCGGTAGGACTTGGCCTCCTCCGACCCGCGCATGGCGGCCAGGTTGAACAGCATGTGGGCCGACACGTAGTCCAGCGGCGCGCCGCCCTGCCCTGTCGAGTACAGCAGCCCCATCTTCAGCAGCTCGTCGCCGGTGGAGAAGGGTCCCGGCAGGGGCGGGCCGCCGCCTGGGATCATGTCGCTCGTCTCGGTCTGCATGTTCCGCGTCTCCTGCCGGGCGCATTCGGCGCCGGTGATCATTGCTCAAAACAGCAAAGTCGATCGCGGCTGAACATACGGTTAAGCGGCCGAACATGATGAAGCCCGCTCGTGTAAGCTGATCGTCACCAGCTCCGCCCGCTGTTCAAGCTTGCTAAATGAAGATGATCGAGCGGTGAACACATGACCGCCTACACCACCG
>CAXTEX010000175.1:0-289 GCA_964243445.1 uncultured Caulobacteraceae bacterium | reverse complement strand
ACCGCGGCGGCCAGGGAACCGGAAGCGTAGCCGGAGCTTTTTGCTGTTTGGTCAGCCGTTCGTCGGCTGAGGGCGAGGGCAGGATGATCAAGCGACTGGTGATCTCGGCGGCGGCCCTCGCCTTGCTTGCGGCTCCGGCAGCCTATGCACAGCACGAAGGTCATGGCGGTGGCGGTGGCGGCGGCCACGGCGGCGGCGGTGGTGGAGGCCACGGCGGCGGCGGTGGCGGCGGTCATGGCGGACCATCCGCCGGCGGAGGCCATCCTGGCGGCGTCGCTCCGGGCGGCGG
>CAXTEX010000174.1:0-2755 GCA_964243445.1 uncultured Caulobacteraceae bacterium | reverse complement strand
GTCGCCTTCTCCACCGAGAACGTCTACGCCATCGCCGAGCTGATCCGCCGCCAGCGCGGGGGTGCGGCGGTGGTGATGGGCAGCCTGTCGCCCCGCACCCGCAACGCCCAGGTGGCGCTGTACCAGTCCGGCGAGGTCGACTTCCTGGTGGCCACCGACGCCATCGGCATGGGCCTGAACATGGACGTGGACCATGTCGCCTTCGCAGGGCTGCGCAAGTTCGACGGCAAGCGCACCCGCTGGCTTCACCCCATGGAGGTCGGCCAGATCGCCGGGCGTGCGGGGCGATACCGCGCCGACGGCACCTTCGGCGTCACCGGCGAGGCGGAGGAGATGGACGAGGACCTCGTCGCGTCGGTCGAGGAGCATCTCTACGAGCCAGTGGCGGCGGCGGAATGGCGCAGCGCCGAACTGGAGTTCGCCTCGCTCAAGGGCCTGCTGCGTTCGCTCGCCGCGCCGCCCACCCGCGACGGCCTCAAGCTCGCCCAGGAGAGCCTGGACGAGACCACCTTGCGCCAGTTGGCGCAGGATCCCGAGATGGAGCGCAGCATCGGCCCGGACCGCGGCAAGCTGCGGAAGCTGTGGGAGGTCTGCCAGACCCCGGACTTTCGCAAGACCACGTTGGACGAGCACGTCCGCCTCTGCCGCACCGTGTTCGACCACCTGACCTCCCGCAACGCCCGCCTGCCGGAGGACTGGATCGCCGGCCAGTTCGCCAGCCTGGATCACGTGGAGGGTGAGATGGACGTGCTGGCCCAGCGCCTGGCGGGCGTCCGCACCCTGGCTTACGCCGCCGCCCGCCCGGACTGGCTGCGCGATCCCGGACACTGGCAGGCCAAATGCCGCCAGCTGGAGGACCGCCTCTCCGACACCCTGCACGAGAAGCTGATGGCGCGGTTCATCGATCGCCGCACCTCGGCGCTGATGCGCGGCCTGAACCTGCGCGAGGACGTGCTGGCGGGCGTCGGCGCGGATGGAACCGTGACGGTGGAGGGCCACTATGTCGGCCGCCTGCGCGGTTTGCGCTTCGATCTCGCGCAAGGAGCCAGCGCCCTGGAGGACAAGACGCTCCGCGCCGCCGCCCAGCGCGCCGTAGTTCCCGAGGTCACCCGCCGCCTGGGCGCCCTGGCCGCCGACGCCGACGAGACCTTCGGATTGTCCCCCGACGGGGCTGTCAGCTGGAATGGCGAGGCCGCAGGCCGCCTCAGCGGCGGACGCCCTTTCGCGCCCAAATGCCTGCTCTACGGCGAGATGGGGCCGGAGCCCGCCCGCGAACGCGCCCGCCGCCGCCTGGAGGCCTTCATCGCCGGCGAGGCCAGCCGCCGCCTCGCGCCCCTGAAGGCTGTGGAGGACGCGCTTGCGAAAGGTGAGCTGCGCGGCTTGGCGCGCGGGATCGCCTACCGCTTGATGGAGGCTGGCGGCGTCCTGGCCCGCCGCGAGGTCGCCGCCGAGGTCGCGGCTCTCAGCCAGGGGGAGCGCCGCGCCTTGCGAACCCTCGGCGTGCGGCTGGGCGCCTTCAGCCTATACATGCCTGGTTTGTTGTCGGAGGCGGCTACGCCTCTGCTCCACGCCTTCGCCGCCGTGGAGGCGCCCTACTGGCGTCCGCCCGCCCATCTGCCGAGCCGCCTGCCCACGCCGGACCCGCCCGCGCAGGCTCTCGGCTGGCGCGGCATGGCGGCGCTTGGGGAGCTCGCCGCACCCGTCGTCATGCTGGAGACCTTGTCCGACCTGATCCGCCGCGCCCCGCGCGAAGCTGGTGCGGTGAAGCTGCACGACGCGGAGCTGCAGGCGGTCGGCCTTGACGGCAGCTCGGCGGCCCGTCTGTTCAAGGCGCTGGGCTACACGCCGGCTCGTCGCCCGGCGGAGGGGGAGCCCAGCCTTTGGCGGCATCGCAATCCCAAGCCGCAAACGCCTCGGTCCGAGATCGCGACACCGAGCGGGACGACCCCGGGACCGTTCGCCGCCCTGGTCGCCTTGCAGCGTCCGCCCGTGGCGCCCAGGCGCCGACGTCCGCGTCGCAAGGCCGCCTCCGCTCAGTCATGAACGATCCCCCGCCCATTGGCGGCCATGAGCCCTGCCGCGTCGACGTATGGCTGTGGCGCGCCCGTTTCTTCAAGACCCGCAGCCTCGCCGCCCGCTTTGTCGATGAGGGCCGGGTGCGTCTCCTGCGCCAAGGCGCCGAGACCCGCCTGGATAAGGCGAGCCGCATGCTTTGGCCCGGCGATGGCCTGGTCTTCGCCCTGGGTGGCCGGGCGGTGTCCATCCGCGTCGAGGCCGCCGGCGAGCGCCGTGGTCCGGCCACGGAGGCCCGCGGCCTCTACGCCGATTTGGAGAGCGACTGACGCGATACCAAACGACCGCCAAGATCGACATTCGGCAGGCGAGGGTTGACAGGCTGGCCGCGATTCCATAAATGCCCGCCTCTCGCCGCGACGTACTGTCTGGCGGGACCGCCCCCAACCTGACGGCTCGCGAGTTCAGCTCGAACTTGCCGTCATTCTGTGAGGGGCGGGGACTTGGTCATTCCTGGTCATCTGCAAGATGTCCCAGGGTCATGGATCGACAGTCAGAGCGTATCTGCTGACGTTCATGGTGGGATTGTTCTACAATTGTTGAAGAGGTTCGACTTTCGGGTTGACGCCTTCTTCGTGTTTCTCTAGAACGACAGTCACGCTGAAGCCGCCGGGCGCAAACGGTAGCCGCCAGCCATGGTTGGTGTAGGTCTTTGACATTGTGAAGTGGAAGGGGACACGCA
>CAXTEX010000173.1:0-2773 GCA_964243445.1 uncultured Caulobacteraceae bacterium | reverse complement strand
TGCTGCACCCCTCACCCTTCGACATCGAGATCGAGGACATCGCCCACGGCCTGGCGCGGGTGGCGCGCTGGAACGGCCAGACGACCGGCGAGCACGCCTTTTCGGTCGCCCAGCACTCGCTGGTGGTGGAGGAGGTCTGCGCCCACCTGGACCCGGGGCTGAACCCTCGCTGGCGGCTGGCGGCCCTGCTGCACGACGCACCGGAGTACGTCATCGGCGACATGATCTCGCCCTTCAAGACGGCGCTGGGCTTCGACTACAAGGCGTTCGAGCACGGGCTGGAAACGGCGATCCACCTGCGCTTCGGGCTTCCGCCCGCGCCGCCGGCCGAGGTCAGGGCGCTGGTCAAGCGCGCGGATCGCGTGTCGGCCTATCACGAGGCTGTGCAGCTGGCCGGCTTCTCGGCGGCCGAGGCGCGGCTGCTGTTCGGCGACCCGCCGCAGGGCTACGCCCCGACGCTGGCGCCCCTGGCCGCATCGCCCGCGCAGCTCCGCTACCTGGAGCGGTTCCACCAGCTGTCGGAGGCTTGCGGCGCGGAGCCTCACGACGCGGCGATGGACACGGAATAGCCGCCGGCTCGCGCGCTCAGGCCGAGGCTTGCGGCCCCCGCAACGCCCAGACCCCGCCCGGCCGCAGGACGAAGCGGTGATAGGCCACCGCCAGCAGCATGGTCACGGCTGTGGCGGCCAGCCCCTGGGCCCCGGCGACGTCGTGCAGGTCGAACCAAACCACCGCCGCCAGGGCCACGAGCGCGAGCAGGGGCGGCAGCGGGAACAAGGGCATGCGCCAGCCCTGGGCGCTTGCCTCGACGCCCAAGACGCCCCGCCGTCGCCGCGCGAGCACGGCCAGGCAGAGGCCGGTGTAGAGGGCCACATTGCCGTTCCCAAGGATCAGCACGAGCAGCCGCACGGGGACGAAACAGCCGGCGAGCGCGGCCGCGCCCATGGCCACGGTGGCGTTCAACGGCGAGCCGAAGCGCGGATGCAGCCGGCCGAGCGCGCGGCTGACCGGCGCCGGCCACAGCCGGTCGCGCCCGGTGGCGTAGAGCTGCCGCCCGGCCATGAGGGCCACTGCAATCATGGCGTTGACGATCGCCAGGGCCACCCCGACGCTCATCAGCCTCGCCGTCCAGGGCCCTGCGGCCGTAGCCAGGAAGGCCGACACCGGCGCGCGGGCCGACAACAGCGCATGCAGGTCGGGCGCGCCCACCAGCAGGCCGAGCAGCGGGACGAGCTCGGTCACCACGGCGACGCCCAGCGCCAGGAACACCACGCGGGCGATCCGGCGCGGCGCCTCGTGCAGCTCCTCGCCCAGGAAGACCACCGCTCCATAGCCGTTGAAGGCGTAGACGCCTCCGGCCGTCGCGGCGCCGGCGACGGCCAGCGCCACCGGGACCAGCATGCCGGCGCCGTTCAGGGTTATCGGATGCAGGATGGCGGCGGCGACCGATCGGTGCGGATGGGCGAAGCCCAGCGCTGCAAGCGTCGCCAGCGCGGCCATCTCCACCGCCAGGAAGACGCCGGTGATGCGCGCGCCCACGCCGACGTGCAGCACCGCCACCGCGGTGACCAGGCATATGAACGCCGCCGCCGTGGGAACGGCCGGCAGGCCGGGCGCCACCGCCTGCAGATAGGTCGCCACGCCCAGGCCGGATAGGGACTGGGCCACGCTGAAGCCCAGCAGGTTCAGCCCCAGCGCCGCCACGCCCCAGGACGGCCCGAGCGCATGGCCGAGGATGGCGTATTCGCCGCCGGCCTGGGGCGTGGCCGAGGCCAGCTCCCCGTATACCGCCGCCATCGCCAGCCCGAGCAGGGCGGCGGCGGCGAAGCAGGCGAACACCGCCGTCCCGGCCTCGTGGAGGACGTCGGAGCCCACGATGAAGACGCCGATGCCTGGCGACAGGCAGGACAGGGTGATCAACAGGGCGCCGAAGCCATGCATGCTAGGCCGCAGCCCGCCGGCCTCGATCCCCGCTTCGGCGCGGCTGGCCTGCACAGGCTGGCCGGACGGACCGATGGGGGCCGGCGTCGACATGGGTTCTCAGACTCCGCCGAACTCGACGCGGAGCTTCAGCTGCGACGCGTCCCGGCGCAAGCCGAAGCGTTCGAGGACGCCTGGGCTGATCCGGACTCGCCTAAGACGGCGGCGCCGCCTTCAGACGTTCATCAGGTTGCGGTCGTGGGCGGCGGCCTGCATGGCCTTCTGCAGCTTCTCGAAGCCCCGCACCTCGATCTGGCGAACGCGCTCGCGACTGACGCCGTACTGGCCGGCGAGCTCCTCCAGCGT
Organism: uncultured Caulobacteraceae bacterium; assembly: GCA_964243445.1. Taxonomy (GTDB): domain Bacteria; phylum Pseudomonadota; class Alphaproteobacteria; order Caulobacterales; family Caulobacteraceae; genus CAHJWH01. The sequence continues at coordinate 487 of CAXTEX010000173.1, read as the reverse complement.
GGTCGGATTGTCCTTCAGCCGGCGCTCGGTCAGGATGTGGCGCTCCCGGTCGGTGAGCTCCTGCATCGCCTCTTCGAGCAGGCCCATGCGCAGGTCGCGCTCCTCGGCCTCGGCCACCACGTGCTCGGCGCTCTCGCTGGTGGTGTCCACCAGCCAGTCCTGCCACTCGCTTTCGCTGTCGGCGCGGAGCGGCGAGTTCAGCGAGCTGTCCGGCCCTGACAGACGCCGGTTCATGGAGATGACGTCGTCGTTGGTCACGCCGAGCTTGGTGGCGATGGAGGCCACGTGCTCGGGGTGCAGGTCGCCTTCCTCCAGGGCGCTGATCTCGGACTTGGCCTTGCGCAGGTTGAAGAACAGCTTCTTCTGCGCCGCGGTGGTGCCGATCTTCACCAGGCTCCAGGAGCGCAGGATGTATTCCTGGATCGAGGCCCTGATCCACCACATGGCGTAGGTCGCCAGGCGGAAGCCCTTGTCCGGCTCGAACTTC
>CAXTEX010000172.1:0-2778 GCA_964243445.1 uncultured Caulobacteraceae bacterium | reverse complement strand
GAGCCGGCGCAAGGGCGTTGGCGGTGCGGATACGGGCGACGGCGCTGGCGCTGCGCCGAACGGCGGCGGCCGAGCGGCGAGCTGAAGCATCGAGAGCGCGAACCGACACGCGAGGCTGGGTCATGCAGCGACGTGAACGCACCCGCCAGCTCATCGAGCTCGGCGGGCTGGTTCAGAAAGCCGGCCTTGTCGAACTCGCCGCGGACGATCGCGCCACGCTCCTAGGCGGCCTTCTCGCGCTCGCCGACATGGTGCAGGACGATCACGGTAAAGCGCTACTCGAATTCTGGCGTCGGCGGGGACGGCGGGCGTTCGAAGCGGAGAGCTCGGAGGTCGCATGATCCTAGCTTCGCCGCCGGCCGTCTCGGCCTCTGTCCCGGCGGCCCCGAACCTGACGGCGGCTTTCACCGGCACGATCATTTCCACCTACCCGGACGGCCGCATGGGGCGGCTCTGGCTTCGGCCTGACGGTGTCTACGCCGCCCGTGGCCGTCGCGGTGACCCCTCCTTCGGCCACTGGCGTCTTGTCGGTCAACGGCTCTGCCTGAGGCAGTCGCGACCGCTGCCCGTCCCGCTCTCCTACTGTGCGCCCCTGCCCTCCACCGGCGCAACCTCCGGCTGGTCGGGACGCGCCGTCGCTGGCGCGCCGATCGCCATCCGCGTCGTCCCTGGACGCTCGGGCGAACCCCAATGAAGCTGAGCCGGGTCGTGGAGGCGGCGGTCGGCAACCAGGCTGCGCCGTCCGCCCTGCGGCGAGGCGACGCCGGTTGGCGCGAGGATCTGCTCGCCTACGACCTCCTCCCCGAAGAGCTGCGCCTGGCGGTCCAGGATACGCCTTTCGAGGCGGACGCCTTGGGCGTGCTCCTGGCCTGGCCTGTGACCCCTCATCGCCGCTCGCCCGCTCAGCCGTCGTCCCCAACCTCGCCGAGGTGGCGACCCCAGTCCTCGCGCAAGACAATCACCCCTTGCAGCTGATGCTGCCACTGCCGGGCTTGATCGACGAGCTGAGCAGCGGTACCGCGCCGTCCATAGCGCAGCCGGAGCGGGGCTGCGGGCGAAGCTCCCACATAGCGTAGCCCGCAACCCCGCGGTCAGGAGATCAGGGCTTGGCCCACGACCTCAGCAAGCTGATCAAGTGGATGCTCCATGAGCCCTGGTCGGAGCTCGTGGAAGACGCGCTCGCCGAGCACTTCGAGCCGACCCTGCAGGCGTTCGATCTTGAGTTCGAGCAGATCGACGAGGTCCTGGATGGGGACTGGACGCGTATGCTCTGGGGCGTCGCCTTCGAGGACGCCGTGACCCGCAGGACCGAAGACGGCGAGAGTCCGGTGGAGGTCTACCTGACCCGCCGTGGCTGGACCGAGTCCCCCGGCGGCAAGCGCTACATCGCCGCCCTGAAGGACACCGTTCCGAGCCTGTACGAGATCAGCGACCCCAAGCCGGGCGTCTCCTTCCTGGCCCGCGATCTTCTGCGCGGCGGCGAGCCCATTGAGGTGATCGAGCGCACCGCCAGCCGTACGCTGAAGCCCTGGGACCGCGTCTATGCGCGACTGGTCAAGCCGCGGGACCGCTACGAGCTGACCGGGGCCCTGCTGGCCTTCACCCCGGAAGGCTCCGACCTGCTGGCCGAGGCCTTGCGTGAGGCCTCCGGCAAGAAACCGTGGCGGGGTAAGGCGCGTGCGCCCGGCGCCATTCCGCTCACCTGGAAAGGTGGTGACGAAGAGCTTCGTCGCTTCGCCCACCTGTTCACGACCGCCTGGCTGTTCGACAGCCTCACCCGGGCCATGGGGCTGACCATGCCCCAGATGTTCAACAGCGACGGCGAGGAGATCGTCTTCCACGAAGTGGTGTTCCCGCTGACGTCCAAGGCCTCCGCCAGGTCCGTGACCGAGCGGCTAAACGCCCTGCCGGACCTGAGCCAGGACTCCCCCATCTTCTGGAGCTGGATCGGACCGCCCGCCAACGATGGCCACCTGCCCGAAGACGACGGGCTCCGCTTGAATGTCACCACGGCGGATGGCGCCCTGGTCCTGGGCGCGGTCGAGCTGAAGGACCGGACGCTCGTGCTGGCGGTCAACTCCGCCGCGCGCGCCGTTCGCGGGCGTGAATGGCTGGGCGCAGCGTTGGGCGAGCAGGTCAAGCTCCCGCTGACTGAAATCCGCACCCTCGAACAGGCGCTGGCCACCCAAGATCCGTCCGACGCGGCGCCGACAGACGCCCTTCCTCGCGAAACCGAAACCCAGCTGGTGCACGAGCTGCTCGACCGCCAATATCGGGCGGTTCTGGACAAGCCCGTGCCGGCGCTGGGCGACGTGACCCCTCGCGCGGCGGTGAAAACTCCCGCGGGCCGCACCAAGACGGCGGCCTGGCTCAAGACGCTGGAGAACCGTTCGGGCCGCGTCCAGGACCCGGACGACCCCATGGCCACCTACGACTTCACCTAGATGTGGCGTGAGCTAGACCTCATCTCGCTCCGGAAATGAGCGGGGAGGCTCTCAGCGCCCTCCCCTGCCGCACCAAGGTGCGTTCTCGCACTCATCGACCCCTCCGATGGGCCACTACCCACTCTCGAAGCCTCTTTCGGAGGCTAAAGGCACGCTTGGGCTGGGTGCATCGCGGTCGAGTGAGGCGTCGGCACGCCAGAGATTAGTTTGTCGGCCGCAAGGCGACGCCGCTCATTCCTTTTCTAAAGACTCGTGCCTGGATTCAGACCGTCTGGCGGACTCACGCTCACGCCTCTGCCCGACCGCGTGCTCGAAACGGCTGAAGACCGCCGCC
>CAXTEX010000171.1:0-2902 GCA_964243445.1 uncultured Caulobacteraceae bacterium | reverse complement strand
ATCTCGCGCAGCAAGGCGGCGTAGTCGCCCGGCGCGATGGCGGAGCCGCGGCGCGCCCGGCACCAGGCGTCGATCTGCGCCTGCAGGACGTCGCGTCGCGCCAGCAGGGCCCGGTTGTCGGGGGTGAAACGCTGGAAGATCGCCGCCGTCCCGCGCCAGAAGGCGCCCGCGTCCAGGTCCAGCCCGGCCAGCGCCTGCTGCTCGATGAAGCGCGCCAGAGGTTCGGCGACATGCAGTCCGGCCCTGTCTTCGTACCCGTCCATGACCGATCGCTCCCAAGCCACGCAACGCCCAAGCCCGTGCGCCGTGACCTACAGGCTGGTCGCGATGTCTGACAAGGGTGCGCGCCGCTGGGGCGATCAGGCCGCCTGCGGCGCAGCCCAGGCGGGGGCGAGACCCAGCAGGGGCTCGAACAGCTGGCGCGCGAGGTGGGCGACTACCGGCGCCACGACGCCGTCGCCGGTCAGGCGGCAGGCCGCGTTGGCGCTCGCGGGCAGGCGGTAGCTGTCCGGCAGGCCCATCAGCCGGGCGGTCTCCCGCGGCGTCAGCCAGCGCGAACGGACCCCATCGCCCTCGACGACCAGCAGCAGCTGGCGGCTGGACCCGCCCGCCGGCGTGCGCAGGCACCCGGCCACCTGGTCGAAGCGCACTTCCGCCCGCTGCTGGCGGACGCCGTCGGTCGTCCGGCGCGTGCGACGGTAGACGGCGCCCACGCAGCCCCGCCCCCCACGCTGGGCCTCCACCTTGGCCCGGTGCAGGGGCGACATCAGCGACAGCAGGCGCTCGGTCTCCGCCGGCGTGCGCCAGGCGACCCCTTCGGGCGTCGCCTCGATCAGGTCAGCCAGTCCGACGCGCCGAGGCTGTGGCGGGGCGAGCCGCCACCAGACCCAACGCGCCGCGGTCCGGGGCTGCAGGCCCTGGACCGCCCGGCGCAGGGCCAGGGTGTGGAACGGCGCCTCCGGCCCGGCCGCGCAGAGCTCCCGGGGCAAGGGCGCGTCCTCCCGCACGCCGATCACAAACAGCCGGGGGCGCGACTGCGGCACGAACAGCTCGGCGTCGACCACCAGGGCGCCCACACGATAGCCGCTCCCGACGAAGGCGTCGCAGATGGCGCCGAAATCGCGACCGCCGCGCGCGCTCAGCGTCCCACAGACGTTCTCCACCGCCACCAGCCGCGGCGCCCGGCCCTCGCGGACCAGCCGCTCCATCAGCCGCCAGAAGGCGTGGAACAGGCCGGAGCGCGCCCCGTCCAGCCCCGCGCCCGCCCCCGCCAGCGAGAGGTCCTGGCAAGGAAAGGAGCCCCACGTCAGATCGGCGGTCTCAGGGATGTCGGATGTCTGCAGGCTCGCCACGTCGGCCAGGCGAAGCTCTGCAGAGCCAAAGTTGGCGCGATAGGCCTGCGCCTTCAGCGGATCGACGTCGTTGGCGAAGGCGCATCGCCAGCCGGGCCCCAGCCCCACCCGCACCATGCCGGCGCCGGCGAAGAACTCGTGCACCGTCGGGCGCTGAAGCGGCGCCCCCGGCGAAAGAGCGGACGACCGCTCAAGGATCGAATCGGACTGCACGCACCCAGCCTGACGCCTTCGCGCGACTTCGCCAAACCTGGCGGCGCGAGGTCGGCTCAGGCGCTCCAGGCCGGCGCCGTCACAGGGGCGGGACGCGGCTCAGGCCGCCGCGCCTGCGGCGTCCGCCAGCGCACCACGTCGAGCACGCCGTCAGCGCTCTCCCCGACGCAGGAGAGGTTCTCCACCCAGTCGCCGCAGTTCACATAGGCCATCCCGCCGATCGTCCGCGCGGCGGGGTGGTGGATGTGGCCGCAGACCACGCCATCGAAGCCGCGGCGCAGCGCCTCCTCCGCCAGCGCCGCTTCGAAGGCGTCGACCACCCGCCGGGCGACCGCCGAACGGCGCTTGGCCCAGGCCGCCAGACTGTCGTCCGTCCGGCCGAGCCGGTGCGCCGCCCTGCGCCAGACGCCGTCCAGCCGCATGAGGGCGCGATAGGCGAGATCGCCCAAGGCCTGGGCGATCTCGCCCTTGCGCGCGGTGGGATCGTAGGCGTCGCCGTGGGCGAGCAGGTAACACCGCCCGTCCGCCGCCATGTGCGCCGCCTCCTCCACGATGGCCACGCCCGCGGCGTTCAAACCGCAGTAGCTCCGTGCGAAAGCGTCGTGGTTGCCCGGGATGTAGGTGACCGACACCCCGTCGCGCGCCAGGTCGAGCAGCCGCTCCAAGACTTCGGCATGGGCCGCCGGCCAGAACCAGCGCCGCTGCAGCCGCCAGCCGTCGACGATGTCGCCGAGCAGATAGAGCTGTTCGCACTCCACGCCGTCCAGGAACGACAACAGCGCCTGCGCCCGGCAGGCGTGCGCGCCCAGGTGCACGTCGGAGATAAACAGGCTGCGATAGCGTCGGCGACCCGCTGACTGCACCATGCGCCTTCGACCTCAGGACGGTTCGAACACGCCGTGGCTCGTGGCGTGAGTCGGTGACGCGGGCGTGACAGGGAGCAAGCGTCCGCCGCCGCGCAGCCGTTTCGGCCGCAGTTTCATGGAAAATTCATCCTCGCCTCCCGTCGGGCGTGAGACCTTCATTAAGGATTGCGCGGCGGGAGCGAAGACCATGGCCACGGCGGGAACGGCGGACGCGCCGACGGCAGGCGAGAAACGCACGGCCGATGCGCTCAAGATCGACCTCAGCGGCAAGGTGCATCCGGCGGGCGCCTTCGGTTTCTTCCTCGTGCTGGTCGCCGGCGCCGCCTACGCCATCTACAGCATCGCCAACGACATCCGCACCTATGGCGGCAACGAGCCGATCGCCGTCGGCGCCTTCCTGCTGCTGGGGCTGGCGCTGCTGATCGCGCTGGGCTTCGAGTTCGTGAACGGCTTCCACGACACCGCCAATGC
>CAXTEX010000170.1:0-2979 GCA_964243445.1 uncultured Caulobacteraceae bacterium | reverse complement strand
CCTGCAAGAACTACGACGGCGACGTGCAGTCCGACATCGTGGCCCAGGGCTACGGTTCGCTCGGCCTGATGACCAGCGTGCTGCTGACGCCTGACGGCAAGACGGTGGAGGCGGAGGCCGCCCACGGCACCGTCACCCGCCACTTCCGCCAGCATCAGCGCGGCGAGAGCACCTCCACCAACTCCATCGCGTCCATCTTCGCCTGGACCAAGGGGCTGGAGCAGCGCGCCAAGCTCGACGACAACGCGGCCCTGACCCGCTTCGCCGAGACGCTGGAGACGGTCACCGTCGGCACGGTGGAGGGCGGGGCGATGACCAAGGACCTCGCCCTGCTCGTCGGCGAGAACCAGGGCTGGCTGACCACCGAGGGCTTCCTGGACAAGGTGGCGGACAATCTCGAAGCCGCCATGGGCCAGGCGGGCGGCTGAGCGTCTCTAACTCCGCGACGAGAACTCGTCTCTTGCTTCATCTCCCCCTGCGCAGCGGGGGGAGGGGACCAGGCGAAACCTGGTGAGGGGGGCTCCAGAGAGGAGAGCCGCGGCGTCAAGCTGGAGCCCCCTCCCCCTCCCCCGCTTCGCAGGGGAGGATCTATCGCGGCGTCCTCCTGCGGCCTGACGACCGCCTCCACCAGAAGGAGCTGCGATGTTCGTGATCGGCAAGGTGGCGCCGCTGTTCCTCGTCATGGCGGCGGGCGCGGTGCTGGCGCGGACCCGCATCCTGGACGAGGGCCACGTCACCGGGCTCTCGCGCTACGTCTACTGGCTGGGCTTCCCGGCGCTGCTGATCCACAGCCTGGGCTCCAGCGCGAGACCTTCGGCGGCGGTGGCCGTGGGGCTGGCGGCCTATGCGGCGGGCGCCCTCTGCCCCTTCCTGCTGGCGGCCGCCGTGGCGCGGGCGATGCGCTGGCCCCCCGCGGTGCAGGGCGCGCTGCCCATGTGCGCGGGGCTCGGCAACACCGGCTTCATCGGCCTGCCGCTGGTCGTCTCGCTGGTCGGGACCCGGGCGCTCGGCTGGGCCGGCGCCCTGGTGGCGATCGACTGGGTGCTGCTGGCGTCGCTGTCGGGCATGGCGCTGCATCGCGCGGGCGGCGGGCGCTGGGCGCGCGCCCTCGCCCGGGGCCTGTTCACGCCCATCGTCGCGGGCGCGGTGATCGGCGTCGCGCAGATGCTGGGCGGCTGGCGCTGGCCGGCCCTGGTGGACAGCGGGCTCTCCACCGTCGCCAGCAGCGCCACGGCCACGGGGCTGGTGGCGCTTGGCGCCGTGCTGGCCGCCCGCACGCCGCCCGCCGAGGTCCGCCCGCCGATCGCCCCGGTCTGGCTGGCGGTGGCGGCCAAGCTGGGCGTGGGCCCGGCCTGCGTGGCGCTGGCGGTCAGCCTCTGCGGCGCGCCGACAGCCTTCCGCACGGCGGCGGTCCTGATGTCGGCCTGCCCGACGGCGGTGACCGTCTTCATCCAGGCCCGCACCGCCGGCGTCTTTGGCGAAGGCTCCGCGCGGGTTGTGGCCCTGTCCACCTTGATCTCGGCCCTGACGCTGACGCTGCTCGCGGCCCTGATCGTGCGCTGAGACCTCCTGCGCTGAGACGCAGCCTCAAGCCCAGTCAAGGTCCGCCTCGCCGCGCAGGATGGCGCGGGCGTGCGGCTGTTCCGCCTCGCCGTCGCGCAGCACGAGGGGCGCCAGCAGGACGAGGGGCGCGCGGCCGGTCTTCACCGCCTGGACCAGCACCCGCTTGGCCGGCCGCCCGGCGAAGGGCGCGACAGGGCGGATGCGGAACGAGCCCGCGCCCTCGCCCAGGCCCGCCAGCAGGTCGGCCAGCCGGTCGGCCCGGTGCACCACCACGATCCGTCCGCCCTCGCGTACCGCCTTCAGCAGGAACCGCGTCCAGCCCGCCAGCCCCTCCTCGGCGATCCAGGCGGCCCGGCGCGCGGGATGAGGCGCGCGCAGCGCGGCCGGATCGTCGAAGAAGGGCGGGTTGGCGAAGGCGACGTCGAAGGGCGCCAGGTCCAGCGCGCCGAACCCCGCGCCGACGTCGCCGGCCATCGCCTCCACCCGCCCGCCCATGGCGTTGGAGGCGATGTTGCGCCGCGCCAGGTCCAGGGCGGCCGGATCGCGTTCGACGCCCGTCAGCCGGCCCGCCGGCGCCCTGGCGGCGGCCTGGAGCAGCGCCGCGCCCGGCCCGCAACCGGCCTCCAGCCCCCGCTCCCCCGCCTGCAGACCGACGCCCGCGGCCAGCAGCGCGGCGTCCATCCCCGCCCGGTAGCCGACCGCGGGCTGGCGCAGCCGGACCCGGCCGCCGAGCAGGGCGTCGCAGGTGAAGGCGGCCTCGTCCGCGCGCCTGTCGGAGCCGGGCTCCACGCCCTCCCAATCCGCTCCGCCCGCGCCCATATCCTTGACCATGGAAGGTCCTGTACCCATTGTGCCGGCCGCCGGCCATGGGGCGGAGCGCGGGGGCGCTGAGCCCTCGCGCGCGGAGGAGCAAGCCTTGGAAGTCGCCACCGCGCCGGTGCGTCGCGCGCAAGCCTCCGTCGAGCGGCTGTTCGAACTGGCCGCCGTCGACATGGCGGGCGTGGACGCCCTGATCCGCGACCGGCTGGCCAGCGACGTCCCCCTGATCCCCGCGCTCGGCGAACACCTGGTGGCCGCCGGCGGCAAACGGCTGCGGCCGCTGCTCACGGTGGCCGCGGCGCGGCTGTGCGGCGGCGGGGACGAGGGGGCGCACAAGCTGGCCGCGGCGGTGGAGTTCATCCACACCGCGACCCTGCTTCACGACGACGTGGTCGACGGCTCCAAGCTTCGGCGCGGCAAGGTCGCCGCCCACCTGATCTGGGGCGGGGCGGCCAGCGTGCTGGTCGGCGATTTCCTGTTCGCCCGCGCCTTCGAGCTGATGGTGGAGACCGGGCGGCTGCAGGCGCTCAACATCCTGGCCCGCGCCTCGCGCATCATCGCCGAGGGCGAGGTGCTGCAGCTGACCCGCGCCCACGA
>CAXTEX010000169.1:0-2987 GCA_964243445.1 uncultured Caulobacteraceae bacterium | reverse complement strand
GCCGTGCATGGCCGAGGCCAGCGCCCACCCGGCCTCCGGCGCCTCGCCGAACGGCGGTTCCAGCTCCCGCCGAAAGTCGGCCAAGCCCATCTCACCCACGAAGGCTTCGCCCTCGCGCGCCCGCACCACCCAGTAGCCGAACCCCAGCAGCACCCACATCCCCGCGGCGCGCAGCAGCCGCGTCCAGACCTCCTCGCGCGTGAACGGCCGCCCGCCGATATGGCGCACCACCTGCGGGTCGGCCCACATGGCGGCGAGGTCGGGCAGGTCTGCGGGACTGTGTGGCCGCAGGATCAGCCGGGCGGTGGTGAGGATGGGCGGGGCGTTGGGCGCGGCGGTCTGCACGGGGCATCATCACCGGCGGATCGCCGCTGTCCACCCTAGGCCGCCACTGGCCTTGACCCGCCGGGGCGACGGTTCACCGGGTCGCATGCTGACGGATCGGCGGGCGGGATGAGCTTTCAGCCTTGCGCCCCGACCGTCGGTGATCGCAACCGTGCAGGCCGATGTCATCGGCCGCCGAGCGTCTGGCGCAGACAGGCGGAGATGGCGCGGACCGCCCCCACCGAGACCTCGCTGGAGGTTCGCGCGAACAGCACCACTTCAGAGGCGGGCAGCGCCGGCAGGCCGAGGCTCGGCCCCCTATCCGGCAGGCCCGCGGAGGCGATCGCGCCCATGGGCGCGACGCCCAGGCCCGCGCGAACGGCGGCGAGCACGCTGTGACAGGTTCCGCCCGTGAACACCTCCCGCCAGGATTGCCGGGCTTCATCCAGCCGCCTCAATGCAGAGGCGCGCACGCCGCAGGGTTCGCCCAGCGTGACCAACGGCACGAGCTGCCGCGTGTCCTGGGCCGCGAGCGTGGAGCGCCACCCCACGGGGTCGAGGCCCAGGACCTCCCCTTCGGACGCCCCGCACTCGCGCCGCACGACGATCGCGTCGAGCGCGCCGGCCTCGAACGCGTCGCGCAGGATCGGCGACATGGCGTGGCGGACCTCCACCGCCGCGCTGGGCGGCAGGGCGGCGCGCACCTGACGAAGCAGCGCTTCCAACGCACCTCCCACCGCATGGTCGCTGACCCCCAGGGAGAAGCGGAACGGCGCCTGTTCCGCAAAGGCCGTAGCCTCGTCATGCGCGGCGAGCAGCACGCGGGCCTTTTCCAGGAAGACGGCGCCGCGATCGGTGACGCGGACGAGACGCGGCGTCCGTTCCAGCAGCCTGTGGCCCAGGTGCTGTTCGAGCAGGCGGATGCGTTGGCTGACGGCCGGCTGGACGGTCCCCGCCGCCTCAGCCGCACGCGTCAAACTGCCGAGCTCGGCGGCCAGCACGAAGAGGCGGACGGAGATCAGATCGAGCATCGCAATCCATTATGGTGAGACAGCGGATCATCATTGTACGCGATCTTCGCATGCAGGGCATCAGGCGTTCATGCGTACCCCGGTCCTCGCCGCCGCACTCATCAGCATCTGCCTGACGCTTGCCGCCCCGCCGGGGGTGGCGTCGCCCTCCGCCGGCGTGAGCGTCGAGCCGCCGCCCCGGGACATCCGCTATCCAGGCGTCATCGGGTTGGACCTCGACACGACCGATCTCGACCACCGCGTGATGAAGGTCCACGAGACCATCCCGGTCGCCGGGGGCGGCGTCTTGACCCTGCTGTTCCCGAAATGGTCGGTCGGCGATCATGCGCCGAACGGAGCGGTGGACCGGCTCGCGGGCCTGCGAATAGCCGCAGGTCGCCAGGCGCTGAGTTGGAGACGCGACCCGCTCGACGTCTACGCCTTCCACATCGCCGTGCCGCCGGGCGTTCGGACGCTGGACGTCGATTACGACGTCCTGGCCAGCCTCGCCTCCGACCAGGGCCCTGCGCTCATGGGCGCGAACATGCTCGACGTGCAGTGGCCGACCGTCCTTCTGTATCCGGCGGCCTATTACGCTCGCGGCATCGGCTACCGCGCCGCGGTCCGGCTGCCGCCCGCCTGGAAGTTCGCCTCCGCGATGCCGGGAAAGCAGCAGGGCGACCTCGTGACGTTCGACCCTGAGCCCATGGACGTCCTGGCCGACTCGCCGGTGATGGGCGCCAGATACATGACCACGATCAGCCTGGCCGGAGGCGCCAACCCGGTCCGCCTGGACCTCGCGGCAGACACGCCCGACGGCCTGGAGCCGCCTCACGGGCTTGCCGACGGTTACCGCAGGCTGGTGGCCGAGGCGGGAGCGCTGTTCGGGCTGCCGCCCTATGGTCACAACGACCTGATGCTGTGGCTCTCGGGAGATTTCGGCCCGGTCTACTATGAACACCAGCAGAGCGGCGAAAGCAGCATGCCGCTCACGGCGCTGAGAGCCTGGGACACCAGGCCCGAGGTGAGGAGCGTCTTCGCCCACGACTATGTCCACGCCTGGAACGGCATGTTCCGCCGGCCTGCCGGGATGGCGACGGAGACCCTGAACGAGCCCGAGCAGCCGGACATGCTGTGGGTGACCGAGGGGCTGACGGAATACTGGCGTAAGCTCCTCGCCGTCCGCGCCGGCCTGATCACGCGGCAGGACTATCTCGACGGCTTGGCGGACCTGTCGGCCCAGGTGTCGACGTGGGCCGGCGCCGGCTGGCGTCCGCTCGGCGACGTTGGGGCGGACGCCGTCATCGCGGAGTCCAGTCCCAAACCCTGGCCCGACTGGCAGCGCGGCAGCTCCGACGCCTACAGCCAAGGACAATTGATCTGGCTGGAGGTGGACGCCCTCGTCCGTCAGCAGACCGGCGGCCGCCGCTCCCTGGACGACTTCGCCAAGACCTTCTTCGGCGTTGGAAGCGGGGCGGCGCCCACCTACAGGCTGGAGGACATCACAGGCGCCTTGAACCGGATCGCCCCCTACGACTGGACGGGCTTCTTCCGGACGCGCGTCGATGAGATCGACGCCGCCCCCGGCCTGACAGGTCTGGAGCGCGCCGGCTACCGGCTGGTCTACACCGGCGATCCGTCGCCCACCCAGGC
>CAXTEX010000168.1:0-3021 GCA_964243445.1 uncultured Caulobacteraceae bacterium | reverse complement strand
GACGCCTTGTCGAAGAAGCGCCGGCCCCAGGCGTTGAAGGTGATGGCGTCGATCTGCAGCAAGGCTCACCCTCCCCAGGCGCGCCGGGCGCGTGCGGGCGAGCGGCCCGTCGAGCTTGGCGGCCCGCAGCCGAGATAGGCCACGCCCCCCGCCGTCACAAGCTCGCCGGCGCCGCAGTGCGGGAGACGGGCGTCGCGCGCGCCGCGCGCCGGTCCTGCGTCCTTCGAGACGCCCTCTTCGAGGACTCCTCAGGATGACGACCGGTGTTGATTGCGGTCCCCTTCGTCATGCTGAGAAAGTCTGGACTCGATCTCGCGTTGTCTCGAAGCGCGCAGCCTCCTGCAACGCCTTGACCTCTCCCCCCGCCAAGCGCATTGCATGCATCAATGCATACACTCGAACACGATGTCCTCGCGGGCCTCACCGTCCACGACTCCGGCGTGCCCATCTATGTGCAGCTGCGCGACCAACTGCTGGGAGCCATCGGTTCGGGGCGGCTGGCGGCGGGCGCCCAGATGCCGACCATGCGCCAGGTGGCCGTGACGCTGCGGGTGGACCTGAACACCGTGCGCCGGGCCTATGACGCCCTGGAGCGGGCGGGCGCGGTCACGCTGCAGCGCGGCCGCGGCAGCTTCGTCTGCGCTGCGCCCCCGCGGCTCGATCCACAGGTGGAGGCCGCGCGGCTGGACGCGCTCGCCCACCGCACCCTGGCCGCCGCCGCCGTCGCCGGGGTCGACGCCCAGGCCCTGGCCGAACGCATCCTCGTCCTGATCCACCAAGGGGTTCCTCGATCATGAACACCGTCCTCGCCTCCAGCCGCGCCAACGGGCCGGCCTCGGTGCTGTCCTTCCTGGTCCTGCTGCTGGCGCTGCTCATTGGATGGCTGAGCTTCCACGGCATGGAGCCGGGCGCGATGCAGTGGAGCGGCTACGGCCTTGCCGGCGTCATCGCGCTCATCGCCCTGCTGATCCCCCAGTCGCTGATCATGGCCAACCAGTGGGAGCGGGCCATCGTGCTGCGCTTCGGCAAGCTGGTCGGCGTCCGCGGTCCGGGGCTGTTCATCATCGTGCCGGTGATCGACCGGGTGGCGTCATGGATCGACCAGCGCATCCAGACCACCGAATTCAACGCCGAACAGGCGCTGAGCCGCGACACGGTGCCGGTGAACATCGACGCCGTGGCCTTCTGGCAGATCCACGACCCCCAGCGCGCGGCGCTGGAGATCACCGATTATCGCTCCGCCATCGAGCGGGTGTGCCAGACGTCGCTCCGCGAGATGGTCGGCTCCTCCATGCTGGCCGCGCTGTTGTCGGACCGGCTGGAGGGCGACGAGCGGCTGCGTGAGGAGATCGGGCGCAAGATCGCCGACTGGGGCGTATCGGTGACCTCGGTGGAGATCCGCGACATCGGCGTGCCCCTGACGCTGCAGGACGCCATGAGCCGCCAGGCTCAGGCCGAACGCGAACGGCTGGCGCGCGGGCTGCTGGCCCAGGCCGAGCTCGACGTGGCGCAGAAGTTCGTGGAGGCGGCGGCGATGTACGCCTCGAGCCCCGGGGCCATGCAGCTCCGCGCCATGAACATCATCTACGAGACCACCAAGGAGCGCGGGGCCACCATCCTGATCCCCAGCGCCATGGTCGACGCCATGAACCCCGGCGGGATGCTCGGCCTGGTCGCCGCAGCGGCCGTCAATCCCGCCGCATAAGATATCTACCCCTCTCCCCCATGCGTGGGGGAGTACGGCCGAAGGCCGGGAGGGGGCCGATCGGCGCAGCCGGTCGGAAGCCGCATCAAGACGGTTTCCGCGCGCCCGCGCGGCCCCTCCGTCGCCTTCGGCGACACCTCCCCCTCTGCGATGGGGAGGATGAGTAAGGGCCTTGGCGCCTCAGCTCGCCAGGGCCTGGAAGCTGTCGGGCGAGGCCAGAGCCCAGTTGCGGGCGTAGGCGGCGTGCCGACAGCCGCCGTCCAGCAGTTCGCCCGGCTTGAGGAAGGTGTGCAGCTCGGAGAACTGGCGGATTTCGGCGATGCTGACGCGCCGGGTCAGGTGGTGCGGCCCGAGCTCCGACGGGTGCTCCAGCCCGGCCGCCGCCAGCATCTCCGCCAGCGCCTTGACCGTGGCGTGGTGGAAGTTCCTGACCCGCTCGGCCTTGTCGGTGACCACCAGCGCGCCCTGGCGCAGCTTGTCCTGGGTGGCGACGCCGGTCGGGCAGTGGTTGGTGTTGCAGCTCAGCGACTGCACGCAGCCGAGCGCGAACATGAAGCCCCGCGCCGCATTGGCCCAGTCCGCGCCGATGGCGAGCACGCTGGCGATGTCGAAAGCGCTGACGATCTTGCCGGCCGCGCCGATGCGGATCTGGTCGCGCAGACCTGCGCCCACCAAGGTGTTGTGCACGAACAGCAGGCCCTCGCGCATGGGCGCGCCCAGGTGGTCGCTGAACTCGGTGGGTGCGGCGCCGGTGCCGCCCTCCGCCCCGTCGACCACGATGAAGTCCGGGCGCACGCCGCTGGCCAGCATGGCCTTGACCATGCCCATCACCTCCCAGGGGTGGCCGAGGCAGAGCTTGAAGCCCACCGGCTTGCCGCCCGAGCCCTCGCGCAGGCGGGCGACGAAGTCCATCAGCTCCAGCGGCGTGGAGAACTCGCTGTGGCTCGGCGGCGAGACGCAGTCGCGGCCTTCCGGCACGCCGCGGGTCTCGGCGATCTCGCGCGTGACCTTGGGACCGGGCAGCACGCCGCCGTGCCCGGGCTTGGCGCCCTGGCTGAGCTTGATCTCGATCATCTTGACCTGGTCGTCGCGCGCCTGCTCAGCGAAGCGGACGGGATCGAAGCGGCCCTCGGCGGTGCGGCAGCCGAAGTAGCCGCTGGCCACCTCCCAGACGATGTCGCCGCCGAACGCGCGGTGGTGCGGGCTGATGGAGCCCTCGCCCGTGTCGTGGGAGAAGCCGCCCATGGCCGCGCCCTTGTTCAGCGCGCGGATGGCGTTGGCCGACAGCGAGCCGAAGCTCATCGCCGAGATGTTGA
>CAXTEX010000167.1:0-3101 GCA_964243445.1 uncultured Caulobacteraceae bacterium | reverse complement strand
GATCAAGGGACCGCCCTCCCAAGCGACGTCCTCCTGAGGGAGGCAGGAGCGCCCCATGCCCGACCTCACCACCTTGGACAACGTCAAGGCCTGGCTGCCGGACATGGCGTCCGTCACCACCAGCGACGCGCTTCTCTCGCGGCTGATCACGGCGGCTTCCCAGGCCGTGTGCGTCTACACCGGACGCCTCGGCTTCGACGTGGAGGCCTACAGCGAGCTTTACGACGGGCGCGCGCGGCCCTTCATCATGCTGCGCCAATGGCCGGCGCTGGAGGTGACCAGCGTCTTCGTCAGCGCCCACTACCAACCGCTGACCTGCGCGCTGGAGCCCCCGGTCGCCGGTGGCGGGGCCCAGAAGCTGACCCTGAACGGCGGCTTCTTCCCGTGCGGTATGTCCAACGTCACCGTCAGCTACACCGCCGGCTACGCCTCCACGCCGCCGGACGTGGAGCAGGCGGTGATCGAGCTGGTGGGCGAGCGGTTCCGGGCGCGCGAGCGCATCGGGCTTTCCGCCAAGACGCTGGGCGGCCAGGAGACCACCGGCTTCGTCACCAAGGCCTTCAACGACACCATCGCCGCCCTGCTCGCCCCCTACCGCCGGGTCATCCCATGGTGAGCCCGCCGCCGCTGCGCGAGCCGATCTTCCAGGCCCTGTTCGCTTTGGCTCAGGCCGCGAGCTGGGGCGAGCCGGCCACAAGCTTCGCGTACACGAGCCGCCGGGTGCGTCTGTTCGACGACCTGCCGGCCACCCCCGCTCTCTGCCAGGCCGAGCACGAGGAGGCGGTGGAGCCGGTCGCCGGCCAGCCGCCCCGCCGCCGGCTCTGCGCCGCCTGGACCGTGCACCACGCCACCAGCGACCCGGACGCGGTCCCGGCGATCACCAACAACCTGATTCTGGACGCGTTGGACACAGCGCTGGCCCCTGACAGCCCCGACGGCTGCTGCACGCTCGGCGGCCTGGTCGCCCACGCCTGGATCGAGGGCAAGGTGCTGAAGGATCCCGGCGACCTGGACGGCCGCGCGCTGATGGTCGTGCCGGTGGTGATGCTGGTTCCCTAGCAGGCAAGGCCCCCTCAGTCGGCTTCGCCGCCAGCTCCCCCTGAGGGGGAGCATCTTGGACGCTGCTCCTCCCCCGTTGGGGGAGGGGGACCCCGCGCAGCGGGGTGGAGGGGGCTCGCCGCCCTCGAACAAGGAGACACCCTCATGCAATCCGCTTTCGGCGCCGGCTTCCTGTGGGGAACGCCGGTCGGCGGCGCGCCGGTGATGTTCGCCGCGCTGCAGTCCTGCTCGATGGACGTGAGCTTTGACCAGAAGATGCTCTACGGCCAGTCGGCCTTCGCGCTGGAGATGGCGCGCGGCAAGGGCAAGATCGACTTCAAGGCCGCGGTCGGCCGCATCGACCCGGTGCTGTTCAACTCGATCTTCTGGAGCCAGTCGATCGCCGGCGGTCAGGTCAGGACGGTGGCTGGAGAAATCGCGATCCCGGCCGAGGCCGGAGGCGTGGGGACCTACACCGTCGCCAACGGCGCGGCCTTCCGGGTCGACCTCGGCGTCTACGACGTCGCCCACGGCCGCTTCCTGACCCGGCTCTCGTCGGGGACGCCGGCCGAGGGTCAGTATGTCGTCAACACAGCGACGGGTGTCTACAGCTTCAGCTCCGCCGACATCGCGCCTAACCTGAAGCTCTACTACAGCTACGGCTCGGTCACGACCGGCGCGACGGTCACCGTGACCAATCCGGTGATGGACGCCGGACCGGTGTTCCGCGCCGATTTGGCGCAGAGCTTCCGCGGCAAGCAGAGCGTGATCACCGCCTGGGCCTGCCAGTCGTTCAAGCTGTCCATGCCGCTGAAGCAGGACGACTTTACCCTGCCCGAGATCAGCTTCTCGGCCATGGACGACGGCACGGGCTCGATCCTCACCCAGTCCACGGACGCCGCCTGATGGCCGAACTCACGTTGGGCGGGACCACCTATGTCATCGCGCCGTTCCGCCTGCGCGAGCTGCGGCTGGCGGCGCCCTACATCGACCGGCTGGGCGCACGCGTCGGCAAACTCGACAGCGTGGCCGCGGTGGCGGAGACCGCGGCCGACATGCTGGCGGTGCTGGCTGTGGGGATGGACGACGCCACGCTGGAGAGCCTGCAGGCGCAGGCCTCGCTGGAGGACCTGGACGCCCTGCGCCAGGCCTTCGACGCGGTCATGGCCGAAGCCGGATTGAAGCGGGCGGGCGGAGACGCCTCGCCGGGGGAAGCTCAGGGGGCGAGCGCGGCCGCCCCCTGAGCGAACGCCTAGACGCCCTGGTCGCCGAGCTGGTGGCTGCGGGCTGCGGCGACTGGGACCGTATCGAGCAGACCTGGCCGCTGTCGCGCTGCCACGCGATCCACGCGCACTGGCGACGTTGCGGCCCGCCCGCGCACGTCTCGCTGGCTGCGTTAGCCGGCTTCCGACCGCCATCGCAGGCGGCGCGCATCGACGATCCCGAAGCGCTCGCCGCCCATCTGCGGGCGCTTGGCGTGCTGGCCTGACCCGCGACGTCGCCCGACAGCGCCTCGCGCCTGCAACGCCAAGAAAGGCCGCGCCATGCCCACCGCCGACGTGCAGCTCAGCGTCACCGCCGACGCCTCCAGCCTGCAGGACTCGCTCCAGCCCCTGCAGGACGCGCTCGCCCAGCTTCAGGCGTCCTTCGCCGACAGTTCGGCCGTCACAGGTTGGTCGCAGGCCATTGATGCGGCCGCGCAATCCGCCGCCACCGCCGTCGGCGCGGCGGCGCAGACCATGCAGGACGCCCTCACCACCCGGCTGAACCCCGTCGGCGCCGGCGTGTCCAAGCTGTTCACCGGCCTGATCACCGGAAGCGAGACCTTCGGCCAGGCCTTCGAGAAGCTGGGCGAGCAGATGCTGTCACGCTTCGTCGGCTGGACCGCGCAGATGGCCGAGCAGTGGGCGGTGGGCGAGCTGACCCAGACGGCCGCCTCGAACGCCGGTTCCGCGGCGCGCACCGCCGTCGCCGCGTCCGCTCAGGCCGCCGGGCTGGCGGCGTCGGGCGCGCAGGCTCTGGCCGACATCGGCAACTCCGCCGCGCGGGCGGCGGCCGGCGCC
>CAXTEX010000166.1:0-3203 GCA_964243445.1 uncultured Caulobacteraceae bacterium | reverse complement strand
AGCGCGCGGATGGCGTTGGCCGACAGCGAGCCGAAGCTCATCGCCGAGATGTTGAAGATGGAGCTCGAATAGGGCTTGGCGCACTGGTCGCCGCCGATGGCGATGCGGAAGCCGGCTGGATCAGCGGGCGCCACGGGGCGGCTGGAGTGGCCGATGAACTCGTAGCCGTCCTGGTAGGTGTCCATCAGGGTGCCGAACGGATGCTCGCCCATCTCGCCCTTGGCCCGCTTGTAGACCAGCGAGCGCTGGGCGCGGGAAAAGGGCGCGGCGTCCGCGTCGCTCTCGATCAGATACTGGCGGATCTCAGGGCGCACGAACTCCGCCATCCAGCGGATGTGGCCGATGATGGGATAGTTGCGCTGGATGGAATGATGGCTCTGGGCGAGGTCCATCACGCCGACCACGACGAGCCCGGCGCCGACCGCCACGACCGGCCACGTCCAGCTCAAGCCCAGCATCATGGAGACGGCGGCCGCCAGGGTGAGGAGCACGCACAGGCTGAAGACGGTATAGCGGCTGAGCAGGGTCATGGCCGCGAGCTTAGCCCTGCGGTGCGACGCTTTGAAAGCGACGCCGCGCTCAATCAACAGATGCCGGCAGGGCTGACACGACCCTGGCGGCGAAACATCCGCGGCTCCAGAGCATCGGCCGCAGATCATAGGCGTCACGCAGGTCGGCTTCGGCGTCCGGATCGCAGCTCGCGACCGTCTGTCCGCGCGCAAGCCCGTCGGCCGAATGGACGATGGCGACCGCCAGCCCCCGCCGGCCTTCGAGCCCGGCGTAGAACTTCAGCATGGGATCGTAGTCGGCGAAGCCCGCGTCATTGCGGAAGCCGCCGTCCACCACCGTCACCTGCGATCCCGGCGCTCGCTCTTCGATGGCCTGCAGCAGGGCGCCGTAGCGGAAGTGCGCGCCGTCCGCCGGGCCGTGCCCCCAGCTCGCGCCGGACTGGCTCCACCAGAGCGCCCACCCGGCCCCGCCCGCCAGCGCCAGGCCTGCGCCGACCCGCGCGACCGGGGCCAGGGCGGGCCGGACGCGCCGCAGGGCGTCGGCCAGGCCCAACCCGGCGAGTAGGCTGAGCAGCGGTATGGACGGAATGGCGTACCACTCCAGCTTGCTGCGGGCGGCCGAGACCACCGCCAGCAGGGCCACGGCCGGCAGGGCGGCGGCGAGCGCCAGGCGCCGTCGTCCGGCGTCGCGGCCGAACAGGGTGACCAGGCCGAGGGCGCTGAGCGCCGTGCAGGGCTCGGCCCGTTGCAGCAACGCCTGCAGGTAGAAGTCCCACGGGCCGCGGTGGTTGTCGGTGACCTGCAGGAACCGCCCGCCGAGCTCGTTGCCGGCCACGATACGGAGATAGCCGGGGTCGAGCCGCTCCCGCGCCAGATAGTAGCCGCCGACCAGCAGCAGGAAGAGCGCCGCCGCGGCCCAGGCGCGCGCGTCCCTCGCCCAGGCCGCGATCCGGCCAGGACGCGTGAGCGCGTAGAGGACCAGCCCCGGCGCGGGCAGCAGGGCGGCCACGCCCTTGGTCAGCACGCCCAGGGCCATCAGACCGGCGGCCAACGCCAGCCAGCGCGTGCGTCCATCCTCCAGCGCACGCCAGACCGCCAGCACGTAGCCGAGCACGAAGGCGCTCTCCAGGGCGTCGTAGTCGCCCGTGCGCGCGGCGTGCGGCCCAATGTAGAGGGTGGCGCTGAGCAGCAGCACGGGGGCGGCGAAGGCGGCGAGCCGGTCGCGCAGGGCGAACCGGGCCACGCCCCAGAGCGCCAGCGCCGCGGCCGCCGCCGCCAGCCAGGACGCCAGCCGCAGCGCCAGGAGCGTGGGCAGGCCGGCCCACAGACCCGCGGCCTGGGTCCAGATCAGCAGCGGCGGCTTGGTGTTCCAGTGGTCGGCCAGCCCGCCGTACGTCGGGACCAGCCAGCGGCCATGCCAGGCCATCTCCAGGGCGTTGTTGGCGTTACGGCTCTCGTCCCAGAGCTGCAGCGGGACCGCGTCGTAGCGAACGATCAACACCCCCGCCCACAGCGCCAGCAACGCGGTCAGCGCCAAGATATCCCAGGCTTCGAGGTGCAGGGAGGCGGATGACCGTCGCCGCGATGAGGCCGTGGGCGACGCGGTATCGAAGACCAGACCCATGAAGCGTCCCAAGCCGGCGCCGCCACGCAGCGTTCGATCATAGCCGCGACGACGGGCGTGCGGCTGCGCCCTGTTCACCTCAAGGTGAGGAATGTCTAGGACTCGTCTTAGGGCGGCGACGGAGCTGCGCCAGGACGGACGACGCGACGTGGCCGACGCCATCGACCTGATCACCCAGAGCCATCCAGCAGCCGCCCCGACCGCGCACCTGGCCGGCGAGGCGAGCGTGGGCGGCCCGGTCGCCCTGTCGGTCGTGGCGCCCTGCTACAACGAGGAGGGCTCGCTGCCGGCCTTTGTGGGGCGCATGGAGGCGGCGGCGCGGGCGGCGGTGGGCGAGGCCTTCGAGCTGGTGCTGGTCAACGACGGCTCCCGCGACGCCAGCTGGGCCTGCATCCAGGCGCTCGGGCTGGACCGGCCGGAGCTGGTCGGCGTCAACCTGTCGCGCAACCACGGCCACCAGCTGGCGGTGAGCGCGGGCCTGGCGCTGACCCGGGGCGAGCGGGTGCTGATCATCGATGCAGATTTGCAGGACCCGCCGGAAGTGCTGGGCGCCATGATGGCGCGAATGGACGAGGGCTATGACGTCGTTTACGGCCGCCGACGCTCGCGGGGCGGCGAGAGCGCCTTCAAGCTGGCCACCGCCAAGGGCTTCTATCGCCTGCTGCACTCGGTGTCGGAGGTGGATATCCCCCAGGACGTGGGTGACTTCCGCCTCATGTCGCGCCGGATCGTGGCGCGGCTGAACGCCATGCCCGAGCAGGACCGCTTTCTCCGCGGCATGGTGGCGTGGCTCGGCGGCCGCCAGACCGAGGTGCTCTACGACCGCGACGCGCGCCAGGCGGGGGAGACCGCCTACACCCTGTCGAAGATGGCGCGGCTGGCGGTGAACGGGCTGACCGGCTTTTCCACCGCGCCGCTGAAGATCGCCGTAGTGCTGGCCTTTGCGGGCATGGGGATCGCCGCCCTGATCGTGCTCTACGCCCTGATCGGGGTGTTCATGGGCCATTCGGAGCGGGGCTGGGCGAGCCTCGCCTTGATCCAGGTCTTCTTCGGGGTGGGCCAGCTCGGCT
>CAXTEX010000165.1:0-3219 GCA_964243445.1 uncultured Caulobacteraceae bacterium | reverse complement strand
TGCTGGCCCTGGCGCGCTTCTATCACGCGCTATCGGCCAAGGACGCGCGCTGGTCCTGGAAGCTGCTGATCCCCGCCGCCATGACCGCAGTCCCCATGGCGCTGATCGCCAAGCAGCCGGACCTGGGGACGGCGCTGCTGATCGGCTTCACGGGGGGCGCGATGATGTTTCTGGCGGGGCTCGACTGGCGGGCCCTGGCGGCGGCGGCGGCGGCGGCGGTCGTGGCCGTGCCGCTGGCGGTCAAGTTCGTGATGAAGGGCTATCAGCGCGACCGGGTGCTGACCTTCCTGCATCCCGAGGACGATCCGTCGGGGACGGGCTACCACATCCTGCAGTCCAAGATCGCCTTGGGCTCCGGCGGCCTGCTCGGCAAGGGCTACGGCCTGGGCTCGCAGAGCCAGCTCAACTTCCTGCCCGAGAAGCACACCGATTTCATCTTCGCCACCTTCGCCGAACAGTTCGGCTTCGTCGGCTGTCTGACGCTGCTGGCGCTCTACGGCGCGATCATCTTCATCGCCCTGCGTACGGCGATGAGTTCGCACAGCCATTTCGGCCGGCTGGCGGCGGGCGGCGTGACGGCCACCTTCGCCTTCTACATCCTGGTCAACGCTTCCATGGTCATGGGCATGGCCCCGGTGGTGGGCGTGCCCATGCCGCTCTTGTCGTATGGCGGGACGGAGGTGCTGACGGTGATGATCGGTTTCGGCCTCGTCCAGGCCGTGCGCGTGCATCGCTACGCCGAGGTCACCAGCGGCAAGGGCTCGCTGATGTAGAGCGGCCGTCGGCCGCTCAGCGTCGGCGGAACTGCTGCGGCCGCGGTCCGGGACGGGGCGCGCCTTCGGTCTTGTGGCGGAAGGTGATGCGACCCTTGGTCAGGTCGTAAGGGGTCATCTCCACGGTCACCCGGTCGCCGACCAGGGTCCTGATCTTGTTCCGCTTCATGCGACCGGCGGTGTAGGCCAGCACGGTATGGGCGTTGTCGAGCTGGACGCGGTAGCGGCCCTCGGGCAGCAATTCGGTGACGATGCCGTCGAACTCGATGAATTCTTCTTTTGTGGACATGCGGCTTAGGTGACCTGCGGCTTCATGGCGGCGCTTCCGCGCGGACAAGATTGAAAATGCCGTAGCCGACCTGACGGGTCTCGTACAGGCCGGCTAAGGTATGAGGGATCAGGCGTCGGCAGGGTGCCAGCTCGGCCGCGAAGCGCGGACGGGCGCCGCTTCGCCGCCGCGGACGGGGCTGGCCTGGCGTTGGCCGCCCTGGCCCTGTCCTGCGGAGTTCGTCTGCCCCTGACGCTGCCCGCCCGATCGCTGGACGGGCTGGCCGTCGCTTGAACGGCCTGGTCCGCGAGGCTGGCCTTGGCCGCCGCCCGTGCGAGGACGGGCGTGCGGGCGGCCGCCGCCGGGCGCGGCGTTGGTCGCCTGCTGGTGCTGGGGCCGGCCTCGACCGCGGTTGCGGTCGCCTGAGGCGGCCTCCACCGGCTCGGGCTTGTCGCCGCCGGCCAGCCGCGTGGCCTTGGCCATCATGTGCAGGGCGCTGTCGCGGCGGCGGTCTTCCGTTGGGATGGTCTGGCGGGTGAGCTTTTGGATGTCCTTCAGCAGCGGACGCTCATCGTCGGCGCACAGGCTGATGGCTTGGCCGCTCGCGCCGGCCCGGGCGGTGCGGCCGATGCGGTGGACGTAAGATTCCGGCACGTTGGGCAGTTCGAAGTTCACGACGTGGCTGACCATGTCGATGTCGATCCCCCGAGCGGCGATGTCGGTGGCCACCAGCGCCCGGCAGGCGCCGGCCTTGAAGGCGGCGAGCGCCTTTTCGCGCTGGCCTTGCGACTTGTCGCCATGGATGGATTGGGCGGAGACGCCGCAAGCCTCCAGGTGTTTCGCCACCCGGTCGGCGCCGCGCTTGGTGCGGGTGAAGACCAGGGTGCGGGTGAGCTTGGCGTCGGCGAACAGTTCGGCCAGCATCTCGCGCTTCATGTCCGCTTCCACGAAGATCAGGCGCTGGTCGACGCGCTCGTGGGTCGGCGCGTTGGGGGTGACCGACACCCGCACCGGGTCGTTCAGCAGCTCGGACGCCAGCTTGCCGATCTCGCTCGGCATGGTGGCCGAGAAGAACAGGTTGGTGCGGGTCTTGGGCAGGGTGGCGACGATGCGCCGGATCGGCTGCAGGAAGCCGAGGTCCAGCATCTGGTCGGCCTCGTCCAGCACGAAGATCTCGGTCTCGCCGAGGTTAGCGGTCTTCTCGCCCATGTGGTCGATCAGCCGGCCGGGGGTGGCCACCAGGATGTCCACGCCGGCGGCCAGCGCCTTCATCTGCGGGCCGTACTTCACGCCGCCGAAGATGGTGGCGACGGTGAAGTTCAGGTGCTTGCCGTAGGTGCGGAAGCTCTCGGCGATCTGGCTGGCCAACTCGCGCGTCGGCGACAGCACCAGCACCCGGCAGCCGCGCCGCGGCGCGGGCTTACGGGTGGCGTCGAGCCTGTGCAGGATCGGCAGGGCGAAGGCGGCGGTCTTGCCGGTGCCCGTCTGGGCGATGCCGAGCAGGTCGCGTCCGCTCATCACCGGCGGGATGGCCTGGGCCTGGATCGGGGTGGGGGTTTCGTAGCCCTCCGCCTTGAGCGCCTTGAGCAGGGCGGGGTTCAGGCCGAGGTCGGTGAACTGGGTCATAGGTGTCGTTTCGTACAGGCGCGCGCCGGACGGCCGAACGTGTCGGTCGCGCCTCAGGCGGCGGATCGTCGGGGGAACGCCCCGCGTGCCTGGGCGATCTATGCGGACGTATCAGGGCGCTCAACAGGCGGATTGCGGTGAACCGCAATCCCCACGCGGCTGGAGCGCCGATCATGCGCAAGCTTGGCCTGCGAATGACGTCCTATCCACGTTGCAGTGCGAAAAGTCAAGCTCGGCCTCGCTCAGTGTCGGTTCCACGACTGAGCCGCCGGCTACCCTGCTGATCAGACAGTCAGCGCCCCGTCGGTCGCCCGAACCAGGGCGCTGATGGTGCCGGGTTCGGTGGAGGCGTGGCCGGCGTCCCAGACCACCTCGAAGCTGGCCTCGGGCCAGGCGATCTTCAGCTTCCAGGCGGACCCTGTCAGCCGAAATGTACCTGCTGGTAAGGAGGATTGGGCTAGCGGCGTGGCATGCCGCGCCGCAAATCGCCACCTGATCCCTTCCGCTGGTTCGACAGCTCGCCGGAGGTGATCCGGCTGGTGGTCATGATGT
>CAXTEX010000164.1:0-3247 GCA_964243445.1 uncultured Caulobacteraceae bacterium | reverse complement strand
TGGTGGAGCTAAGCGGAGTCGAACCGCTGACCTCTTGAATGCCATTCAAGCGCTCTACCAGCTGAGCTATAGCCCCGGAACACCGGTCTGCGGGAGGTCGGCCCCCGCGAGGCGGCGATGTCTATGTCACCGGCCCGCGGGGATCAACCCCTGTGTCGTCGCGCCTCAGCGCTCCTCGTCGTGGTCGGCCGCAGGCTCGATGTCCTCCTCGTCGAAGCCTTCCTCTTCCTCTTCTTCAAGGAAGGGGACGTCCTCGCTGTCGGAGTCGATCTCGGCGGTCTCCTCCTCCTCGAAGCCCACGCCCAGGTCCGGCTCGGCGCCCGGCTTGGCGGCGCCCTCTTCGACCTCGTCGGCCTCCGCGGGCTCGGCCTCGGCCGCCTCGTCGATCTCGGGGGTCTCGTCGGCCTCCTCGAAGCCCTCCTCCTCGGCGTCGGGCTCGACCTTCTTGGCCGGGACCTCCTCGTCCGCCTCGTAATCGGGCGCGGTGGTGCGGGCGCGCACGCGGCGCGAGCGCACGGCCTCCTCAGGGTCGAACTCGTTGGCGCACTTGGGGCATACGGCCGGGCGGCGGCCCAGGTCGTAGAACTTAGCTTGGCAGTTGGGGCAGACCTGCTTGGTCCCCAGCTCGGGATTGGCCAACGAGGACCTCGTCAAGAATGATCGGGAATGCGGCCGGCTCCTCTGCCACGCACCATGGGCGCTGTCAAAGCGGGCCGCGGCGCGTGAGGGGCCGGGCGACCCGCCAGCAAGGCCGGACCGATCAGGCCGACGACGGCGCCGGCCAGCATCAGCACGAGCCCGGACCCGATCGCCGCCCAGTAGAGCGGAGGGAACAGGCCAGGCGACGGCCCTTCCTCCTCGTCCGTCCCGCTCATCGCAAAAGCGCCAGCAAGGCCGCCTCCCTGGGCTCGGCCGCCGCCGACAGGGAGGCGAAACGGTCCGGCGGCAGGGGAGCGAGGCAGGCCGCCGACAGGGCGAACACGCGAACCCCGGTCGTCGCAGGCGCGTCCGGCTCGTCCAACCAGGCGGTGAGCGCCCGCGCGGCCTTGGGCGAGTGGATCAGCACCGCGTCCAGGCCGCCGGTCGCAAGCCTTTCCGCCACGTCCGCCGTCGGGGCCCTGGCCCGGGTCTCGTAGAGGGCGACGGCCTGGAGCCGCACGCCCCGCGCCGACAGCAGGCCGGCCAGATCGCCCGCCGCCTCCCGCGCGCAGGGGTGCAGGATCAGGCCTGCGATCCCCTGCGCAGCGACGCCGGCCGCAAGGGTGTCCACGTCGCCGTCCATCGACGTCACGTCAAGGAAGCCGGCCTGCCGTGCGACCTCCGCCGTAGCCTCTCCCACGGCGAAGACGCGCCAGTCGCGTCGCGCCGACCAGCCGGCGAAGGCGCGTACGGCGTTAGCGCTGGTGAAGGCCAGGGCGGCGGTGTTGGGCGCCGGTTCGGCCAGGGCGGGCCGCAGCGGATACACGTCGAGCAGACTGTCGACGAGCGGCGCATGGCCGAGCCGCCGCAGCCTCTCGGCGGTGGCGTCGGCCCCGGGCTGGGCGCGCGTGACCCAGACGCGCAACCGATGCTCAGCCGGGCTGCAGGCGCGCGAGGCGGGTCTGCGGTTGTGCGGTGCGGGTGGGAAGGCTAGCTCGAAACATCCCGGCGGCTGGTATAGCAGCCCGCCGTCTCCCGCAACGCGAGCCCAGACCCTTCCGTGCGCACCCTGACCGTCCTTGGCGTGGAGACGAGCTGCGACGAGACCGCGGCCGCCGTGGTCCGCTGGACCGACGGCGGCCATGGCCCGGCGCAGGTGCTGTCCTCCATCGTCGCCAGCCAGGTCGCCGCCCACGCGCCCTACGGCGGCGTGGTGCCCGAGGTGGCCGCCCGCGCCCATGTGGAGATCATCGACACGGTGATCGCCCAGGCCATGGCGGAGGCGTCGCTCGGGTTCGCGGACCTGGACGGGGTGGCGGCGACTGCGGGGCCGGGGCTGGTCGGAGGCGTCATGGTGGGGCTGTCGGCCGGCAAGGCCATCGCCCTGGCGCGGGGGCTGCCGCTGATGGCGGTGAACCATCTGGAGGGCCACGCCGTCTCCGCCCGGCTGGCGGCGAGCGCGCCCTATCCCTTCCTGTTGCTTCTGGCGTCGGGAGGGCACTGCCAGCTCCTCGCGGTGGAGGGAATCGGGCGCTGCCTGCGGCTCGGCACGACCATCGACGACGCGGCAGGCGAGGCCTTCGACAAGATCGCCGCCACCCTCGGCCTGCCCTATCCCGGCGGACCGGCGCTGGAGGCGCTGGCCCGGCAAGGCCAGCCCGGCCGCTTTACCCTGCCGCGGGCGCTGCAGGGGCGCGAGGGCCTGGACTTCTCCTTCTCCGGCCTGAAGACCGCCGCCGCGCGCTTGTCCGCGGGCGTCGAAGACGACCAGGCCCGCGCGGACCTCGCCCGCACCGTGCAGGACGCCATCGCCGACCAGCTCGCCGACCGCAGCTCGCGCGCCATGCAGGCCTATGCGGCCGAGCGCGGGGCGCAGGGCCGGCTGTTCGTGGTCGCCGGGGGCGTTGCGGCCAATGCGACGGTGCGGGCGCGGCTGGAGGCCGCGGCGGACGAGCGGGGGTTCGCCTTCGTCGCCCCGCCGCTGGCCTATTGCACCGACAACGCCGCAATGATCGCGCTTGCGGGGGCGGAGCGGCTGGCGCTCGGCTTCACCGACGGCTGGGACGCGCCCGCCCGCCCGCGCTGGCCGCTCGACGAAGAGGCGGCGCGGCTGAACCCGACCCATGCGCCCGGCCGCAAGGGCGCCAAGGCGTGAGCGCGCTCCACGTGAGGACGCTGGGCGTGATCGGCGCCGGCGCCTGGGGCACGGCCCTGGCCCAGGTCGGCGCGCGGGCGGGGCTCGCGGTGCGCCTGTGGGCGCACGAGCCGGAGGTGGCGCAGGCCATGGCCGCCACGCGCGAGAACGCCGCCTTCCTGCCCGGCGTGCTGCTGGAGGAGGCCGTCACGCCAACCCCGGAGCCGGCCGATCTCGCCGACGCCGACCTGGTGCTCGCCGCCTGCCCCGCCCAGCACCTGCGCGCCACCCTGGCCGGCTTCGCAGCCCACCTGCGCGCCGATGCGCCGGTGGTGCTGTGCGCCAAGGGCGTGGAGCAGGGCTCGCTGAAGCTGATGAGCCAGGTGGCCGCCGAGGCGCTGCCCGGCGCGCCCCTCGCCGTGCTGTCCGGCCCGAGCTTCGCGGCCGAGGTGGCGCGCGGCCTGCCCTGCGCGG
>CAXTEX010000163.1:894-3476 GCA_964243445.1 uncultured Caulobacteraceae bacterium | reverse complement strand
CTAGCGCGGTTTTCGCGCGTGTAGAGTCGGAGGGGATTCCCATGGCGGGCGCGATCTGATTCAGGGTCGGGGCTGGCGTGGGAGGCCGGCCTTCATGCCCAAGCCGCTGTCCTATGATCTGCGCGCCCGTGTTCTCGCCGCGATTGATGCAGGGCTGTCCTGCCGCCAGGCGGCGGAGCGCTTCGGGGTGAGCCCGTCCAGCGCCATCCGCTGGCAGGCGCTGCGGCGGTCGGGAGGCGACGCCCGTCCCAAGCCATCCGGCGGCGACCGGCTCTCGCATCGGACCGAGGCGCACGCGGGCCTGATCCAGGCTGCGCTTGTGGAGGTTCCCGACATCACCTTGCCGGAACTGAAGGCGCGGCTGGGCGGCCAAGGCGCCTCGGTCAGCGTGGCGGCGCTCTGGCGCTACTTCCGCCGCCACAAGATCACGCGCAAAAAAAGACTGCCCACGCCCAGGAGCAGGATCGCCCCGACATCCTGAAGGCGCGCGAAGCCTGGTTCGAGGGCCAGCTCGACCTCGATCCCCAGCGGCTGGTCTTCATCGACGAGACCTGGGCTTCCACCAACATGGCCCGGCGTTACGGACGCGCACCCCGGGGGCAACGCCTGCGGGCAAGCGTGCCGCACGGCCATTGGAAGACCACCACCTTCGTCGCCGGCCTGCGCTCAGACGCCCTTATCGCTCCCTTTGTCTTGGACGGCCCGATCAACCGCGACGCCTTCGAGGTCTACGTCGAGCAGGTGCTGGTCCCTGAGCTGCGCCCCGGCGACGTCGTGATCATGGACAACCTGTCCAGCCACAAGGGCCCGCGTGTGCAGGAGATGATTGATGCGAAGGGCGCTCGGCTCCTCTTCCTTCCGCCTTACAGCCCCGACTTCAACCCCATCGAGAAGGTCTTTTCCAAGCTGAAGGCGCTCCTGCGAAAAGCCGCCGAGCGGACCGTCGAAGGCCTGTGGACCACCATCGGCAAGCTCCTCGACGCCTTCACTCCAGCCGAGTGCACCAACTACTTCATCGCCGCCGGGTATGACGCTACGTGAGCGAAAACCGCTCTAGCGCCATCGGGAAACTCCACCGAGCCAGGGACGTACACGAGCGACTCCAACTTACGCATCGGGAATTTCCCTCGCTGAACGGACGTGACAATGTCGGCATCGGGAAGTAGATGTGCATAGAGCGACTTCCATTGTGAAGCACTATACTTTTTACTGTCTCCTCGCCTCACAAATTGCTCGGCGTCGGCCACCCAGACCCATTCACTTCCCACGCCTGATCTAACGTCATCTTGATCGTTTGGCAGAAGGTCCTTTCGGCCGGCATCAACCAGCGCCTTGAACAGCGTCTTCTCAGTGATGCGGCGTCCACCCTGGTCGGCGTGCAGACTGTCCCACCGCCTGCCGATCTCGCCATCCCTGCCGGCGTAGGCCGGGTCGCCTGTCGACCAGGCGATCCACTCGCACCGCCCTTCTCCGCCGGTTGCATGGTGGCTGGCCAGCATCAACTCCAGCCGTCTGCTCTGGTCAGCTAAGGCGCACACGTCGAGGCCTTCGAGCATCCGCCCCAGCTCCTCGGGCGTCCTGCGACCAGCCTCGGTCGAGCCCGAGCGCTCGGGACGCGCAGCCATCTCGATCAGCTTCGCTGGCGCCGCCCGCACCCTTTCGAGAGGCACAGCGAGCGGGTCGTCGTCCCACCTGTAGGGCTTACCCGTAACGGGATGGATCGAGCCGGGCGCCACGACCTGACGGCCGCACGTCTTGAACTCCACGCCTGGATAGGCTTCCAGCGTGTCGACCAGGCGCGTCTCAGGCGACTTGGTCATGTAGATGTGCTTCCCGCCCGATCCCGTGATCACGGTCGGATAGACGCTCAGATCGACGCCGAGGTCGTCGCCCAACCTTCTCAATGGGTCGTCGCCCTCGGCAAAGTTGCGGGGGTCGACGTCCACCACCAGGTCGATGGCGCGCAACCGGACGCCGACGTTGTGACCTGTGGCCATGTGCTCGGCGGCTTCCTGCACCGTCATGGCGGGCGCAACACGCCAGCCGGAGGCCTTCGGCGCCTTGCCGAGCGGCTGGCCCCGCCTCCCGGTAGCGTTGGGGGCGTGCAACGGAATCAGCTCGTAGCCTCCACCGAAAGGCGCCAGCGCTTGGGGCTCGAACAAGGGCTCCGCCACAGAGCGCCTGGGCGCATCTTGGCTACGGTCGTGATGGTCGTCCTCTTGAAGTCCCGATCCTGACGCGCCGGCTGCCTTACGGCCGGCGCGTCCCTCTTCATGGATGGCCTCGCTCACCGCGCCACCTCCCCGCGCACGAAGGCGTCCAGGTCGGTCACGTGGTAGCGCACCAGCTTCGAGTTGATGATGTGGTAGCGCGGGCCTTCGCCCCTCGCTCTCCACGTTTTCATGGTGCCCGGCGTGCAGCCCAGGTAGAGGCCGGCCTGCTCGCTGTCTTTCCAGGGGCTGGGGGTGTAGGTGTCGAAGGCACGCCGCACGGCGTCGCCGATCGCAGCGATGTGCTGCTCCTGCATCTTTCGAACTCCGGTAAGCCCGCACCTCGCGAGGTTGCGGGCGGAGGTTTTCGGG
>CAXTEX010000163.1:0-884 GCA_964243445.1 uncultured Caulobacteraceae bacterium | reverse complement strand
ATGAGATGCATGTTCATTACGGTCGGGCCGATCACCCGATGCGCCAAGGTCCCCTTCCGAGGGCCTCCCGTCGCTCGCAGATTTCCGCCTACCAAGTTGGCCCGGGAAAAGGGACTAACGTTTGCAGGCAGCGTGAACGAGGTCCTCCAACGCCTGGGCATGCGGCCGCAGATGCTCGAGCAGGTGCTCGGCGTGGACGTAGCCGCCCGACGCGCCTGGCAAGCGCTGGCCGAGTAGCAGGGCGCTCTCGGCGTAGGGAGCACCGGACGCTATAATGGGTGTGCGGGCGTGGTGGCGATACTCGTGCGGGCTCGGCAGCGCCCGGCGCTGCTCCTTGGGCTCGGTGATGTGGCCGCACTCGCTCAGCGGCGACGGCCACAGCCAAGAGCTGTTGAGCGGCTCGTCCGCCTCAAGCCTCGCCTTCAGGACCGCGGTCAGGCGGCTCCCCATCGGAAACATCATCTGGCCGCCGGTCTTCATGTGGCGGAAGGTGATGATGCCTCTCACCACGTCCACGTCATCACGGCGGACCTGGAGGATTGAGGACCGTCGCGCGCCGGTCAGCATCATCGCCACGTGCAGGTCGCGCCTCACCGGCGCCAGCTTGCCCAGCTCCCCCCACCAGGCCGCCAGGTCCAGCGCGTCCACCTCCCGCCGGTTGGAGGTCGGCACCCTGAGCGCCTGAACCGGGTTGGACGTGATCGTCTCGTCCATGCGCATGGCGGTGTTGATCACCGCCCGCAGCGTCCGCATCACGCATGACGCCGTGGTCTGTCCCCGCTGCTCCTTCAGCTTCTCGTAGAGCTCTCGGACCTCGGCGCGCGTGATGTCGGCCACAGCCCGGCTCCGAAGGCGCGTGAGGTACTTGTCACGGTGGTAGCGTT
>CAXTEX010000162.1:0-3491 GCA_964243445.1 uncultured Caulobacteraceae bacterium | reverse complement strand
TCGGTCCTGATGCCGGCGTGGTGGGCCAGGGTGTAGATGGTGTCGGCGTAGTGGGGGTGGAGGCCGGGCGACAGCACCGCCTTGGCCCGCCGGGTGATTCGCGTGGCCATCAGCACGGCCTCGGCCGCCGCCGTCGATCCGTCGTACATCGACGCATTGGCCACATCCATGCCGGTGAGCGCCGCCACCTGGGTCTGGAACTCGAACAGGGCCTGCAGCGTGCCCTGGGTGATCTCGGGCTGGTAGGGCGTGTAGCTGGTCAGGAACTCCGAGCGCTGGATCAGGTGGTCCACCGTCGCCGGCACGTGGTGGCGATAGGCCCCCGCGCCGCAGAAGAAGGGCGCAGAGCCCGCGGCCACGTTCTTCGCCGCCAGCCGTGACAACGCCCGCTCCACCGCCAGTTCGCCCTGGTGCAGGGGCAGCGCCACGGGCTCGGCCAGCAGCACCTCGGCGGGGACGGAGCCGAACAGGGCCTCGACGGATGGCGCGCCGATGGCGGCCAGCATGTCGGCACGGTCGGTGTCGGCGAGGGGCAGGTATCGCATGACGCTAGACTCCTGAACGCGACTTGGCCGCGACCGCAGCCTTGCGGACATAGCGATGCGGCACGAAGGGGGTGGCGACGACCTCGGCGGCGAGCGGGCGGCCTCGCACCAGCACCTGCACCGCCGTGCCGGGCGCGCGATACTGTGGAGGGACAAAGCCCATGGCGATGGGCGCGGCGAGCGTCGGGGCGAAGCCGCCGCTGGTGACCCGGCCGATCACCACGCCGTCGTCGGCGATCTGCGCCCCCTCCCGCGCCGGAGCGCCGGCCAGAATGCGCAGGCCCACGCGCACGCGCGGCAGCTCGCCCGCCATCTCCGCCTCGATCCGCGCATGGCCCGGCAGGTCGCCGCGCTCGCGCCGCTTGCGGGAGACGGCGAAGCCGAGGTCGGCCTCCACCGGGCTGACCGTCTCGTCCAGGTCGTGGCCGTACAGCGGCAGGCCCGCCTCGAGCCGCAGCGAGTCGCGCGCGCCGAGGCCTATGGGCCGCACCCGATCGTCGGCCAGCAGGGCGTCCCAGAGCGTTACCGCGGCCGCCTGGGGCGTGAGGATTTCGAACCCATCCTCGCCGGTGTAGCCGGAGCGGGAGACGACCGCCTCCACGCCCCGCCAGGCGACACGGCGCAGCGTCATGAAGCCCAGCTCCTCCACCCCCGGCATCAGGGCCGACAGCACCTCAGCGGCCTGCGGACCCTGCAGGGCGAGCAGGCCGCCTTCGTCGGCGCGGATCAGCTTGGCCCTGCCCGCGGACGCAGCGGCGATGCGGGCGAAGTCGGCGTCCTTGGTTCCGGCGTTGACGACGATGTAGAGCGTTCCCTGCGCGTCGGGCTCCAGCGGCCGGCCGATCATCAGGTCGTCGGCGATGCCGCCGTCAGGGTTGAGCAGCAGGGTGTAGCGGTTCTGTCCCGGCTTCAGACCCGAGATGTCGCCGCACACGAGGGGCTCGACCAGGGCGGCCACGGCGCGGTGGTCGGCGTCCGCCTCGCCCGTGCGCGCGTCCAGCGTCAGGAAGCACGGACCCATGTGGGAGACGTCGAACAGGCCGGCGTGCTCGCGGGTCCAGCGGTGCTCGCCCAGCACGCCCAGCGGATACTGCACCGGCATGTCATAGCCGCCGAACGCGACCAGCTTGCCGCCGGCCGAGCCGTGGGCCGCGTGGAGCGCGGTGCGCTTCAGGGTGGGGCTGTCCAACGCTTGGGCCTCGCGACAGGGGGACTGACCGTCGGGCCGCGCTCGCGCACGCCCCGCCGTCGCCCCCGCTGTCATGGCGCCTGAGAGATTTCAGCCGCAGCGACGAGGCGCTGCGACCCTGCTCCTTCGGCGAGCCCGTCCGGGCTGCTTTCCAGCGTTTCTAAGCCCGCGCGGTCCTTCTGCCTGAGCGTTTCCGGGGTGGTTACGCCTTCGGCGCCGGAGCAGATGGGCCGCCCGGTCTCTCCCGCGAGAGCAAGGCTTAAGTGGCGGAGGTGAGCGGCGAGGTCAACCACTCCGGTCAAGCCACGTGGTCGCCGAAGCGGCTGTTCAATCTTTGGCAGGCTGGTGACGCCAAGATGTGCATCAGCCGGACGCGAAGGCGCGACGTTTAACATTTGTGGCGCGTGGCAGCAGGAGTTTGGCGCTCTGGCGGAAGCACGACAGCGAGCGAGGCTTTAATCTTCGCCTTCAACGAGGAGAGCCGCCGTGCCTGCAACCTTTCGCCACTTCGCTATCAACGCCGACGACGTCGCCCGGGCCAAGCGCTTCTATGAAGGCGTCTTCGGGTGGACGTTTGATCCATGGGGACCGCCCAACTTCTATCAGGTCAAGAACGCCGGATCAGGGCTGATCGGTGCGCTGCAGGAGCGTCGGACGATCGTTGCAAACGTGCATGCGGCCAGTTTCGAAACCAGCTTCGGCGTGGACGATCTCAAGGCGACCATGGCGGCGGTCGAGACCAGCGGCGGCAAGATCGTCATGCAGCCGTACCGCATCGAAGGCGTAGGCGAGCTGATCTACTTCCAGGACAGCGAGGGCAATCTCGTGGGCGCGATGCAATACGACGCCGGCGTATTCGATTGAGCCCCGGAGGCGACGGCTTCGACATCCGCTCGCTGGCGGCGACCTATCGGACCGGGGCGCTGGTGGGTTGGCACCAGCATCCGTGGGGGCAGCTGGTGTTCGCAAGCTCCGGGATGATGCGGGTGAGGACCGAGGCCGCCGTCTGGTTGATCCCGTCGACACGGGCGATCTGGCTGCCCGCGGGCCTGCGCCACAGCATCGTCATCAGCGGCGAGGTGGCCATGCGCACGCTCTATATCGCCCTCGAGCGGGCGGCGGCGCTTCCGCGGACAGCCACCGTCCTGGAGGTCGCCCCGCTGCTCCGCGAACTCATCTTGCACATCCTCAAGATCGGAATGCTGACGCCGCAACAACCCGAGCACGACCGTCTCGCCGGCCTCCTCGTCGACCTGCTCCTTCAAGCAAGGCCGCAGGACCTTGCACTGCCTCTCCCCCGAGACGGTCGAGCGCTGCGCCTGGCGGAGTGTCTTCAACTCCATCCGGCCGACGGCCGCGAGCTCGGCCAGCGAGCGGCTGAGGTTGGCGCCAGCCTCAGGACACTCCAGCGGCTCTTCCCCCGAGAGACCGGACTGACGCTTGAAGCGTGGCGGCAGAAGGCGCGCCTGCTCCACGCCATCGATCAGCTTTCCGCGGGTGCGAGCGTCACCGAGACGGCGCTGGAGTGTGGTTACCAAAGCATCGCGGCCTTCATCGCCGCATTCAGCCGGCAGTTCGGCGCCACGCCCGGCCGTTACATCTCACGTTGACCAGGACCGCTTGATCATACTTCCAAGCGGCCAAGCCCTGGGAAGCTGCTCTAAGGGCAAGGGCGTGGAACAAAGGCTGCGCTTCTCGCAGCATGGTCGGAGCGACAGGATTCGAACCTGCGACCCCTTGACCCCCAGTCAAGTGCG
>CAXTEX010000161.1:0-3554 GCA_964243445.1 uncultured Caulobacteraceae bacterium | reverse complement strand
TTGACATGCGTTCGCCCCACGCAGGGACGACTCCATCCCGCCAAAGCCGCGCTCAGGACGAGCGCGGCCGGATGCGTTTGGGGGTGGCCTCCGCTACAGCCGAAGGCGGCCGGCCAGGAGGTCGGCGTGGAGGCGCGGGGTCAGCGGGCGATAGGCGTCGTCCTGCAGGAGGTGGAGCGGGTCGGTCGCCGAGCCGGCGAAGCCCTCCGCCGCCAGGGCCGCGGTCTTCAGCTTGAAGGTCTCGGTGGCCGGCAAGGCCTTGCACATGCGCAGCAGGACCGGACGGGCGTAGGGCGGCAGGGCGGCGGCGACGTGGGCGTGCAGCTGCGCCAGGTCGAACCCCTCCCCCGTCGCCAGCGCCGCCATGCCGGCGCGGCCCTCGCAGCCCGGCAGCGCGACGCCGTAGACCGCGGCGGCGCTCACGCCCGGGCAGGCGGCGAGTACGCCCGCGACCTCGGCGGTGGAGACGTTCTCGCCCCTCCAGCGGAAGGTGTCGCCGATCCGGTCGACGAAGTAGAAGAAGCCGGCGGCGTCGCGGCGCATCAGGTCGCCGGTGCGAAACCAGGCGTCGCCGGGGGCGAACACGTCGCGCAGCACCTTGCGCTCGCTGTCGGCTACGCTCGTGTAGCCCTCGAACCGGTTGGCGGCGCCCGAGCGCTGATCGGCGATGCGTCCGATGGCCTCGCCCACCTCGTCCGGCGCGCAGCGCTGGCAGCGGCCCTCGGCGTCGCGGGCCGGCAGGCCGCTCTCCGCGTCATGGCGCACCAGGGCGGCGGGGAAGCGGTGGGCCAGGAAGGGGGGCACTCGGCCGATGGCCCCCGGCCGACCCTCGACATTGTAGAGCGAGAAGCTGCCTTCGGTCGCGGCGTAGAACTCCAGCACGCGGGGGATGGCGAAGCGATCCTGGAAGGCGCGCCAGACCTCCTCGCGCAGGCCGTTGCCGCAGGCCAGCCGCAGCCGGTGGGCGCGCTCCAGCGGATGCGGCGGCGCGTTGAGGAGGAAGCGGCAAAGCTCGCCGATATACTGGAACAGGGTGCAGTCGTAGGCCGCGACCTCGTCCCAGAAGGCGCGGGCGGAAAAGCGCTCGCGCACGAACACCGAGCCGCCCTGCAGCAGCACGCCGCCGACCGCCACCACGCCGCCGACGCTGTGGTACATGGGCAGGCAGTCGTAGAGCCGGTCGTGGGGTCCTGCGTCCATCATGCCGGCGAACCAGCCGCACCAGGTCAGCACCCGCGCGTGACTGACGTTGGCGGCCTTGGGCAGGCCGGTGGTCCCGGAGGTGAAGATCAGCAGCGCCCGGTCCGACAGGGTGGCGGCGCTCTCCTCCGCGCTCAGCGGCGCGTCGGAATGGGCGGAAAGCTCCAGCCCGCCTGTCGCCTGCAGCGGCCACACCTGCAACGGGCGGTCCAGGTGCTCCGCGGCGGCCGCATAGGCGCCCTGCAGCCCGGGCGCGAGCAGGATGGCCCGGGCCCCGGCGGCCGACAGGCTGTGGGCGAGGGCGCGACCCTCCAGGTTGGTGTTGATCAGCGCCACCGCCGCGCCGGTGCGGCTGACGCCGACCCAGGCGGCGAAATAGTCCGGGGCGTTGGGCGCCAGCAAGGCCACCACGTCGCCCGGCCCGTAGCCCTGCGCGCTCGCCCAGCGGGCGTAGCGGCGGGTGCGGGCGGCGAGCTCGGCGAAGCTGTAGCCGTCCTCGGCCGACAGGATGGCGGGCGCCGGACCGTGGCGTTCGCCCAGCTCGTCCAGGACCACGCCCAGGGTGCGGGTCGGGTCGGCGGTCAGGCGGGCGGTCAGCTCCAGCGCGCGCGCCCAGGCCTGGCTGGCGCTGACGGCGTTGGACCTAGGGGGACCGTCGGCGTCCCGGAGTGCGACGGCGGAGGGCGTCATGGCCGCCGGGCCTCAAGACGCGTGCCGCCCGAGCGGCCTCGCGCCGGATCATCCGCCGGCGGGCGGAACTGTGGACAACAGCTGGAGGTGGAACACCATGACGCTGTCGGCGGGGATCGGCCCGGACGTCCTATCGCCATAGCCGAGCGAAGGCGGCACGTAGAGCGTCCACTCGTCGCCGGGGCGCATCAACTGCAGCGCCTCGTCCCACCCCGGCACGAGCTGGCCGACCGTGAGCACCACTGGGCCGCCTGCGGAATCGGAGGAGTCGAATACCGTGCCGTTCACCAGCCGGCCTTCGTAGCTCACCCGCACCTGGTCGCCGAGCCGCGGATGGGCGCCGGCCGCGGGGCCGGGATGCAGCACCTTGTAGGCGAGACCGGAGCCGGTCACGACCACGCCGGACTGCTTGGACACGCCGGCCATGTAGCTGGCCGCCGCCTGGGCCGCCGGGCTGGAAGTCGCGGGATCGGCCGCCTGGGCGGCGGTGGCGAGGAGCAGGGCGGCGAGCGGGGCGAGGAAGCGCATGGGCGCGCATACCGCCCTATGAGCCGGCCGTAAATACGGCTGGGGCGCCGGACGCCGGCCGGGTCAGCGCTCCGCCGCCGTTTCTGGAACGCGGGTGATCCGGAGGCGGCCGATCTCAGGGCGGCGGCGCGCGGGCTGAACCCGCGCCGTCAACAGGCGTTTGACCCCTGGAACGCTGCGCCCTCGCCGCCGACTGCGAGACTGGAGACCCGCCATGACGCCCGGTTACGCCATCGACGACGCCCACTTGGTCTCGGCCAACACCCTGGCGGGTCAGCCGCTGTTCGACCGGTCGGGGGACAAGCTCGGCGTGCTGAAGGAGCTGTTCGTCAACAAGACGACCGGCCAAGTCGAATTCGTCCTGGGCGCCACCGGCGGCTTCCTCGGCGTCGGGGAGAAGTTCCACCCCCTGCCCTGGTCGCTGCTCACCTACAACAGTGCGCCGGAAGGCTATGTGGTGTCGGTCGGCAAGGAAGAGATCCGCGCCGCGCCGGCCTATGACCGCGAACAGCTGAACAGCACCCACTACGGCTGGGGCGATCAGGTGCAGCGCTACTTCGCCGGCCTTCGCCGCGCGCCCGGCGCCGTCTAGGCGCGCACGGCCCTGTCGGACTGACGGGGACGAGGCGACCGGATCAGCCGCATCGCCGGCGCAGCCAACCCGCCAGGCTGTGGGCGGCGGGCTCGGCTGGAGCGGTGCGGACGCAACGCTCCGCATCGAGCGCGTCCGCCTTCACCCGCCACGTCTCAGCCTGCTGGCGCAGGCGGACCTTGTCGCGGCCGTAGGACACGATGCCGGCGAGGCGATCGGCCTCCTCGGCCAGGGTGCGGCACTGTTCGACCGTGGGCATCCTCAGCCTTCCTGCTCACCATTGCGACGCACGGCCGACGATCAGGCCGCCCGGACGAGATGACAGACGCGGGACATGACACTTCGGGCGGGCCGCCAGACGGCGAACCAACCTCCCGAGGCGTCACGCCCAGACGTAGGCTGTAAAGCTTAACGAGTCAGGAAGGCGACGTCGTCCGGCGGGTCAGGCGGACACGCCCGCCTCGCCCAGCCACTCCAGGATTTTGGACTTCGGCATTGCGCCGACCTTCATGGAGGCCATCTGGCCGCCCTTGAACAGCATCAG
>CAXTEX010000160.1:2375-3701 GCA_964243445.1 uncultured Caulobacteraceae bacterium | reverse complement strand
CCGACATCGTCATGCCGGGCGTCGACGGCATCGAGGTGGCGCGTCAGGCGGCGGCGCGCGAGCCGGGACAGCGGATCATGTTCATCACCGGCTTCGCAGCGGTCGCCCTGTCCGCGGGCGCCCGGGCTCCTGAAGGCGCCAAGATCCTTTCCAAGCCCGTGCACCTGCGCGAGATCGTGGCCGAGGTCGAGCGGATGATCGCCGCCTGAGGGCCTCCTAGAGGCCCGTCACCGCCAGCACCTCGTGGGCGGTCCCGAGCCGCACGACCACGTCCGCCCGCTGCGGCATCTCGCTCAAGATCCAGCGGGTCAGCCGCTCGTAATGGGCGATGAAGCGATGGAGCGCGGCGGCGTCCATCACCTTGCCCGGGCGTCCCTGCGTCTCCAGGTCCGCCGCCAGCTTCTCCTCCTGCAGCGCGCGCCAGGCGTAGACCTGCTCGAACCCGGGCGCCTGCAACAGCACGAGCAGGTCGATGCGCGCGAACAGCGCCTGATAGCCGCCGGCAAGCGCGGCGTTGACGTGGCGGCGCCACGCGCCG
Organism: uncultured Caulobacteraceae bacterium; assembly: GCA_964243445.1. Taxonomy (GTDB): domain Bacteria; phylum Pseudomonadota; class Alphaproteobacteria; order Caulobacterales; family Caulobacteraceae; genus CAHJWH01. The sequence continues at coordinate 3,163 of CAXTEX010000160.1, read as the reverse complement.
TCGGCGTCCTCCTCCCGCTCCAGGGCGTTCACCGACTCCGTGAGATCGGCCGTGGGCTGCGGCCGGGCGCCGACGAACCAGCCCTCGAACAGCACCACGTCGACCGGGGCGCGCACCCGCGGCCAGCCGGCCGGGTCGAAGGCGGCGTCGTTGGCCTTGTCGAAGTGCGGCAGGGCGATCTCGCGGGCGGCGCCATCCTCACGGGTCAGCGCGTCGAGCACAGTCAAGCCAAGCGTCACGTCGTGAGAGCCCGGCGGCCCGCGGGTGGCCAGCAGCTCATGCACCCGCCCGGCCAGGCGCCGGCGCTCCTCGCGGTCGAGATAGAGATCGTCCACCGACATCACCGCCGTCGACAGGCCCTCAGCCTCCAGCAGCGCGGCGAGGAAGGCGGCCAGGGTGGACTTGCCGCTGCCCTGACTGCCGCAGAGCCCGACGACCAAGGGGCGCCCCGTGGCGGCGCGTTGGGCGGCGATGCGCCCGGCCAGGGGACGCGCCACCGCTTCGACCACGCCCTCGTAGGCGCCCGGAAGGGCGTGGCGGCGACGCAGCGCCTCGAGCGGATCGTTCTCGTCCATCTAGTCCGGCCGACGGATGCGGACCGAGCGGCGCGCGGCGTGGTCGTAGAGCACAGCGTTGGGATAGACCGCCACCTCGCACAGGATATCGCCGCCGACCGCGTCCGCCCACAGATAGCTGCGCTCCATCAGCACGGCTCGGTTGGCGGGCGACAACCCCTCGAAAGTGTCGCCCCAGGGTGCGATCCGCGCCAGCTCCGCCCAGCTGAGGTC
>CAXTEX010000160.1:0-2365 GCA_964243445.1 uncultured Caulobacteraceae bacterium | reverse complement strand
GGTCCAGGGCGCGCTCCATCTCCTCGTCGGCGGCGGCTTCGAGATCGGGGTCGGGCGTGGGAGACGTCACGCCGTCTATCTAAGCGAGCGCACGCGATGCGGCGAGGCGGCCCTCGTGGCGGGCGCCTTTTCCTGCTAGCCCAGCGTCCCGTGCACCGCCAGGACCCCTGATGCTCCGCGCCCTCTACGACCGCACCCTGAGACTGGCGAGCGGACCCTGGGCGGTGCCGGCGCTCGCGGCCGTCTCGTTTGCGGAGAGCTCCTTCCTGCCCGTTCCACCGGACATCCTGCTGGCGCCCATGGTGCTGGCGCGGCGCGATCGGGCCTGGCTCTACGCCCTGGTCTGCACCCTCGGCTCGGTCGTCGGCGGCCTGTTCGGCTACGCCATCGGCTTCTACCTGGCGCCCTTCGGGCTCAAGCTGCTGGCCTTGATGGGCCATGGCGGCGGTCTGGCGAGCTTCCAGGCCTGGTACGCGAGGTTCGGCCTCTGGGTGATCCTGATCAAGGGCCTGACGCCCATCCCCTACAAGCTGGTCACCATCGCCTCGGGCCTGGCCCACTTCAGCCCGCCGGTGTTCGTGGCCGCTTCCCTGGCCACCCGCGGAGCACGCTTCTTCCTTGAGGCGGCGCTGCTGCAGCATCCGGCGGCCAAGGCCCTGATCGACCGCCACCTCGTCCTGGTGCTGGGGCTGGCGGTCGCGGCCGTCGTGCTGGCCCTGGTCGCGGTGAAGCTGATCGGCTGACGCTTCCCCGCCGCGCCGCGCCGCCCTAAAGAGCGGCGCATGGCATGGCAATCGCGCTACAAGCTCGTCAAGCAGACCGCGCCGGTATGGCTGCTTTGGGCCGCCGGCCTGTCCGCCGTGATGCTGGCGGTCGCACACGGCTTCGAGACCTTCGGCCACCTGCCGCCCTGCGAACTGTGCCTGCATCAGCGCGAGGGCTATTGGGCGACAGGTTACGAGGGCCTGATCGGCTACGGCCTGGCGCGCTGGCGGGTGGCCCTGTCGCGGGGGCTGCTTGGGCTGTCGGCGGCGCTGTTCGCCCTGGAGACGGCCCTCGCCGCCTACCATGCCGGCGTGGAGTGGCGTTGGTGGCCGGGCCCGGCGAGCTGCACGGGCGTGCACAGCCATGTCACCGCCGCCGACATGGCGCGCCTGCTCAGCGGGGCGAGCGTGCACGTGGTCCAGTGCGACCAGGCGGCGTGGCGACTGCTGGGCCTGTCCATGGCCGGATGGAACGCTCTCGCCGCGCTTGCGCTGACGGTTGCGACCCTGGTGGCGTTGCGACGCGTGAGGCGGCCCCGATGAGTTCTCCCGCCCTGCCTCCCCTGCGGCTCGGCCAAGGCGGCGACCGCGCCCGCCTGGCGGAGATTCTGCGCGTCGACCACGCCGGCGAACTTGGGGCCGTGGCCATCTACCAGGGCCAGCGCGCGGTCTTCGCCGCCCTGGACAAGCCGCCCGCCCTCGCCGCCGACCTGGAGGAGATGGCGGCGCACGAGGCCGTCCACCTGGCCGCCTTCGACCGGCTGCTCGCCGCGCGCGGGGTGCGGCCGACGGTGCTGACGCCCCTGTGGCGGCTGGCCGGCTTCATGCTGGGGGCCGGCACCGCCTTGATGGGCGAGAAGGCCGCCCACGCCTGCACCGAAGCGGTGGAGAGCGTCATCGAGCAGCACTACGCCGAACAGGTGGAGGAGCTGCGCGACCGCGAACCCGAGCTGGCCCGGGAGCTGTCGGGCTATCGCGACGACGAGCTGGCTCACCGCGACCAGGCCATCGCCGGCGGCGCGCGCGAGGCGCCCGGCTACGCCGTACTCTCGGCGGTGATCGGCGCCGGCTGTCGCGCCGCGATCCGCCTGGCTGAAAAAATCTGAGTCCCGCCCGGCGCTTAGCGGCAGGGCCGGAACGGTTTCTCGTTCCTGAATCAAAAGCTTAACGGCGATGCTTGCGACGGCGTGCCAAATCGCCCATGCTGGCTTCAGGGCGTTGGGGCGTTAACTCTTCTTAAGCGAGTTGCGTCTTAACCTTACCGAAGGATGGGTCGATCCGGCGCGCGCAAGAGCGCGCCCGGCGCGGCCCTGGCCCTGGCGAGGCTGGAGAACGTCGATGCGTGTTCTGCTGATCGAGGACGACAGCGCCACGGCGCAGTCGATCGAACTGATGCTGAAGTCGGAGGGCTTCAACATCTACACCACCGATCTGGGCGAAGAGGGCATCGACCTCGGCAAGATCTACGACTACGACCTCATCCTGCTCGACCTCAACCTGCCCGACATGAGCGGCCTGGACGTGCTGCGCCAGCTGCGCGTGTCCAAGATCAACACGCCGATCATGATCCTGTCGGGCTCCACCGAGATCGACACCAAGGT
>CAXTEX010000159.1:0-3809 GCA_964243445.1 uncultured Caulobacteraceae bacterium | reverse complement strand
GGCCCCACCACCGGCACGTTGTTCTCCGCCTGGCAGGAGACCACGCAGGCGTTGCAGCCGATGCAGGCCGCCTGGTCGATCACCATGGCCCAGGCGGGCTCGTGATGCGGGTCGTCGGCCGGGTTCTGCGGCAGCAGGCTCGGCGGACGGTCGAGCCTTGCGGCCTGGACGGGTTGCGCCTTCAGCCCGGGCAGGTTGAGGACGGACACCACCGGCGAGAGGTCGGCCGCCTCGCCCTCCAGCTTGTAGAGCGACTGGAACGAGGGCGGCCCGCCGCGCCCGTGCGCTTTCTCTAGCGCGACCTCCGCAATCCACGGCGAACCTTGCGCGCGCAGCGGGGCAAAGTCGTAGCCGACCTCGGTTCCGATTGGCCCGGCCTGGGTGCGGCCGCCGCCCACGAAGCCCGACACTACCCCATCCGCTTGGCCCGCCACTACGCGGACCGACGCCGTCACGCTGCCCTCGCCGGCGCTGAGCTTCACATGGTCGAAGTCCTCCAGGTGCAGCCGTTCGGCGTCACCCGGCGACATGGCGAGGCTCGAGCCCCAGACCTCCGAGGTCAGCGGCTTGGGGCATTCCTGCAGCCAAGCGTTTTCGGCGTAGCGACCGTCGTAGACAGTGGGGTCCAGCGCCAGCGCCAGGGTGAATCCCTGCGGCGCTGGCACGGGCGTCATGTGCGGGAAGGCGGCCGCGGGGATTGGGACCGACGGCGACCCTGTGCCGGCGATAACGCCCGTCGTCAGCATCCGCTTCCAGGCCTCGTCGGAGATCGTTCCGCTGAGCGCCGCGGTTGCCTGGTCCGCGCCGACCCGGTCGGTGGCCGCGCCATAGACGAGGCCCGACGACGGCGGCGCCTCGCCCTGCACCGCGCGGTTCTGAGCGGCGAGGCTCGCGGGCGCCAGGTCGCCAGGGACTTGGCGCGAAGGCGCTTCGCCCGCGGGGGCCAGTGCGGTCTGGCCCGAAGGCGTCAGGGTGGGGCCGGAGGCTTGGTCGCCGAACTGCGCCGGCACGGGCGCCTGGCCGGCCCAGGTCTGGCGCACCAGCTCGTAGGCCGAGGGCGTAGGCGAGCCGGCGAGCATGGCGAGAACCTGCGCAGGCGTGCGGCTGTCGTGCAGCGCGCGGATCAGCGGCTGGACGATCGACGCGGTCCCGTCGCGCGCCCGCACGTCGCCCCAGCTCTCCAGCGGATGGGACAGCGGCGCGCGCCAGCCGCAGACGGCGGAGGTCTCGTTCTCCTGTCCCGTGCAGTGCAGGCTGAAGCCCGCTTTGCGGATCGCACCCGCCACGTCCAGCCCCGCCCGCGCGTCGTAGACGGGGTTGGCGCCGACGATCACCAGCGTCCGCACCCGCCCGCCGTTCAGGTCCGCCACCAGCGCCTGCAGCGAGGCGTGGTGGTCGTCGGGATGAGGGTCGAGGGGCGTGATGGCGTCGACCGGCGCGTGCAGCCGCGCGTTCATCCAATGCGCCAGGGCGTGCACCTCCGGCGGCTGAGCCCGTCCGGCGAGCACGACGGCGCGGCCGCGAGCGTCGCGCAGGTCGTCAGCGCAGGCCTTGGCGAAGCGAAGCGCCTCGGGCGGCAGGGCGACGGTCGCGGCGGGTCCGCCGAGGTCGGCGGCGATAACCAGGGCCAGGTTGCGGACCAGGTGGGTGTGCAGCGCCAGCCGGTGGTCGGCGCTGACGCCGGTCTGCGTCCAGCCTGGCTCCGCGGCGTACCAGCGCGAGAAGCCGGGCTTGGCGGGATCGCGGGCGGTGATGAAGCCGCGGCCATTGCGGATTTGCTCGGGCCCGGGACCCAGCGGATCGGCGTCCAGGCAGAGCACCACCTGCGCCGACTCCAATCTCGGCAGCGTCTCCAGCGGGCGGCCGAAGGCCATGCGGGCGCCGGCGCGGGCCGCATCGTCGTCGGCGGCCTCGAAGCGCCGCCAGGCCATCTTGGGCATGGGCTGCTGCAGCGCCGCGATCAGCCGCAGCTCGGTCGGCGAGACGGTGCGCCCGGTCAGCAGCGTCAGCCCCGCGCCGCCGGCCGCGCGGTGCTGGGCCAGGCGCGGGAACAGCGCGCCCTGCAGCGCCGGCCAGGAGGACGGACCGTCGGCGTTCGAGACCGCGCGGGCCCGCTGGGGGTCGTAGAGCGACAGGACCTCCGCCTCGGCGAACACGTCGGTGGAGCCCAGGCTGTAGGGGTGCGACGCCAGCCCCTCCAGCTTGATCGGCCGCCCGTCCATGGCGATGGCGGTGGCGCCTCGCGCGTAGCCGTCGAGCGTCAGGGCGGTGGCGTAGCGCTGGGCGATCCCGGGCGTCAGGCCGACCGGCTGGGCCACATAGGGCACGATCTGCTCGTTCGGCTTGCCGCACGCCGCCAGCGCCGCCGCCATCCCTGACGACAGCAGGGCCAGCGCCTGGCGGCGGTCTGGACCGAGGGCTGCGGCCTCCGCAGCGGGTCCGGGGGCGGGCGCGAAGGGGCGGTCCTTGGCCTCGAACAGGGTGAAGCGGGCGCGGCTCACCGGTGGCACACCGAGCAGTCCGTCAGGTGCGCCACGTCGATCTTCCTGTGGGCCAGATACATGCGCGCATCGGCCAGCGACTCGTCGCGGCCGGTCCAGGCGGTGTCGTACTCCTTGTCGTAGGCCACCAGCCGACCGTCAGGATTGCGGTGGCAGTCCAGACACCAGCCCATGGTCAGCGGCGTGGCTTGGCGCATCAGCGCCATCTCGTGCACCGCCCCGTGGCAGGCGGAGCAGGGCACGCCCTTGGCGACGTGGATGGAGTGGTCGAAGTAAACGTAGTCGGCCACCCGGTTCACCCGCGCCCAGCGGATCGGCGTCCGGTTGGCGTAGCTCTGGCGCACCGGGGCCAGCAGCCTGGCGTTGGTCCAGATCTGGGAGTGGCAGCTCATGCAGGTCGAGCTCGGCGGCAGGCCCGCGTAGCGGCCGGTCTCCACGCCGGTGTGGCAGTAGCGGCAGTCGATGCCCAGATCGCCCACGTGGTGCTTGTGGCTGAACGGTACGGGCTGCTCCAGCGTCACGGTCTGCTGGGTCCAGTAGGGCGACATGCGCACCGTGTAGGCCAGCGCCACCCCCGCCAGCGGCAGCACCACGATGAGCAACAGCACCACCCTGGCCACTGTGTTGGCGGCCGGGCGGAAAAGCTGGGAGGACGCCCGCTCAGGCGCCGCCACCGGCAGTCCCTCTGCAACCCCCAGCGGACGCCATCGCTGCCCTCAGCAACCCGCGACCGGCCTACACCCGGCCCGGTTCGGCTACCAGACCCAGTCTGCGCCTATCCACACGCCAGCGTCGGTTGGCCACATATCTGCACCAAAGCGGGTTCGAACCAACGTGAGAGCCGCGCCAAGTCTCTGTGATTTGCACCTTGCGTCTACATACGTTTTGCGCAGAAGATCCGATATCGGCCCAAAAAGATACAAGTACGAAGGGCCTAGGAAACGAGCGGAATATCTCTATGGGAAGCCGGCTGCGTTATTGAACGTATTGCTAAAAAGCTTCATGAAGGCCTACAAAGTGTAATGTGCGAAACTTCTCGCAAAGACCTAAGCCCGTTAGTGCTTTTATACCAGTTCAAAGTTGCTGCGCTAGACCGCGCGCCACGTTGCCGTCCTGCACCGCGTCCAGTTCGGTCCGGCGTTCCGGCGTCATGTTTTCCAATCAATCGTCATCGCGCAGGAGCTGTCAACTTAAATGCCGCAGGGTCGAAGCGGGCAGGGGAGGGGCTGAGTACAGCCCCCTCAGGCCGCTTCGCGGCGGCATCCGCCCAGGCCTGGTGAGCTCGGGCTCGCAGGATGCGGAGCCCGG
>CAXTEX010000158.1:2508-3887 GCA_964243445.1 uncultured Caulobacteraceae bacterium | reverse complement strand
CCAGCGTGGCGGCGTCGGCACTCGCCTCCCGCCTGATCAGGCGCCCGCTCCGCAACACCGAGCGGGTGCTGAACAACGCCGCCGTCCAACGCCTGCTGGAGAAGGAACGCGAGCTGGGGCCTGAGCTGAAGTTCGCCGACATCGCCGAGGAGATCGCCGGCGTCTATCCGGCCATCATGAGGGAAGGCCGCATGGACGCCGGCGGCTGGTCGTGCGGGATGGTGGCGGGCCTGATCCACGACATCCCGACCGTGAAGGACCTGATCGACCGCATCATGTCGGAGGCGGAGGCGCTGATCCGCGGGCGGCTGGAGGGGATGCTTACGGCCGCCTGACCCTATCCTCACAACGCTTCACGGAAAGCTGATGGGGCGGCCGGCGCGCTCTGGCGTATCTTGATCTCGAACAAGACACCGCAGGAGCCTGGGATGACCGTACCGTCCGCGACCCGCGTTGCTTCTGTAGAGGGCATGGAGATCTGGAAGCTGACCGCCGACGGGGTGGATCAGTTTGGAGTGCGGATGGGCGGCCGGCGCGCCCGCTTGGTCAGTTCGCTCGATGCGGCGCAGGCGCTTCTCGCCCGCGTCGTGCGCGAAGCCCGCATCGCCCGCGCCCACTAGACCCGCCCTCATCCTCCCGATGGGGAGGCTTGCCCCAGGGCCGCGCTTTGGGCTGGCGTGGCGACCCGTTCAGCCGCCATACAGGAAATTCTAGACGCCGAATCTTGACGGCGCAGGCGTTCAGCACGCGAGCGGGCATGCCGTCGGACACAGGGCTCCTCTCCAGACTGCCCCTCGGGCCGTTCTCGTCGCGGCCGCGCCTGGTCGGGGCCATCGCTGTGGGCGTCGTGTCGGGCCTGTTGCTCGCCTTCGTCCCGAACGCGCTGAAGCCGAGTTCGCGGGTCATCCTGGCCTGGGACGCAGCCTGCATCTGGTTCATCGCCGCGAGCCTGATGGCCATGTCCGGCCAGAAGGGGCGAGACATCCAGCGGCGGGCCGCCGCCCAGGACGACGGACGGGGCATGATCTTGGGCCTCGTCCTGCTCGCCACCGCCGCCAGCCTGGCCGCCGTGGGCGTGGAGCTCTCCCTGGCCAAGGCGGACCATGGGCTGTTCAAGGTGGCGCGGGTGGGGCTCGCCTTCATCACGGTGGCGGCGTCCTGGTTCGTGGCCCAGCTGATCTTCGCCCTGCACTACGCCCACGAATACTACAGCGCGTCGGACACCCAGCCGCCGGCCATCCGCGGCGGCCTGAAGTTCCCCGAGGGCGGGGAGCCTGACTATTGGGACTTCCTGCATTTCAGCATCATCATCGGGGTGGCGTCCCAGACCGCCGACATCGCGTTCGACTCCCGGACCCTGCGGCGGATCGGGACGGTGC
>CAXTEX010000158.1:0-2498 GCA_964243445.1 uncultured Caulobacteraceae bacterium | reverse complement strand
CACAGCCTGCTGGCCTTCGCCTTCAACACGGTGGTGGTGGCGCTCACCATCAACCTGTGGGCCGGCATATTTTGAGGCGGCGTAGCCCGCGCGCCGCACGCTTCGCCGCCGCCGCGTGCGCGCTCGTGGCGTCCGCCGGCGGCTGGACCCTGGCGAGCCTCGCCGCCGACGTGGATCCGCCCCAGCCGCAGGCGCTGCCCCAGGGCGGCGCTTCGCCGGGCTCGGCGGACTCCATCCCCACCGACAAGCCCAAGCTGCGCGCCTTCTGCGCCGACCGGCCGGCCCAGGCGACCCTGCCCTGCACGGTGGACAGGGGTCATTTCCAGCTGGAGACGGACCTTTTCAACGCTACCTACGACCGGAGCGGCGGCGTGGTCACCGACACCTACCTGTTCACCAACCCCACCCTCAAGTTGGGCGTCGCCGACCGTACGGACGTTGAGGTCAACCTCGCGCCCTATGAGGAGGTGCGCACCCACGAGCCTGGCGCGGCTTCGTCCCAAACGCTCTACGGCCCCGGAGACCTGACCGTGCGGCTGAAGCAGAACTTCTTCGGCGACTACCGCGGGCCCCTGGCCATCGCCGTGGAGCCCTTCGTCAAGGTCCCCACCGCCCGGTCAGGCATCGGGAACGGCGCATGGGAGGGCGGGGTGATCCTGCCGGTGGCGGCGGCCGTCAACAAGTCCATCATCGTCAATCTCAGCCCCGAGCTCGACATCTCCAAGGACGTTTTCGGCGGCGGCGTGCACCTCACCCCCGTCGAGATCATCAACGTGACCTGGTCGCTGCCCAAGAACCTGACCCTGTCCACCGAGCTCTACGCCCGGGAGGACCAGGATCCGGCGGGCGTGGTCACCCAGTGCTCGGCCGATGTGGCGCTTTCGCTCGGCTTGCGCGACGACCTCGAGCTCGACGTCGGGACGAACCTCGGCCTCAACCCGCAGACGCCTGCGGTGCAGGGCTATGTGGGCATGGCCAAGCGATTCTGACCTGCCGGGTTTCGGAGGGGGCTCGCGCTGGCGGCCCGGCGGTTTGCGATCAAGGCGAAGGCGAAACGCACCCCGGCGCCTAAGCCTGAGGCAGGCGGTCCGTCCTATGGCGGGCCGGCCCGTCGGCAGTGATTTCTTAACCCTGCCGGCGCGTCGATAACTCCGTCTAGGGAGCATCATCACAGGAGATCGGGGTGGTCATTCAGTTCGAGGCGCCGGACGGCGCCGTGCTTGAGCGTTCGGAACAGGCCCATATCAGCGGGTCGTTGCCCCTCGCCATCACCGGCCCGGAGGGGTTCTACTGGCTGGTGGGGGTCAGGGTCGACCGTGAACACAGCTATCTGCCCGCCTATCGGCTCGCGCGCGAAGTCAGCTCCGCCTATCACTGAGTAATCCTTGGGGCGGCCGACAGGTCCGCCACGGACCGCCGTCACGGAACGGTGAGGACGGCGTGTCGTTGACCTTGCATACGGCGAAGGTTCGCCGCGAGGGAGCGAAACGATGAGCGACGTTGGACCGTTGGATCGGCATTACGCCTACCCCCTCGTGACTTGGGGGTCGACCTTCCTGGGCGCGGTCGTCGCCCTGGTCACCGCCTTCATGCTCAACGTCCTGGGCGCAGCGCTCGGCGTCGCGGCCGTCGCCATCGTCCCATCGGCCCATTCCGCTGCGATCTCCGGCGTCATCGGCATGTTGTGGGTCGCCATCGCAAACCTGGTCGCCTTGGGCTTCGGCGCCTGGGTGGCCGGACGCTCCACCGCCAATCCCGACCACCACGGCGGTACGATGCAGGGCATAGCGGTGTGGGCCGTCACCTCCGTGGCGATCCTGTTCATCGCGGGTTCCGCGCTGGCGGGGATCGGCAATGCGACGATGCGGACCGCCGACATGGTGGCCGGGGCTGATCCATCCGCTTTGGGCCAGGGCGATGGCGGCCTGTCGGGCCAGCCGCCCGCAACAGGCCAGTATCCCGGCGCGAGCCAAGCTCCCGCCACAGCGCAGGGCGATGCGACGGCTCAGCAGGAGGACGCCGCCGCCCTCCAGGCTGCAGCCACCAAGGCCGCCGCCGCCACGGCCAGCGCGGCCTTCGGCACCTTCCTGGCCATGGTCCTGGGTCTGGTCGCCGCCATCTTCGGCGCCCGGGCCGGGGCACGTCATCCCAACTGGATGGATCGCCCGCGGTTCACCTATGTGGAGCGTCGGCACTAGACTCCGGGGGTCAGATCACGCTGTCCATACCGCGGCCCCGGCGTGACCGCCGGGGCCTAGGTGGTGATGAGGCTTTACCTGCGGCGTGGCGTGGAACGCTCATCCGGGGTGCGCCGCATCTTTTGGCGTGCTAGAGGCGTATGGTCTCTCGCCTTCACCGCCGATGCGCCGGTGAGCTCAGCGCCCGAGACCACCACACGGGCCAATCCGCCGCAGTCCGTTAGGCTCTCGGACCTGTCACGTGAAAATGATGTGTGCCTCGTCGCTGGGCGGAGAGATCAATGGGTAGCGTTCTTGCGT
>CAXTEX010000157.1:0-4138 GCA_964243445.1 uncultured Caulobacteraceae bacterium | reverse complement strand
TCCCGTCCATGCAGCAGACGCAGCCGAGCAGGTTGGGGAAGCTCTTCAGATAGCCCGACGTCTCCAGCACCGCCCGGCTCATCACCGGGGGGAAGCGGAACACCTCGCAGGTCGGGGCGCGATGGCGGGTGATCAGGGCCGCCAGCGCGTCCACCACCGCCTCATAGGCGCCGGTGCGCGCATAGACGCCGTCCGCGCCCATGGGCCGGAACAGCTCGGCCGCGAGCCCGCTCAGGCGGTCTGCGGGAGCGGCATCGTCCTGGCGGACGGCGAGGCGGGTCATGACGGGGTCCTCGAGCTTGGACGGATCAGGCGAACAGGCCGCGGGGCGTCTCGGCCATGACGGCCGAAGCGCCCAGATTGGCCAGGATGCGGTCGTTGTTGATCATGATCGGGGCCGACAGGATGTCGCGCAGCGCCCGTCCCTGGCTCGCCGCCCCGTCGTTGCGATAGCCGGACAGGCCGCAGGTGCGCATGGCGCTCATCACCGTGGCCAGCGCCAGCTCCGACGCCTCCACTTTCAGCAGCGTGATCTGGGTCTGGAAGTCGAAAGCGGTCAGCGCGGCGGGGTCGTCGGCGACGGCGGCGTGGCGCTCCAGCGCGGCGGCGACGAGCGCGCGCAGCGCCCGCAACTGGCCCACCGCCCGGTTGAAGTGGGCCGCCGCCGGCGGCGTCTGGCCGGAGCGGGCCGCCTTGCGCAGGAACAGCCGCGCCCGCTCAACCGAGCCCGCCGCCACCCCGGCCCAGACGCTGGACCACAGCAGGTGCGCCACCGGCGTCATGGTCTCCGCATGGATTTCCGCATAGGGCTGGGGCAGCACCTGCAGCTCGTGGCCGTGCGCCTTGAGAGCAAAGCCGGCGCTTCGGGTGCCGCGCATGCCCAGCGTCTCCCACTCGCCGGTGCGGGTCAGGCTGTAGTCGCGGGCCCTGAACACCACCAGCACCTGGTCCGAGGGCGCGGCGTCGGGCGCGCGGCGGGCGGTGGTCACCACCGCGTCCGCCTCCGCGCCGTAGGACATCACCGTCGCCGCCCGCTCCAGGGCGATGTCGGCGCTGCAGCGTTCGATGGCCGCGAGGCTGGAGCGCACGTCGCCCCCGCCCTGGCCCTCGGTGGTGGAGGAGGCCAGAAGCAGCTGGCCGGCCGCCGCTTCGCGCAGGAAGTCGAGGTGCCAGGGGCTGCCCTCGCAATGGTTGACCAGGCAGGCGGCCTTGATCTGGTGCATGGCGTAGATCATGGCGGTGGAGGCGCAGGCCTGGCCCAGCCGGTGGCAGACCTCGGCCAGGGTGGCGATGGAAGCGCCCTCGCCGCCCAGCGCTAAGGGGACCAGGGCGCCGAGCAGCCGCTGGTTCTTCAGCGCGGCGATGGCCTCGTGGGGGAAGCGGGCGCTGGCGTCGACGTCGTCGGCGAAGGCGGCGGCCACAGCGGCGGCGGCCTCAGCCCGGGTGATCAGGTCCTTGGAGAGGGGAGCTGCGGCTTCCTGCGTCAACTGTATCAACATGATCGGCCCCGTCTGCGGTCGAGCGGACGGGTTCAACAAGCGTGCCAGCCCGTTCTAGCGCCGCCGCCCAGGCGTGCACCGATCCTTCCCATCAGGGATGGGGAGGTGGCCCCGAAGGGGTCGGAGGGGCCGCGCGGATGCGCGGAAGACACGCCAGCTCCGGCCCCGTCCGACCGGCCCCGTTCCGACCTACCCTGTTCCGACCGGCCCTGTTCCGACCGGCCCCGTTCCGACCGACTGCGCCGGCCGGCCCCCTCCCGGGCTTCGCCCGTACTCCCCCATGCGCGGCATGGGGGAGATGAGGAACGGCCCTCGGACGCCTAACCTGGTCTTTACCGCGCCGGGCCTATGTCAGCGGTGGCGATGGAGGCGGCGATGACGCAGGCGGCGATCAGGGTCAAGGCGCGCGAGGACGAGCGTCTGACGCGCATCCAGGCGCTCACCGACACCATGCTGGCCAAGAAGGGCCGCCCGGCCGTAGGCGCTGACGACGACCTGCGTCAGGCGGGCCTGAGCTCGCTCGACATGGTCAACCTGATGCTGGCGGTGGAAGGCGAGTTCGACCTGTTCATCCCGCAAGGCGAGATGACGCCGGACAACTTCCAGAATGCGGCCAGCATCGCGCGCCTGCTCGCCCGCCTGGCCTGATCCGCCGGCGCCTGAAGCCGATCCCGTGAGCGCGCTCGATCCCCATGCGGCGCGCCTGCTGCACATGCTGGCTGCGGGAGACCTCGACGGCGCGGCCATCCCGAGCGTCGCCGAACGCCGTCAGAGCCTGCGCGACCTGGCCGAGCTGGCCGGCGATCCCATACCCCCGAGCCTCGCCTGCGAGGACCTCGCCTGTCCGCTGCCGGGCGGCGAGACGCTCGCCATGCGTCGCTACACGCCGCGTGGCGCGATCAACGGTCCGGGACCGGCCCTGCTCTATCTGCACGGCGGCGGCTGGGTGGCGGGAGACCTCGACACCCACGCCGGCGTCTGTGCGGCGCTGGCGCAGGCGGCGGACTGCAGCGTCTTCGCCCTGCATTACCGCCGCCCGCCCGAGCACCCCTTCCCCGGTCCGATGCACGATGCGCTGCACGCCCTCGCCTGGCTGCGGAAACGCGCGGGGAGCCTCGGCGTCGACGCGGACCGGATCGGCCTGGCGGGCGACTCGGCCGGGGGCAATCTCGCCGCCGCCGCAGCACTTGACCCGCGGGCGGCGGGGCTGGCGCTGCTGCTGCTGATCTGCCCCATACTGGACCTGCCCCGCACGGACGGCTCGCGCGCCGCGTTCGCCCGCGGCCACTTCCTCAGCGCCGACCGCCTGGCCGCCGACATCGAGGACCACCTCCGAGGCGCCGATCCGGCGGACCCCCGCGCCTCGCCGCTGCGCGCGCCGGACCTCGCCCGCCTGCCCCCGACCCTGATCCACGCCGCCGAATGCGACCCCTTCCGCGACGAAGCCCTGGCCCTGGCCGACCGGCTGCAGGCGGTCGGCGTGCCTGCAAGCGCCACCCTCCACCCCGGCATGATCCACTACTTCTACGCCCTCCCCCGCGCGATCCCCCGCGCCCGCGCAGCCCTGGCGGAGATGGGCGCACAGGCGGCGGAGGCGCTGCAGCGCTGAGCGGATACGATCATCCAGGAAGCGGACGTCGAGCGCGTCGGCTTAGGGTGGTTTTCAGACATCGCCGCTTGAGGCAGTCTGGAGGAATGTCGTTCGGTCCGTCTTCGCTCTCGCAGACTATTGTGGACGAGATGAAGGCACTGCGCAATGCGCGGGTCTGCAACTTGGTCGCCAGCCTGCTGACGCCCCCAACGGTGAGCATGAGGCCATGGGACTACGGACTGCCGAACACTCTGTTGCCTTGTTGGATTGTCCTATCTGATCCGGTATCCAGCACGGAAATCGGTTACTGCGAACAAGGTTTCGGGCCTCGATGTCCATGGGGACTGCTGGACCAAGACTCCACACGCAGCATGGGAATGGACTCAGGCTGGTTTCCTAAGTTCACGGATGCACTCTTCGAATCCGCAGTTCTGACGAGACTAGCTATCTGGTGCGTGGCCAAAGACGCCTTCACGTCCGGTCGCACTATTCTCACAGACCAGATATCTTGGGACGCCGCTTGGGAGTTGATTGAAAGCCTACGAAAGGCTGATCCTGATGCAAGATACGACTGCATCGACTTGGGAGTCCGGTGAGGGTCGTTCTTTCTCGTTGATCATGGCGCCTCAAGCGGACGTGGCGTGCCATCGTGCTCGGGCGGGTCAAGGGACGCTCCGCTCTTCGCCCTTGACTCGCCCTGCGCGCGACGGCTGAGCGGGAGGTGTCGGGACGCGAGACGTTCCGCAATCGGTCGACGGCCTGCGGCGCGTCAAACTCGGGGCTGGACGTTAGGAAGGCCCCTTCCCCCTCGATGGGGGAAGGGCAGGGATGGGGGTGTAAGCTCCGCGGTTGCGGAAAGGCGCGTGAGGCGGCGCGCCGGCTCTTTGCTCAAGCCGCGGCGCTGCACCCCCACCCCTGCCCCTCCCCCATCGAGGGGGAGGGGTGACTCATTGCACGTCTTACATATGACGCCCTTCGTCCCGACGCGCCCGCCGTTGTGCGCGGGGCGCGGCGGCATGGGCGTTGCCGTGAACAGAGTGACGTCCCG
>CAXTEX010000156.1:0-4180 GCA_964243445.1 uncultured Caulobacteraceae bacterium | reverse complement strand
CCAGGACGAGGACGAGGACGGCTCGTTCATGTTCGAGATGGCCATCCTGGCGGAGGACCTGGCCTAGGCCGACGCGCTTAGCGGCGCGACCGCGCCCCGCCTGCGCCTAGAGCCGCAGCTCGAACGTCGCGCCCTGGTCCCGCTCGGCGGGGAGGAGCGTCAGCTCGCCGCCATGGGCGCGGGCGACCTGGCGGGCGAGACTCAGGCCCACGCCCGTGCCCTGCGGCTTGGTCGTGAAGAAGGGCCGGAACACATGCTCCCGCTCGGTCTCCGCAATCCCCGGGCCGGTGTCGCCGACCCGGAGCACCGCGCCGCCACCCGGCGCCGCACCGGCGTGGAGCCACACGCGGGGCGTGCGGCGGTCGACCTCGAGCGCCGCTTCGGCGGCGTTGGCCAGCAGGTTCAGCACCGCGTGCATGGTCTGGTCCGCGTCCACCTCGACGCGCACGTCGGGTCGCGGCGCGCTCGCCTCCAGGGCCACGCCTTGCGACGTCCATCGGCTGCGGAACAGGCGCGAGGCCTC
Source organism: uncultured Caulobacteraceae bacterium (assembly GCA_964243445.1). Classification (GTDB taxonomy): domain Bacteria; phylum Pseudomonadota; class Alphaproteobacteria; order Caulobacterales; family Caulobacteraceae; genus CAHJWH01. The sequence goes on along the minus strand of CAXTEX010000156.1, from coordinate 3,657 downwards.
GTCCACCAACTGGGAGAGCGAGACCGGCGTGCGCACCGGCGCCGGTAGGCGGGCCAGGGCGCGATAGCTCTCGGCGAAGCGGGCAAGGCCCTCCGCGCGACGGGCCAGCACCCCCAACGCCTCGCGCGCCTGCCGTTTCGCGTCCGCTCCGTCCTCTTGCAGCAGCTCCTCGGCAGTGGCGGCCAGGGAGGCGATCGGGGTGAGCGCGTTCATGATCTCGTGGCTGAGCACCTGCATCAGTTCCCGCAGGGCCGAGGCCTCGGCGGCGCGGACCTCCGGCTCGATGTCGAGCAGCACGGCCAGCCGCATCGGGCCGCCCGCCGCGTGCAGTTCGCTCAGCGAGACGGCGTAGGCGCGCCGCGCACCGCCCTCGCCCACGTCCGCGGTCGACCGTCCCGGCGCAGGGGCGCGCTCGAGCGCGTCCAGCAGCGCCGCCGGCGCACCCAGCACCCGGTCGTCGGTGCGAAAGAGCGTGCGCGCCGCCCGGTTGCGGGCGCGCAGCACTCCCTGCAAGTCCAGGGTCAGCAGAGGAGCCGGCGTCTGGTCCAAGAGGCTCGCCAGCAGCCGGGCGGGCTCGGCCTGGGTCGGGGGCTCTGGCGGCGGCGCGATGGGGCGGGCCCGCGACCGCCAGGCCGCTCCGGCGCCGATCCAGACCGCCGTGAGCGCCAGCACCGCCGCGACGGCGGGCAAGCGCGACTGCACCGCCGTGAGCGCTCCGACGCCGCAACCGAACAGCAGCGCCTGGGCCGCAGCGGCCCGGGCGACCCGCAGCCTAGAGCCCATGCCGGGCCATGCGCCGGTAGAGCGCGGTGCGGGTCAGGCCCAGCTCGCGCGCGGCGTGGCTGACGTTAAAGCCGTGCCGCTTCAAGGCCGCGGCGACCAGGGCCTTCTCCGAGCTGCGCAGGTTCAGCGCCCCCGCCTCCAGCTCATCCTCGCCGCGGCCCGGCAGGGCGGCGAACCGGTCCAGGCCCATGTCCGCCACCTGGTAGGCGGCGCCCTCCGCAAAGATCACGCAGCGTTCCATGGCTTGGCGAAGCGCACGAACGCTCCCCGGCCAGGGCCAGGCCAGCACCGCATCCGCCGCCTGCGGCGACATGGATCGCAGGGGTCGGCCGTATCGGCGGGCGAAGGCGTGCAGGAAGTGCTCGGCCAGCAGCAGGGCGTCGCCGCTGCGCTCGGTCATCGGCGGCAGGGCGATCTCGATCGTGTTCAGCCGCTCGGCCAGGGCGTCGCTGAGGCCGCCGCGTCCCTGCAGGGCGTCGCGCCGCCGGCGGGTGGTGGACACCAGCCGCGGCGCCTCGCTCCCTGCGCGGTCCAGGGCTGAAAGCCATCGCGGCTGCAGGGCCGGCGGCCACTCGCCCGCCTCGTCCAGCACCAGGGTGCCGCCGCGCGCCTGATCCAGCACGCCTGCCCCGCGGCCGGCGCCGTCCCCGAACAGGACCCGCTCGGCCTCGTCGAGCGAGAGGCCTGAGAAGTCTACGGTCACCAACGGTGCGGCGGCGCGGGTCGAGCCCAGGTGCAGCCGACGCGCGACCAGGCTCTTGCCCGAGCCCGGCTCCCCCAGCACCATCACGGAAGCCGAGGTGGGCGCGGCGCGGACGACCCGGGCGCGTACCCGCTGCATCGCCGGGCTGTCGCCGAGGATCATCGGCTCGACCGGCGTCCCTTCAGCCAGGGCGGGCGTGCGGCGGCGGCGGAGCGCCAGCGCACCCTGCACCGTGGCCGTCAGTCGCGCATTGTTCCAGGGCTTGGTGACGAAGTCGCTGGCGCCCGCCTGCATGGCCCGCACCGCCACGCTCACCCCGCTGTGGGCGGTGACCACGACGACCACCGCCTGCGGATCGTCGGCCAGCAGCTCGGCCAGGCAGCGGAATCCCTCCTCGCCCGAGCTGGCGCCGCGGGAGAAGTTCAGGTCGAGCAGGACCACGTCGGCGGGCTCGGCCGCCAGCAGCCGACGCGCCTGGGCCGGGTCGCTCGCGCCGCTCACGGTCAGACCATGGCGGCCGAGCAGCAGCGTGGCCGCCTTCAGCACATCGGCGTCGTCGTCGACGAACAGCACCCGGCCCGACGCTGGCGCGGACGGCTCCGTCGGCGGATCGAGGCTTGACAGGGCGAAGGCCATGTCCGGAACCGTACACCTTGGCCGCAAAGCGGACACGTGAACGTCTCGTAAGCCGATTATTCCAGCCAGAACAGCCGTTTAGCTATGGGCCGCGGTCGGGCTAGTCTGCTGGCAGCCATGGCCGAACCCTTAGACATCGCTCCTGCCCAGGAGACCGCGCGGACGACGGCAGGCGGACCGGCCAGCATGGACCGCCGCATCGAGCGGCCGGGTCGACGGCGCTTGCGGCTGGCCCTGGCGGCGGGCGGCGGCGTGGCCGTCCTGACCATCGGCGTCTTCGCCGTGCGCCTGCTGCCTCCGCCCGGCAGCCTCAGCGTCAAGGCGTCGGACATCGTCGTCGCCACGGCGGAGACCGCGCCGTTCCAGGACTACCTGCCCGTGCGCGGCGCGGTGGCTCCGCTGCACACCGTCTTCGTCACCGCGGTCGCCGGCGGGCAGGTGGACAAGGTGCTGGCGCTGGACGGCGCGCAGGTGGGTGCGGGCGCAGCGCTCGCCACCCTGACCAATCCGCAGATGAAGCTCGACGTCACCTCCAAGGAGGCCGACATCGCCGGCCGTCTGGGCGAGGCCAGCGGCCAGTCCCTGGCGCTGGAGAAGAACGCGCTGGACGCGCAGGGCCAGGTCTCCCAGGCCGCCTTCGACCTGCTGAAGGCCGAACACGACTACGACGTGCGCCGCCAGCTGCACGACAAGGACATCGTTTCCGACGCCGAACTGAAGACCTTCGCCGACACCTTGGCCTACGACCGATCGCGCCTGGCCGAACTCAAGGCCGGCCAGCGCGAGCAGGCGAGCCTGGCCGGCGTCCAGGGGGCGGAGATCACCCGCACCGGCGCGGGGCTGCGCCAGAGCCTGGCGGTGGTCCAGGCCAGCCTGGACGCCCTGGTCATCCGCGCCCCCGTCGCCGGCCGGCTGACCGACTTCCAGCTCCAGCCCGGCCAGGCGCTGAAGCTCGGCGATCCCGCGGGCCAGATCGACTCCGAAGGCGCCTACAAGCTGACCGCCGACGTGGACGAATTCTACCTCGGCCGGGTGCAGCCGGGCGAGGCCGCCATCGCCGACCTCGACGGCGCCGATGTGGCGCTCGTGGTCAGCCGCGTGCTGCCCCAGGTGACCGAGGGGCGCTTTCGGGTCGAGCTGACCTTCAAGGGCGCCACGCCTGCGGACCTGCGCCGGGGCGAGGGTGCCGACATCCGCATCACGCTGGGCGACACCAGACAGGCGCTCGTGCTGCCCAACAGCGGCTGGCTGGAAGGCGGCGGCGGGTCGTCCGCCTTCGTGCTGGCCGCGGACGGCCGCCGCGCCGACCGCCGGCCCATGGGCGTTGGGCGGCGGAACCCCGAGCGGGTGGAGATCACCTCGGGACTGCGTCCCGGCGAGCGGGTGGTGGTGTCCAGCTACGCCGGCTTCGACAAGCTGAACCACCTCATCATCCACTGAACCCGAGGAGCCGCGCCATGCTGACCCTGTCCGACGTGAACCGCCTCTACCGCTCCGACGAGGTGGAGACGACCGCGCTCCGCAACATCGACCTG
>CAXTEX010000155.1:0-4320 GCA_964243445.1 uncultured Caulobacteraceae bacterium | reverse complement strand
TACGCCTTCTCCAACGCCGGCTATGTGGTGGTGGGCGCGGCCATCGAGCGGGCCAGCAAGCTGACCTGGGAGGCCTGCATCGCCGCGGAGCTGTTCAGCCCGCTGGGGCTGGACAGCGCGGGTTTTGGGGCGCCGACAGGCCCTGAGCCCTGGGGCCACGCCCGGCTCGACGCCGCCCACACCCTGCAGGTCAATCCGGCGGCCGAGGCGGACGATCCGCCGGTATTCGGTCCCGCCAGCCGGGTGCACCTGTCGCTGCCCGACTACGCCCGCTTCGTGCGGCTGTTTCTCACCGGGGGCGGGGACTATGCGGACCCTAAGACCATCGCCCGCCTGGTCACGCCGATCAGCGGGGAGCCGTCCGGCCCGGCGCTGGGCTGGCTGCGGGCGGCGGAGCGGAGCTGGGCGGGCGGCCCGGTGCTGTCGGCTGCGACCTCCAGCGGCTACTGGTCAGCCAATGTCCAGGTCGGTCCGGCCAAGGACCTCGCCGTGATCGCGGTGTGCAATGCGGGCGGCGCGGATTTCGGCGGCGCGGCCACCGAGCGGCTGGCGCTCAGCCTGATCCAGAGCCGCGTCCATCTGGGCGGGTGAACGTATCTCCGGTTGACGCGTCTTCTCCTTCCAACCGGACGCCCGGGCAGGGTGCAAGCGCGTTTCGGCGACGACGACTGAGCAGCAGGTGCGGCGATCCCACAGGTCATGACGCAGCTCGAAGGTCTGAAGGTTCTCGTCGTCGAGGACGAAATGCTCATCGCCGCGGAGATGGAGGCCACGCTGGAGGACCTGGGCTGCCAAGTCGTCGGCCCCTTCTCCCGCGTGACCCAGGCGCTCGAAGCGTTGGAGTCGGCCGAGGTGGACGCCGCCGTGCTCGACGTGAACGTGCGTGGCGAGATGATCTTCCCGGTGGCCGAGAAGCTGCGGGGCATGGGCGTGCCCATGGTGTTCTGCACGGGCTACGCCGACCTGCCCAACATCCCTGAGCCGCTGCAGGACCAGGTGAGGCTGAGCAAGCCCTGCTCGGCCGCCAGCGTCGAGGCGGCCCTGCGCGCCCAGGTCGCCAAGGCCGAGAGGCGTTAGCCGGCGGGTCTGGGCGCCGGCGCCACGATCCCGCCGCAGCATCCGAACCCGATGGAGACGAAGCCTTCGGCGTGCGCCCGGGCGGTGAGGATGACCTCGTCGCCGTCCTCCAGGAAGGCGCGGGTCTCGCCGTTGGGCAGGCTCAGCGGCCGGGCGCCGCCGCGGCTGATCTCCAGCAGACTGCCCAGGCCGTCATCGTCGGGGCTGGACAGGGTGCCGGTGCCCAGCAGGTCGCCGGGGTTCAGGTTGCAGCCGTTGGAGGCGTGGTGGGCGACGATCTGGGCCAGCGTCCAATACATGGCGGACGCCGGGCTGCGGCTCAGCGGATGGGCCGCCATCCCCGTAGTCCGCATGGCGGCGGTGGTCAGGCGGGTCTCCAGCGTCAGGTTCAGCGCGCCCGCCCTCTGGTCGGCGTCGTCCCAGAGGTAGTCCAGCGGGCGAGGTTCGCCGACGGGCCGGGGCGGCTGGGCGATGCGGAACGGCGCCAGGGCCTCCGCCGTGACCACCCAGGGCGAGACCGAGGTCAGGAAGCTCTTGCCCAGGAAGGGGCCGAGCGGCTGGTACTCCCACGCCTGAAGGTCGCGGGCGGACCAGTCGTTGAGCAGGCAGAGGCCGGCGATGTGTTCGGCCGCGCGCCCGATCGGGATCGGCTCGCCCAGGGCGTTGGCCGGCCCGATCCACACGCCGAGCTCCTGCTCGTAGTCGAGCCGGCGCGACGGGCCGAAGTCGGGCGCGTCGTCGCTCGCTTGCTTGCGCTGGCCGTTCGGCCGCACGACCGGCGTTCCGGACGGGCGCACCGAGGAGGCGCGGCCGTGATAGCCGATGGGCACGTGCTTGTAGTTGGGCAGCAGCGGCGTGTCGGGGCGGAACTGGCGGCCGACGTTGGTGGCGTGATGGATGCCGACATAGAAGTCGGTGTAGTCGCCGATGGCGCAGGGCAGCCGCATCGACAGGCTCGCCGCCGGCCTGAGCAGCGGCTCCAGGGCCGCCCGATGGCGCTGATCGCTGAGCAGATCGGAGAGGCGGCGACGCAGGTCCAGCCGCTCGGCCGGGGGCAGGGCGAACAGGGCGTTCAGCGTCTCGCCTTGCAGGACGCCTGCGGCGGCTGGAGGGAGCAGCCCAGCCACGGCGGCCGCGCAGAGGTCCAGCACCTGATCGCCGATCGCCACGCCTGGACCACCCCGCCCGTCGGCCTCGAACACGCCGAGCGGCAGGTTCTGGATCGGGAAGTCGGCGTGGCCCTGCGCGGAGGCGACCCAGCTGGTGCGGGCGGGATCGTGGGTCTCGTCGACGGGCGGCAGGCTCATGAGCTAGACCTTTGCGGACGAGGACGTGGTGCTTCGAGACGCCCTCTGCGAAGGCTCCTCAGGATGACGAGGTTGGCGCGATCGCTCCCCTCTTCGTCATGCTGAGGAAGACTCCGGGGGAGCCTGTCTCGAAGCGCGCACGAACGCCTATCCCACCTGCGCCTTGGGGAAGTCGGCCCAGCAGTCGTCGTAGTCGAGCTGCATCAGCGGCGTCGACATTGCCCAGGCGGTGGGGCGCAGCGCCCGGCGGCTCTCGAACATGAAGGCCATGGTGTCGGCGATGCGGTGGGGCTTCAGCTCGGCGCGGCTGGCGGCGTCCCAGCTCGCCCGGTCTGGGCCGTGGCCGTTCATGGTGTTGTGCAGGCTGGCCCCGCCCGGCGCGAACCCGCCGGCCTTGGCGTCGTAGGCGCCCTGCACCAGGCCCATGAACTCGCTCATCACGTTCCTGTGGAACCAGGGCGGTCGGAAGGTGTGCTCGGCCACCATCCAGCGGGGCGGGAAGATGACGAAGTCCAGGTTGGCCACGCCCGGCGTGTCCGACGGCGAGGTCAGCACCGTGAAGATCGAGGGGTCGGGATGGTCGAAGCTGACCGTGTTGATGGTGCTGAAGCGGCGCAGGTCATAGCGGTAGGGCGCCAGGTTCCCGTGCCAGGCCACAACGTCGAAGGGGCTGTGGTCCAGCGTGGTGGTCCAGAGCGACCCCTGAAACTTCTGCACCAGCTCGACGGCGCCCTCCACGTCCTCGAAGGCGGCGCTGCAGGTCTCAAAATCGCGCGGATTGGCCAGGCCGTTGGCGCCGATGGGGCCTAGGTCGGGCAGGCGCAGCAGGGCGCCGTAGTTCTCGCAGACATAGCCCCGCGCCGCCCCGTCCGGCAGCTCGACGCGCAGACGCACGCCGCGGGGGATGACGGCGACCTGTTGCGGCTCGACCAGCAGCACGCCGAGCTCGGTGACCAGCCTCAGGCGGCCCTGCTGCGGCACGATCAGCATCTCGCCGTCGGAGTTCTGGAAGGCGCGGGCGTCCATGGAGCGGTCGGCGGCGTAGAGGTGCACGCCGACGCCGGAGCCGGCGTTGACGTCGCCCGCGCCGCAGTAGGTCACCAGCCCGTCGACGAAGTCGCAGGGCGCCGCGGGTGCGGTGAGCGGGTCCCAGCGCAGGCGGTTGGGCGTCGGCGGCGCCTCCTCGAAGGGGGCGGTGCGCAGCAGGGTCGCGCGCGCAAAGGGCTGGAAGGGCGGGTGGCTGGCCGCGGGGCGCAGGCGGTAGAGCCAGGAGCGGCGGTTCTCGTGGCGCGGCGCAGTAAAGGCCGTGCCGGAGAGTTGCTCGGCGTAGAGGCCGAACGGCGGCCGCTGGGGCGAGTTCTGGCCGATCGGCAGGGCGCCTGGGACCGCCTCGGTGCTGACGTGGTTGGCGAAACCGGGGATCATGGCCGGCTCCAGCGACGTCGATGCGGCGGCGACGAAGCCGGCTTCAGAAGGCTGGATCGTCATCGGCCCGGTCTCCCTCAGGCGTCCGCCTTGATCACGCCACGTCGGATCTGGTCGAGCTCGATGGACTCGAACAGGGCCTGGAAATTGCCGGCGCCGAAGCCCTCGTTGCCCTTCCTCTGGATGATCTCGAAGAAGATCGGGCCGAACAGGTTCTCGGTGAAGATCTGCAGCAGCAGGCCCTCCTCGCCGACATTGCCGTCGATCAGGATGCGGTTACGGCGCAGCCGCTCCACGTCCTCGCCGTGGCCGGGCACGCGCTTGTCCACCAGCTCATAGTAGGTCTCGATGGTGTCCTGCAGGGTGACGCCGCGGGCGCGCAGCTTCTCCACCGTCTCGAAGATGTCGGGGGTGGTCAGCGCCAGGTGCTGGATGCCCTCGCCGTTGTAGGCGCGGATGAACTCCTCGATCTGGGAGTGTTCGTCCTGGCTCTCGTTCAGCGGGATGCGGA
>CAXTEX010000154.1:0-4347 GCA_964243445.1 uncultured Caulobacteraceae bacterium | reverse complement strand
GCCAGCCCGACGCCATCATGGCCATCACCGCCGACGGCAAGGCGACGGCCTGGCCCGTGTTCTGCCCGGGCGTGCTCGGCTTCGCCCGCGCGGCGGGCCCTGACTCCGGCAACAGTCAGTTCTTCCTCATGCGCGCGGCCTATCCTTCGCTGGAGAAGCGCTACACGGGCTTTGGGCGCGTGATCTCTGGCCAGGACGTGGTCCACGCCATCAAGTCCGGCGAGCCCGTCGCCCAGCCCCAGGATCGCATCACCCGCCTTCGCCTGGCCGACGACCTTCCTCCCGGCGAGACCCTGCGCGTCCGCGTGCTCGATCCCACCAAGCCGGCGTTCGCGGCGCTGCTGGCCCGGGACCGCGATGAGAAGGGCGCCGACTTCTCCGTCTGCGACCTGCAGCTGCCTTCCGAGGTGAAGTGAAGGCGTCAGGCCGTTGAGCGAGCTCGACGCCGACGCCGCGGGCGCCCTGCTGTTCCGCCGTCTGTTGATCGGGGCGGTGGCCCTGGCCATCGTCGTGCTGCTGGGCGCCTCCGGGGCGACGATGCTGCTGGTGTCCAACAGCGAGGATTCGACCCGGTGGGTGAACCACACCTATCAGGTCCAGACCCTGATTGCCGACATGCGCGTCGCCCTATCCCGCACCGAGGCCGCGCGTAGAGGATATCTGATCACCCGGGACGCCTACTATCTGTCGACCTATCATGAAGCCGCCACCGATCTGCCTCGCCTAGCCGAGCGCTTCCAGGCGCTCACCCGCGACAACCCCCAACAGCAGGCGGCCTACCGGCGGCTCGAAGCGCTGCTGCGCCGCAAGCTGGAGGAGCAGAGCAGTTCGCTGGAGGCGATGAGCGCTGGCCGGAATGCCGTGGATCCGGCGATGCTCGTCCGTGAAGACCAGGGCACGCTGACCCAACTGCGCGACTTGCTGCAGGCGATGAGGGCCGAAGAGGGTCGGCTGCTGTCGATCCGCACCCAGGCCCAGGCGGACGACGCCGGCGACCTGCTCACCGTGGTGTTGGCATCGTCGGTCATGCTGGCGCTGCTGGCGGTCGGCGCCTTCCTGCTCATGCGGCGCTACGCCGCCGACCTTGGCCGCTCGGAAGTGGCGTTGAAGGAGCTGAACGTCGGCCTGGAGGGGGAGGTGGCCCGCCGCACCGCCGACCTCACCCGCGCCAACGAGGAGATCCAGCGCTTCGCCTACATCGTCAGCCACGACCTCCGCTCGCCCCTGGTGAACGTAATGGGTTTCACCAGCGAGCTGGAGACGGCGGCCAAGCCGCTGCGGGAGCTGATCGCGCGCCTGAAGGCGGAGGCGCCCCAGCTGCTCAGCCGCGGCGCGACGGATGCGGTGGAGCTCGATCTGCCGGAGTCGATCAGCTTCATACGCTCCTCCACCCAGAAGATGGACCGGCTGATCAACGCCATCCTGCGGCTCTCCCGCGAGGGGCGACGCAACCTCACGCCGGAGCCGGTGGCCATGAGCGCGTTGATGGAAAGCGTTATTGCGTCGCTGCGCCAGCAGGCCGACGCCCGCGGCGCCACCGTTCAGGTGGACGGCGTCCTGCCTGATCTGGTGAACGACCGGCTCGCGGTGGAGCAGGTGTTCAGCAATGTGGTGGAGAACGCCCTGAAGTATCTCAAGCCCGGAAGAGCCGGCGCCATCCGCATCCGCGGCCGGATCGAGGGAGCCATGCGCACCTATGAGGTGGAGGACAACGGGCGCGGCATCGATCCCAAGGACCACGAGCGCGTGTTCGAGCTGTTCCGCCGCGCCGGCGCCCAGGACCAGCCGGGCGAGGGCATCGGGCTCGCCCACGTCCGCGCGCTGGTCTACCGGCTTGGCGGGACGATCACGGTGGACTCCGAACTTGACCGGGGCGCGACATTCCGCATCTGTCTGCCGCGGACCTTGACGGCCGCCTAGGAGCGTTTGTGACCTCACATCATCCGGTGACCATCGTCATGGTGGAAGACGACGAAGGCCACGCCCGCCTCATCGAACGCAACATCCGCCGGGCGGGCATATCCAACCACGTCCACCACTTCCTCGACGGCACCTCGGCGCTTGAATACCTGTTCAACGGCCAGGATGGTCCCAACCTGAACGGGCCGGCCTTGATCCTGCTCGACCTGAACCTGCCCGACATGAGCGGCACCGACATCTTGGCCAAGATCAAGTCGGCGCCCAAGCTGAAGCGGACGCCGGTGGTGGTGCTCACCACGACCGACGACAAGACGGAGATCCAGCGCTGCTACGACCTGGGCTGCAACGTCTATGTCACCAAGCCCGTGGACTATGAGTCCTTCGCCGACGCCATCCGTCAGCTCGGACTGTTCCTGTCGGTGATCCAGGTGCCGGAGGCGCAAGCGTGACATCCGTCCAGGCCGCTCCAGGGCGGCCGCGGCTGCTCTACATCGACGACGACGAAGGGCTCTGCCGCCTGCTGGCGCGCGGCATGGAGCGGCGTGATTTTGCGGTGACCACCTGCACCGACGGAAGCGAGGGCGTGCGCCTGGCTGCGGAGACGCCGTTCGACGTTGTGGCCGTCGACCACTACATGCCGGTGCAAGACGGGCTGGTCACCCTGGAGCGCCTGCTGGCGCTGCCCTCGCCGCCACCCGTGGTCTATGTCACCGGTTCGGACGAGAGCCGGCTTGCCGTGGCGGCGCTCAAGGCGGGTGCGGCTGACTATGTGGTCAAAACCACGGCCGACGACTTCCAGGACCTGCTCGCCAGCGCGCTGAACCAGGCCATGGGCGGAGTGCGACTGCGGCGGGAGCGGGACGCGGCCGAGCAGGCGCTGGGTCTCGCCAACACCCAGCTGGAGGCCGTGGTCGCACGCCAGGCGGCGCTGCTGCGCGAAGTCAACCATCGGGTGGCCAATTCACTCCAGCTGATCGCGTCCCTGGTCCACCTGCAGGCCGGGGCGCTGGAGGACGAGGCCGCGCGGGCGGCGCTCCGCGACACCCAGGCCCGCATCGCCGCGGTCATGCAGGTCCACCGCCGGCTCTACACCTCCGACGACGTGCAGAACGTGGATATGGAGGAATACCTCGCCGGCCTGGTGGGCGAGCTGCAGCAGTCGCTGGCGGCCGCCGCCGGGGGCGAGCACGCCATCCGCCTGTCCGCCGAGCCCATCCTGCTCAACCCCGACAAGGCGGTCTCGCTGGGGGTGGTGGTGGCCGAACTGGTCACCAACGCCTTCAAATACGCCTATCCCGCCGGCCAGCAGGGCGAGGTGCGGGTGAACTTCCAGGCCGAGCCCGCCGACCGTCTGCGTCTGGTGGTGGAGGACGACGGCCAGGGCATGGACGGTAAGGACGATGCAAGAGGCACGGGCCTCGGCCAGCGGGTGATCGCTGCCATGGCGCGAAGCCTGAACTCCAAGGTCGAATACGACCCGACCCACCGGGGAGCCCGCGCCGTACTAGCCTTCCAGGCCTGACAGCGCGGGGAGGCTCAGGCCTTCGGCGTGTCGCCCGCATCATAGGCGGCGGGATCGAAGCGCTCGCTTTCGGGGGTCGAATGGCCGGCCAGCACGAAGCGCCGGTCGCAGTACCCGCATTCGACAAAGCCGCGCACGCCCATCTCCATATAGACCCGCGGATGGCCAAGCGCGCCGCCGCCGCCGTCGCAGAACACCCGATGCTCGCTGACCTCGATCACCTCCGGCGGCTCAGGCGCCACGACCTGGATGGGGGAGGGCAGGGACATGGGCGCGGGCGCTCCGGCTTGGCAGGGCGGTGAGGGCAGCCTACCTAAGCGCGGCGATGAGGGGCGTCAACGAACGCCAAGCCGTCGCCGAGGCCCGCCCGACCCCTGCATGACCGTACCCTCCGACGCCCCCGAGTTCGCCATCCAGGCCAAAGGCTTGGTGAAGACCTATCCCGCCACCCGCATGACGCCGGAGAAGACGGCCCTGCGGGGCATCGACCTGGCGATCCCGCGGGGCTCGATGTTCGGCCTGCTCGGCCCGAACGGCGCGGGCAAGTCCACCTTCATCAACATCCTGGCCGGCATGGTGAAGAAGACCTCAGGCCAAGTCAGCATCTGGGGCATGGACATCGACGTCCAGCCCAGGACCGCGCGCGGCGCCATCGGCGTGGTGCACCAGGAGATCGTCTCGGACGTCTTCTTCACCCCGCGGGAGGCGCTGGAGGTGCAGGCCGGCTTTTACGGAGTGAAGAAGGCCGACCGCAAGACCGACGAGATCCTGGCCAGCCTGGGGCTCGCCGACAAGGCCGACGCCTATGTGCGCCAGCTCTCCGGCGGCATGAAGCGGCGGCTGATGGTGGCCAAGGCCATGGTCCACTCCCCGCCCATCCTGATCCTGGACGAGCCCACCGCCGG
>CAXTEX010000153.1:0-4542 GCA_964243445.1 uncultured Caulobacteraceae bacterium | reverse complement strand
TGTGGTCGCGGCCGAACTTCTCGCCCATGAACTGCTGCAGCAGCATCTTGCGGATCGGCTCCAGCGTCGCATAAGGCAGCAGCAGCTCCACCCTCCCGCCGCGGTCCTCCATGTCGATGCGCAGCTTGACCAGGATGGCGGCGTTGGCCGGACGGCCGATGGCGGCGAAGCGCGGATTGGTCTCCAGCCGGTCGAGCTTGAAGCCGACCTTGGTCAGGGGCTCGAAGGCGCCCTGGCAATCGGCCAGCACCACCTCCACCAGCCGCTGCACCAGCATGCGCTCGATGGTGGTGTAGGGCCGCCCCTCGATGCGCATGGCCGCGGAGCCCCGCCGCCCGCCCAGCAGCACGTCGACGATGGAATAGATCAGGTTGGAGTCCACGGTCAGCAGACCGTAGTTGTCCAGCTCCTCCGCCCGGAACACCGCCAGGATCGCCGGCATGGGAATGGAGTTGAGATAGTCGCCGAAGCGGATGGAGGAGATGTTGTCCAGGCTCACCTCCACATTGTCGGAGGTGAAGTTGCGTAGGCTGGTGGTCATCAGCCGGACCAGCCGGTCGAAGACGATCTCCAGCATGGGCAGCCGCTCATAGGAGACGAGGGCCGAGTTGATGATGGCGCGCACGCCGGTGCGTTCGTCGGCGTCGTCGTCGTGGAGCTCGAAGCCGAGCAGGCTGTCGATCTCATCCTGATTGAGCACGCGCTCGGGCGGCTCGCCGGCCGGGCCCCAGGCCGCGGCATCGTCTGGATGGGACGCGTCCGACATGGGCTATTGGACCAGCATTTCCTGGATGAGCACCGCGTTCACCTTGGAGGGCGCGATCACCAGATTGACCCGCCGCTGGATCTCCTGGCGCAGTTCATAGCTGCCTTCGCTGCCGGCCAGATCGTCGGGGCGCAACTCGCGCAGGAAGCCCTGGAACATGTCGTTCAGCCGCAGCTGGTTGGGCGTGATCGCCTCGGCGCTGTCTTCGTCGGCCATCTCGAAGGCCAGCTTGAGCTTGAGATAGGTCGGCCGCCCATCGGTCGCCTGGATGTTCACCACCATGTCGGGCATTGTGTAGAAGACCGCGCCGTCCGGTCCCTGGCTGATCGGGTTGGGGCCGGCGTCCTTCTTGTCGGCGTCCTTTTTCGGTGGGGCCTTCTTGTGGGCGGGCTTGTGCGCCTCCGCCTTGCCACCGCCCATCAACAGCACTGCGGCCGTCCCGCCGCCGCCCAGCACCACCAGCGCGCCCGCGGCGCCAATGATCATCATCTTGAGCGGCAGGGCCTTCTTCGCAGGCGCGGGCGCGCCTTCGGCGGCTTCGCTGTCCGCCTCGGGCTCGGGCTTGGCCGCCTTGTCCGTCTTGGCCTTCGACATCGGTTCGAGACGCCCTGAGCTCGCGAGCGGTCACCCGCCGTTCGAGCCGCAGGAAACGCGATCATAGTTAACGTTCCGTTGGAACCTCGCACTCGGAGCTTCGCCGCCCGGCAGCATCTGCCCGGCCGAAAGCGGCCAGGTGGACACCACGTTAACCAGCTAAGCGCCGCATCCGCCTGGAAAAGCTCTGGCCCGTCGCTTGCAAGGTCGCCGTGCAGGAGGCCTCATGGACAACGCCATCTACGTCGCCCTGTCGCGCCAGGTCACCCTGCAGCGCCAGCTCGACGTCGCCGCCAACAACATGGCCAATGTGGACACGGCGGGCTTCAAGGTGGAGCATCTGTCGGTTCTCACCGACCCCATCGCCGCCCCAAGCCCGTCGGTCGGCCTGGGCCGGGCGCCGATCAACTATGTCTTGGACAACGGCTCGACCCGCGACTTCAGCCAGGGCGCCATCGAGCAGACCGGCGCCACCTTCGACACCGCCATAGAGGGCGACGGCTTCTTCAGCGTCCAGACCGCGAGCGGCACGCGCTACACCCGCGACGGCCGCTTCAGCACCGACGCCCAGAACCAGATCGTCGACCAGAAGGGCGAGCCGGTGCTGGACGCCAGCGGCTCGCCCATCACCATCGATCCCACCGCCTCCACCCCCGTCATCGGCAAGGACGGCTCCATCACCCAGTCCGGGCGGGGCGGAGCGGTGAACAAGGTCGGACGCATCGGAGTGACCCGCTTCGCCGACAAGTCCGCCCTCGCCAAGGAAGGCGACAACCAGTTCTCCGACAGCACCGGTCAGGCCGGCGCGACGGCGGCGCCGGACGCTGTGGTCCGCCAGGGCTACCAGGAGAAGTCCAACGTCAATTCGATCGTGGAGGTCAGCTCGCTGATCGACATCTCCCGCGCCTACGAGCGGGTGCAGAACATCATCCTCAGCACGCAGGACCTGTCGACCCGCGCGGTCGACGGGCTCGGCAAGCTGTCGTCATAAGGGCGGAAACAGACCATGAGAGCCTTGCGCATCGCCGCCACGGGCATGTCCGCCCAGCAGACCAATGTGGAGGTGATCTCCAACAACATCGCCAACATGAACACCGTGGGCTACAAGGCCCAGCGCGCCGAGTTCGAAGACCTGATCTACGACAACGTGCAGCGCCCGGGCGCCCAGTCTTCCGATACGGGCACGGTGGTGCCGACCGGCGTGCAACTCGGCTCCGGCGTGAAGACCGGCAGCGTCTATCGCATCCTGACCCAGGGCGCGATGACCCAGACCGGCAACAAGCTGGACACCGCCATCAACGGGCGCGGCTACTACCAGGTGCTGATGCCGTCGGGCGACACGGCCTACACCCGCGCCGGCAACTTCTCGGTCAATGACCAGGGCCAGATCGTGACGTCGGAGGGCTATCAGGTCATCCCCCAGATCACGATCCCGCAGAACGCCACCGACGTCACCATCTCCTCCTCAGGCCAGGTGCAGGTGACCCTGCCAAACCAGCCCGCCACCCAGCAGGTCGGCCAGATGCAGCTGGCCAGCTTCTTCAACGAGGCGGGGCTGGAGGCGATCGGCGACAACCTGTTCCTGCAGAGCGGCTCCTCCGGCCAGCCGGTGACCGGCTCGCCCAATTCCGTCGGTTTCGGCGGCCTCCAGCAGGGCTACACGGAGGCGTCCAACGTCGATCCGGTCAACGAGATCAGCGCGCTGATCGTGGCCCAGCGCGCCTATGAGATGAACTCCAAGGTCATCACCACGGCCGACCAGATGTTGCAGACGGCCAACCAGGCCAAGACGTGAGCATCGCGATGAGACGATCGTTCCTCGCCGCCGTCTGGCTCGTCGGCATAGGCTGCATGACCCTGGGCTGCGTCGGCCTCGCCTCCCCCGCCCTCGCCGGCCAGCCGGTGTCCCTGCGCAGCGAGGCGGAGGGACACGCCGGCGTGGTGACGCTCGGCGACCTGTTCGAAGGGGTCGAGGGGCGCGCCGCCTCCGTCGTGGTCGGCCGCGCCGCCACAGGCCAGCAGGCGGTGTTGGAAGCGGGCGACGTGCAGCTGGCCGCGCGGTCCGTCGGACTCGACTGGCCGAACAGCGTGGGCCAGCGCCGCATCATCGTCTCCATGGTCGCCGAAGCCGCCCCGCGTGCAGCCCACGCCGGCCGTCGCTCCCACCTGCGTAGCCCGTCGGACGCCGTCCTGGTCTATGCCCGCAGCTTGGCTGTGGGCGAGGTCATCGAAGCGTCCGACCTGCAGTGGAGCGACGAGGCCGTGGCCGCCTCAGACGGCCCAGGCGCCCCGGACACGGTGATCGGCCTGGCCGCGCGTCTTCCGTTGCGCGCCGGCGCGCCGGTCGCCCTGCATGAGCTGATCGCCCCCAAGGTGATCCGGCGCGACCAGATGGTGACGGTCGATTACGCCGCCGACGGGGTCAGCCTCAGCCTCTCGGCCAAGGCGCTGGCCGACGCCGCCGTCGGCGACAGCGTGCAGGTGATCAACCTGACCTCCAAGAAGATCATCGAGGCCGTGGCCACCGCTCCCGGTCACGCCGCCATCGGGCCGGGCGCAGACGTCGCCCGCACGCCCGCCTTCCGCACCGCCGCCAATTGAGGCCGAGGACGCCATGACGCTCCGCAAAATCCCCGCCCTGGCCCTGTCGCTCCTGCTGCCTCTACAGGCCTGCAGCTCGCTGAAGACCGCCGTGGCCACGCCCGATCTCAGCCCGATCAAATATCCCGCTGCTCTGGTGCCCAAGTCCCAAGGCGATCTCGGCGATCATCCGACCAGCTCGCCGACCCCAACATCGGCCAACTCCTTGTGGCGCAACGGGGCGAGGACCTTCTTCCACGACCAGCGGGCATCCACCGTCGGCGACATCTTGACGGTGAACATCACCATCTCCGACAGCGCCCAGCTCAGCAACGAGACCGTCGCCAACCGGACCTCCAGCACCAACGGCGGCTTCAACAATCTGTTCGGCCTGGAGACCCTGCTGAAGCACGCCGTCCCCGGCCTCAACGCGGGCAGCCTGGTCAACACCAATTCGACCCTGGCCCAGGACGGCAAGGGCTCGGTGAACCGCTCAGAGTCGGTGATCCTGACGCTTGCGGCGGTGGTGACCAGCGTGCTGCCGAACGGCAACCTGACCATCCAGGGCAGCCAGGAGGTGCGCGTCAACAACGAGGTGCGCC
>CAXTEX010000152.1:0-4590 GCA_964243445.1 uncultured Caulobacteraceae bacterium | reverse complement strand
TCTCGCTGGAGGACTATGTCCGCCCGGCCTTCGGCATCTACGCCGCGCGCACCCGGCTGGCCGACGGGCGCGAGGTGCCCGGCGTCGGCTACATCGGCCGTAGACCTACGGTGGTGGACGGGGTGGACGAACGGCTGGAGGTGCACCTGTTCGACTTCGACGAGGACCTCTACGGCCAGACCCTGGAGGTCGAGCTGACCGACCTGGTGCGCGGCGACCGTAAGTTCGACAGCCTGGACGCCATGATCGTGCAGATGCGCCACGACGCCGACGCCGCCCGCGCGATCCTGGCTCCTCCGTTCTAAAGCCCTGACCGGCGGCGTCGACCCTGGCGGCGTTGACCCTGGCGGCGTTGACCCTGGCGGCGTTGACCCTGGCGGCCTCGGCCCCTATCGCCACCTCATGCTGACCGGTCTCGCCCCCCTCGCCCACGATGCGCGCAGCTGGCCGTTCGAGCAGGCCAGGGCGCTCCTCGCCCGCGTGCTGCGCCTGCGCCTGGAGCCCGACGCCCGCCATGAGGCGGCGCGGCTGTTCGCCGAGGGCGACGCGGCCGCAGCGGTGGAGCGGTATCCGGTTCTGACCGCATCGCCCGTGCGGCTGGAGACCGGTTATGGCCCCTCGGGCCTGCCGCATCTGGGCACCTTCCAGGAGGTTCTGCGGACCTCCATGGTGCGGACGGCCTTCCGCGCCCTCACCGACGAGCGCATCCTCACCGAGCTGATCTGCTTCAGCGACGACATGGACGGGCTGCGCAAGGCTCCGCCCAACCTGCCGCACCAGGACTGGCTGGCCGAGGACATGGGCAAGCCGCTGACCGCGGTGCGCGACCCCTTCGGCGAGCACGAGAGCTTCGGGGCGCACAACAACGCCCGCCTGCGCCGCTTCCTGGACGATTTCGGGTTCGAGTACCGGTTCCAGTCCTCGACCGAGGCCTACCGGGCCGGCATGTTCGACGCGACCCTGAGGCTGGCGCTGGAGCGGTTCGAGGATATCCAGGCGGTGATGCTGCCGACGCTGGGGCCCGACCGGCGCGCCAGCTACTCGCCCTTCCTGCCGATCAGCCCTTCGACCGGGCGGGTGCTGCAGGTCCCCACCCTGGAGCGGGACCCGGCGCGCGGAACCATCGTGTTCGAGGATGAGGACGGGACCCGGGTCGAGACCCCGGTGACCGGCGGGGCGGTCAAGCTGCAGTGGAAGCCCGATTGGGCCATGCGCTGGGCGGCGCTGGGCATCGACTACGAGATGAGCGGCAAGGACCTGATCGAGTCGGTGAAGGTCTCCACCCGCCTCTGCAAGGTGCTGGGCGGAACGCCGCCGGAGGGCTTCACCTACGAGCTGTTCCTGGACGCCGAGGGCGCCAAGATATCCAAGTCCAAGGGCAACGGGCTGTCGATGGAGGAATGGCTGCGCTATGGCGCGCCAGCGAGCCTGTCCTACTACCTTTTCGCCTCGCCCAAGTCCGCCAAGCGGCTGCATTTCGACGTCATCCCCAAGGCGGTGGACGATTATCTGCAGAGCCTGGACGTCTATTCGGGCCAGGAACCAACCAAGCGGATCGACAATCCGGTGTGGCACGTGCACGGCGGCGCGCCTCCGAAGGGTGCGCCCGTCAGCTTTTCGCTGCTGTTGAACCTAGTATCGGCGTCGGGCGCGTCGGATAAGTCGATCCTTTGGGGCTTCATCGACCGCTACAGCCCCGGAACGACGCCGCAGACCCACCCCCTGGTCGACCGGATGGCGGACGGCGCCTTGAATTACTATGAGAATTTCGTGCGCCCGACCAAACTGTTCCGGGCGCCGGACGCGCATGAACGGGCGGCTTTGACCGACCTTACGGCGCGTTTTCGCTCGCTTTCGCCCGATGCCGACGGGGAAACCATCCAGTTCGAGGTCTATGAAGCGGGGAAATCGGCGGGTTTCGACCCGCTCCGGACGTGGTTTTCGGCCCTTTACGAAGTGCTTTTAGGCCAGCCGCAGGGGCCCCGCTTCGGCTCCTTCGTGGCCATCTTCGGCATGGACCGCACCCTCGCCCTCATCGAGGACGCCCTGGCCGGAAAGCTGGTCTGACACCCCCTCCCGCAGGCGGGAGAGCGGTCACGGCTTGAGCTCCCGCGTGAGGAAGTCGGCCGTCGCGCGGTCGGCGGCCAGCCAACTGGCGTAGCGCAGGAAGCCGTGGATCTCGTTGGGGATCACCAGCTCCTCGTAGCGCACGCCCTTCGCATCCAGGCGGCGGGCGAGGTCCACGGTCTGGTCGAAGCGGACGTTGCGGTCGTCGTCGCCCTGGATCAGCAGCACCGGGGAGCGCCAGCTCGCGATGGCGGCGTCGGGCGATGAGGCGAAGGCGACCCTCATCGCCTCCGCCCAGTCGCCCTGCTCGTAGCGCTTGGCGGGGGAGCGCTCCTCTTCGATGGTGCGCGACCAGTCGTGCACGCCGTGGAAGTCCACCCCCGCCTTGAACAGCTCGGAGTCGCGCGCCAGCGCCAGTCCTGTGAGATAGCCGCCGTAAGAGCCGCCCCAGATGCCGATGCGCGCCGGATCGACGCCGTGCACGCGCTGAAGGAAGCGCGCGCCGGCCACCACGTCCTGGTACTCCGAGGCGCCGGCCGGGCCGGCGTGGTCTGGCTGCTGGAAAGCCCGCCCGTAGCCGATGCCCAGGCGGTAGTTGACCGACAGCACCACGAAACCGTGCGCCGCTAGATATTCATTCAGCGCGTAGGCGTTGCTGTAATAAGCGAAATAGTGCCAGCCGAGCAGCATCTGCCGCGGCGGCCCGCCATGGACGAAGATCACCCCCGGCTTGGCTGCGGCGCCATCGTCGCGCTGGAACAGCTGGCCCTGGACCATCGTCCCATCCGCCGCCTTGAAGCTGACCAGCCTGGGGACGACCAGGGCGTCGGCAGGATAGGCGGACGCCTGAGTGGTGCTGCGGAGGACGCAGGGGTCGCAGCCCGCGTCGATGAAGAGGATGTTGGGGGGACGGGTCGCCCCCGCCAGCACGCCTGCGATCCGATCGGCCGAGGCGGCCACTGGGCTCCATTCCAACCCGTCGCCATGGGTCAGCTGGACCGGCGCGCCGCCGGCGAGGGCGACGCGGAACAGGTGGCGACGATCCTCATCGCCCGCGACACGGCCGGTGTTGGCGCTGTAGAGCAGGCTCCGCCCGTCCCGGCTGAGCGCCACGTCCTCCACCATGAAGCCGCCCGGCGTCAGCAGGGTCGCCTCTCCGCCGCCCGCAGGCACGGCGTAGAGATGGCGCCAGCCGTCGAGGTCGGCGGCGAAGCCGATCCGCCCGTCCGCGCCCCAGCTGAGGTTCACCCCCGTGATCGCCTCGGGATAGGAGCCGTCCAGGGTCGACGGGCTCCCCCATACCCGCCGCCCCACGTCGGTTGCGGCGTCCGCCGTCCAGATGGCGAAGGGATGGGGCGTGCGCACCAGCAGCGGCTCGGGCGCGCCGCCCTCGCCCGGCTGGCGGGTGAAGGCGAGCGCGGCGCCATCCGGCGACCAGGCGGGGTCGCCGTCCCGCCCGGTGGACGGCGAGAGGTAGGCGAGCGGGCGGGCCTTGTCGGTGTAGACGCCGATGAAGGCGTGGTCGCCGCGGTCCGAGACGAAGGCCAGCCGCGAACCGTCCGGCGACCAGACCAGCTCGGAGTCCTTGCCGCGGTCGAAGAACAGCCGCTCGGGCCTGGCGTCGCCGGCGAGCCGCGCGGTCCAGACCTGGCCGTCCTTGACATAGGCCAGCACCCCGCGGGCGGAGAGCGTCGGTGCATCGCCCTCGGCGATCTTCACGGGAGCTGCGCCGTCCAGGCCCGCGCTCCAGACCGTGACCTTCGGCTCCTCGACGTCGCCGGTGGGATCGGGCGCCAGCGCCTTGTCCGCGGGCCAGTTGGCGTCGTGGTCGCCGCCCCGCGCATAGACCAGCCGCGTCCCGTCCGGGCTGAAGGCGAGGCCGGTCAGTTCCTGGCCGTCGTCGGCGTCGTAGCGGGTGAGCTGGCGCGGCGTGAAGCCCGGTCCTTGCGCCATCCAGACGTTGCGCACGCCGCGCACGTCCTGCACCCAGGCGACGCGGTCGGCGTGCGGCGCGGCGACCAGGCCGCTGATGAACGGATAGCCCAGCACCTGTTCGAGGCTCGGCGCGGTCGCGGGCTGGGCGAAGGCCGGGACGCCTATCCAGGCGAGCAGGGCCGCCATCCAGCCGAACCGCTTGCCGCTGATCATCGGTCTTTCACCCCGTCCTCTGCGAACACAGTCTGCGCGGGCCGGAGGACTGTCAAACCCTGCCCGTGCGGGGGCGTGGCCCGGCGGTTGCGAGCTGCGAGACAGGCTGCCGCACCGCCTTCCTCAGCATGACGAAGGGTAGGGATGATCCCCAACGCTCGTCATCCTGAGGAGCCCTCGCAGAGGGCGTCTCGAAGGACGCAGGGCCACGTCGGCCTTGGAACCCTCGGTCGACGAGCCGCCGCCGTCGGCCCGCACCCGCGTTCAGGCTTGCAGCCCACGCCCAAGATGGCCCAAATCCGGCATGGGCGCGGGGCGCCTGATGAGGACCTGAGATGAGCACCTTCGACAGACCGCGCCAGATCATCGAGTTCT
>CAXTEX010000151.1:0-4595 GCA_964243445.1 uncultured Caulobacteraceae bacterium | reverse complement strand
TTGGGCGTGTCGGCCTCCGCTTCGGCCTGGGCGGCGGAGACGGAGGGCGGGGCGGCGGCGGGCGGCGCGGCGGCGGGCGAAGCGGCGACGGCCGGCCCGGCCTGGCTCAGCGCCGCGGCGAGGAAGAGAGCGAGCATGACGGGGGTCCAAAAGGCTGCGGCGAACGCCAGCCCTTCCGTTTAGAGCGCTTTGCCGCGAGGACAAGCCTTGCGGCCGTCCGGCGGCGACCGGCTTCAGCCCTCAGTGGGACGGAGCGGCCGGCGGCGGGACGGCTGGCGGGGCCGTGGGCCCGGACGGCGCGGCGGCCTGCGCCTCGTCTTCCTTCTCCGCCTGCGGCGTCCAGGCGAAGAACACCGGGCCGCCCTGATAGCTGAAGAAGACCTTGTGGTGGCTGTTGGAGATCAGCACCCGGTGCGAGCGGAAGAAGTCGAAGCCCACCAGCCCATAAGTCGGATCGTCGTTGATGGCGCCAAGCCGCGTTCCGGTCTCGTCCTGCTGGTTGTAGCGGAAGAGGTCGGCCACGAAGATGCGGGTGTTCTTGACGGCCTCATCGCCGATGCCGACGGAGCCGAACAGCCCCGAAAAGCTCGGCAACCGGCGCGTCCCGATCCCGCCGACCTCGCCGGCTGCGATGCTGCCGGGCGATGTCAGGCTGATGCCGGCGAGTTGCGCGGCTCCTGTGGTCACCGTGGTTCTGGGCGACCCCGTGTCGAGTATGGCGGGAAAGGTGCGGCCGTTCAGCAGGATCTGGGTCTCATAGTCGCCGAGCTCCGCGTTGCGCGGGCTCAGCGGGGCCTCGGAGTAGGAGGAGCCGCCCCAGTAGACCATCTGCGCGTCGGTACAGCCCGTGGGACGCAGGAGACGGATCATCCCGTGCGCCAGATCGACCTCGACATCGTAGTCGCTGAACATGTCGCGTCCGACAATGCCCGCGCGGTCCATGTCTCCGGCGACAAAAAGGCTCGAGTGCTGGAGCTTGAACTGGCCGAAGCTGAGTTCGTCGACGCTGGCGGTCATGGCGTGAGCATCGCCGCCGATGCCGCTGACCGTTATGCCGGTGATCGAGCGCGTGTCGTGCAGATGCAGACCCAGTATTTCGGCCGCATGGCGGGACAGCACGGTGAACGGCGCGCCGGTGTCGACGATCATGTCAAAGGGCCGGCCGTTGATGGTGGCGGTGACCAGAACCCGGTGGCCGCTGACCCGCACCGGCAAGGCGCCGACCTGCTCGATCCGGCACGCCGCGCCGGCCGCCGAGGCGGAGGCGGAGGCGGCGAACAGGCCGAGCGCCACCAGGGCGTTGCGGGCGGAGGCGAACAGACGTCCAGTGGCCATGGTGCAGTCCCCAGTTGCAACCGAAGTCTGCCGCAACTTTCATCACGGGTGCAAGAGGACGGGCTGCCACAGCCAGGCCGCTCTTGACGCCCGCGCGGGCCGGATCGACAGTCGCTTGTGCAACGCGGCGACCGCATCGTCGTTGAGACTGCCGAAGGAGCGCTCAACGTGGACAGCCTGACGCAACGGACCCCGCCGTCCCGGCTCTCGCGGCCGGCCCGCTCGCGCCGTCTGGCCGAGGGGTTCGCGGGCGCCCTGGCCGGAGCGGCGGTGCTGGCGGCGGTGACGCTCGGGGCCGTGCTGGCGGTACTGTTCGCCGCGACCCTGGCCGTGGTCATGGTGCTGGCGAGCCTGCTGATGGCGCTGGCGGCGCTCGCCTGGCGCGTTCGGCCGCGGCCCGAGCGGGCCAGGGCGCCGTCGCGCGGCCACGCCTGGGTGACCTACGGCTGGACGGGTCCGGACCGCTGAGCTGAGCGGGCTGGACACGGGCGTCGTCGAGGCGCCCTCCCCCAACTTCGACGCGCGCACCGCACCGCCCGACATGGTGGTGCTGCATTACACCGGCATGGTCGATGGAGCCTCCGCCCTGGCGCGGCTCCGCGACCCGGCCGCCAAGGTCTCCTCGCACTATCTGGTGGAGGAGGACGGGCGGGTGTTCCGGCTGGTGGCCGAGGAGCGCCGCGCCTGGCATGCGGGCGTGTCGTGCTGGCGGGGCGAGCGGGCGGTGAACGGCCGCTCCATCGGCGTGGAGATCGTCAACCCCGGCCACGAGCACGGCTACCGCCCGTTTCCCGAGCCTCAGGTCGCGGCCGTGATCGCCCTGGTCGAGGCGGTGCGCGGCCGCTGGAGCATTCCCGACCGCAACCTCATCGCCCACTCCGACGTGGCGCCGGAACGCAAGTCCGACCCGGGGGAGCTCTTCCCCTGGCGGCGGCTGAGCCTGGCAGGCCACGGCCTGTGGGCGGAGCCCGACCCCGCCCCCGGTCCGGCGCTTGGCGCGGGCGACGGCGGCCTGGGCGTCTTCGCCCTGCAGGCCGCCCTGACGCGCCTCGGCTACGACCTGCCGCCGTCCGGCGCCTTCGACCCCGCCACCACAGCCGTCGTCACCGCCTTCCAACGCCACTGGCGGCCGGAGCGGGTGGACGGCGTGGCCGACGGGGATACACGGGCACGACTGATGGCGCTGCTGAGGATGGCGGCGGAGTGAGGTGACCGCCAGATCGTTTTAGCCGCTGAAGATCAAGCGTGCAGGAACATATCTCCAGGTCGTTCGCTAAACCCTGCGGCGGCCCATGCAACAACACACCTTATACCTGCACAGCCATGGCCCGCCCGTGCGCGCCCTGCAGATGCTGCTGCGCCGCTTCGATCCCACTTTGACCATCGACGGCCATTTCGGCCCCAGGACCGAGCGCACGGTGCGCCTCGCTCAGCGCAGGCTTGGGCTATTTCCCGCGGATGGCCTGGCAGGTCCCGAAACCCTGGATGCGCTGGCCAAGACGAGCAAAGCCTTTAAGTCGCCGACAGCGCTTCATCAGCCAGCGCCACCAGCCCCGCCCCTTAGCGCTCGGCTAAGCGCGATAGCGCATCAAGCAGGCGCAACCGTCGTGGCGGCCGAGCGCGAGACTGTCGACACGGTCGAGAAGGCCGTAGAAGTGGTCGAGACGTGGATAGCCGGCCTCGGCCACGCTCCAAGCCCGATCCCTCCCGTCCTTCAACACGCGGTTCAACCCGCCAAGGCAAAGGCGCAGCGGGAACCTATGCCGGCCGGCGATGTGGCTGACCCGAAGAGCCTGTCCCTTTCAGAGGCCGGGCGGAAATTTGTCTTCCGCCATGAAGCGGGGGATGGCAAGGTCACCGCCCACCTCCACCACCCCTCTGCTGATAGCGGAGTCACGATCGGTCCCGGTTATGACATGCGTGACCGCAAGCCCGACGACATCGCGCAGGACCTCCAGGCCGCCAATGTTGCTCCGGATGCGGCGGCTGCCGCCTCGAAGGGCGCCGGTCTTCGCGGTCCGGCGGCGGACGAATTCGCTGCCGACAACAAGTCGCTTCTAAACCTTAGCGTAGAGCAGCAGGTGCTCCTTCAACGACGCTACAAGGGGCGATACGAAAACATGGTTCGGCACGCGGTCACCATACCTCTGCACCAGTATGAGTTCGACGCCCTGGTGTCCTATGCCGGCAATCCCGGCAGTCGGAGCGGCTGGCAGACGACCACCAAGCTCGTGAATCAACATCATTTTGCGGATGCGATGTCTGAGATCGCCAAATACGTCTATAGCGGAGGTCACGTGCGCAACCACGGACTCGTCAATCGACGCGTCGCAGAAAGCAAGCTTTTCCTGTACGGCGACTACACAGCATAAGTAACATATCAGCACAGGACAACAGCTCATGCGCCGCTCTCTCTTTTTGGCTTTACTCCTGTGCGGAGTGTGCGCTTGCGGCGCGGAGAAAGCACGCGGCGAGGCCGGTGGAGCGCGACCTGTCGCGCCCCTGGATTCGACCGCTTTCGCCGCCCTGCGCCGTAACATACTCGCCGCCCGTGCGACTTTCGACGGCTCGCCCGTGACCGACCTGCGTGAGACCGGACGGTGCGACGCGGTGATCGTGACCCGTCGGGACGCCACCCCTTTTCGATGGGCGGATATGGGCAATCTGGCCTCACGGCTTGCCGGAGACCAAACAACCTTTAACATCCCCGCAGGCGGGCGGTCGCATACCCTATCGGCTCACACAGGAGTTTTAACCGACAGGATCGATATGAGCCTAAGTCTACTAGATTCTGACTGCGGCGGAGTTTGATCCTCCAGCCATAAACTGCAGGAACTATATTCCTGAGGTGCTCTAAGCGATCACACGGGAGGTTATTCTAAGCAATGCTGCGAACGCTTCCTCGTGCAGATCGCTCGTACGCGCTCCCAAAGCTCAAAGCCTGAGCGGTCGCCAGGCATCCGCCATGTCCCAGCCATCCCAGCCATCCTTGACCCAGCCGTCCCTCCGGCCCATCTCCCGCTCGGGCCAGACGGCCGGGCGGTCGCTCCCTCTTCGGAGGGGGAGGAAAGTCCGGGCTCCACGGCGACAAGGCGGCGGGTAACGCCCGCCGGGGGCGACCCTAGGGATAGCGCCACAGAAAGCAAACCGCCGCTCATTTGTGAGCGGTAAGGGTGAAAGGGTGGGGTAAGAGCCCACCGCGGACCGGGCGACCGGGACGGCATGGCAAGCCCCGCCTGGAGCAAGACCGAATAGGGACG
>CAXTEX010000150.1:0-4624 GCA_964243445.1 uncultured Caulobacteraceae bacterium | reverse complement strand
GCCAGACCCGCGCCTTCATCAACGTGCAGGACACGGTGCGCTGCATCGAGCTGGCGCTGCTGAACCCGCCGGCGCGGGGCGATCGGGTCGCCATCCTGAACCAGATGGTGGAGACGCGCCGCGTGCGCGAACTGGCCGAGACGGTAGCGCGGCTGACCGGGTCCAAGATCGCCTTCCTGCCCAACCCGCGCAAGGAGGCGGACGAGAACGAGCTGAAGGTCTGCAACGACCGCTTCCTGGCGCTTGGGCTCAATCCGATCACCCTGGACGAAGGCCTGCTGCGCGAGGTGACCGAGATCGCCCACGCCTTCCGCGACCGGGCCGACCGGTCCAAAATCCCCTGCCTGTCCGCCTGGACCGCGGAGCGCGCCGCCGCCATCTCCGCCCCGCCGCTGCAGGCGGCGGAATAGCGTCCGGTTCGCCAATCCGGTGGCGGGCTGCGTCCTTCGAGACGCCCTCTGCGAGGGCTCCTCAGGATGACGACGGTTGCTGATCGCCTTCATCGTTCGTCATGCTGAGGAAGGCTGCGCAGCAGCCTGTCTCGAAGCCCGCAAGCCGCGCCTCAGCTCGTGGCGGAGCCTGTCAGGCGCGAGAGCGCGAGCTTGTAGTTGGCGATCTGGGCGGTGAGGTAGGCCGGCACGGTCCCGCCGGTCGCACCCTTGGTGGTGGACTTGGCGGTGGTCAGATCGGAGTAGATCGACTGCACGTCGGCGATGGCGGTGGCCAGGGTCTTCTGGGCGGTGGCGACATCGGCGGCGTTGGCCAGCGACAAGGAGTCCGGCACGGTGATGCTGTAGTGCGACTGGACCTCGCTGGTCACGGGAGCGCCGTTCAAGGTAGTGGGCGCCGCCCCGGTCGCGGTGGTGGAGACCAGCCCCTCCTTCAGCCCGAGCGGTGCCAGCGCGTCCTGGCCGGCGGGCCCGGCCTCGATACGGATGTTGGCCGAGGCGTTGGCCGGCTTGATCTCGATCTGCTGGGCGTTGTTCAGGGTCAGCGTGGTGACCGTGGCGTTGTAGCCCGAAGCGGCTTCGATCTTCTGCGCCAGGCTGGAATAGGTGTCGTCCGCGGCTATGCTCACCTTCTGCGCGACCCCGCCGCCCGACTGCACGTAGAAGCTGTCGCCGGCCTGCACCGCGCTGTTGGCGGTCAGGAGCTGGGACGGCTGCGCCTGGACCGCCAGCGCGCCTTGCGGCAGGCCGAGCCTGTCGAGCACCGAGGCGCCTGAAGACGCCACGGCGATGGAGCTGGGCGCGGCGGACCCCGCGCTGCCGGAGAAGCTGGACGAGAAGCTGAGCTGGCCGCTGCTCGGATCGAAGGCGGCGACATAGCCCAGGGCCGGCGTGGTGGTGCTCTGGCCGTTTAGCTGACCCGTGATGTAGGCGGTGTCGCCCGAGACGGTGATGGCCGTCGCCGTCGTGGGCGCGCCGCCGTTGTAATAGGCCACGTCCTCGCCGCTGGCCGGATTGAGGTTGGCGCTCAGGCGGGCCACGAAGGCGTCGCCGTCGCCGCTGTAGGCGCTGGTGACGGTCCCCGCCTGCAGCGCCGCATCGTGGGTGGAACCGGCCACCAGCACCGAACCGTCCGCCGCCAGCGCGATGCCCGACACGTTGCCGCCGTTCAGCGCGCCCAGATCCTGCCTGGCCGTAAGGGTGGCGGTCCCGGGCGTCGTGACGGTGGTGGAGGTCACATTGCCGGGCTTGGTGGTCGCCGTCGGAGAGACGCCATACTGGCGCACCACCGCCTCGCCGTTCTCGACGCTCGACACATAGACCGAGGCGCCGCTGGCCACGACGCCGGTGGCGCGGTCCACGCCTGTGGTGCCGAACTGCTGGGTGAAGGCGGTGCTGGCGGTATAGGTGACGTCCTTGCTCAGCTGGTCGGTGCTGGCCGTGACCGCAAAGCCCTGGACGTAGCCGTCCTGGCCGCCGACGGCGGTGGCGCCGGGAAGCTGTCCGCTGGCGTCGCCTGCGACATAGACGGTGTCGTCCGCCCCGAAGCTGACGGCGTTGGCCTGGTTGTCGCTGGTCGCGTCCTGGGTCTGACTCCACAGCGGGTCGCCCGAGCTGTCGTAGACGGCGACAAAACTCTGCTGGACGGTGGAGCTGTTCTGGCTGGTGTCGGCGGCGTCGAGCGAACCGCCGGTGACCGAGCCCGCCACGGCGACCTGCTTGCCGTCGGCGGAGACGGCGATGGCCGTGGCGTTGATCGTCCCGGCCGAACCGAGCACGCGGGTCGACTCAAGCTGGCCCGCGCTGTCGTACTTCAGCAGGGCCGCATCCTGCTGGCCGGTGAGGGTCTGTCCGTTGATGGTGGAGTCCACATTGGCCAGAACATAGACCGACCCGTCGGGCGCAGTGGCGGTGGCCTGCACCGTCGCTCCGGCCGGCAGGCTGTCGGTGAAGCCCCGGATCGTCGCGCCCCCGCTCGCCGCCGGCTGGTCCAGCTTGATGACCTGGGAGCTCGTCGCAGCCGCCGTGCTCGAGGTCCCGCTGGTGGTCGTGGTCGAGCTCGTCGTGGCCGTCGTCGTGCTGGTCGCGGAGGTGGCGCTGGGGTCGTAGGAGGTCTGGGCGATATAGACCGCGGGCGTGGTCGCCGCCGCCGAAAAGGACAGCAGTTCGTTGGGTGTGCCGTTGATCTGCAGGCCGTACTGGTCGGGCGTGGCCGGCGTGACGGTGGTGGTCGTGCCGCTGGTCTTGGTCGCCGCCGCCGTTCCTGGGATCAGGTTGTCGGCGAAGCGGGTCTTCAGCCCCGCGGCCGAGAGCTGGCTGTTCAGATAGTTGACCACGTTGCTGAGCGTGCGCGGCGTGGAGCCCAGGTCGTCGAGGTTGAAGTTCACCGTGGTGGGCTTGCCCTGCAGGTTGGCGGCGGTGAGGGAGAAGGCCACCTCGCCCTGGAAGGCCTGGACCACGTCGCCGGGCGAGCCGCTGACCAGCGGGCCGGTGTCGTAGGTGTCGCTCGACTGGGCCACGCCGACGCTGGTCTCGTCGCTGGCGCTGACCTTGCCGTCGGAGACGGCGAACTCGCTGAACGGCGCGCTGGAGACGAACGACCGCACTTGGCCGACGCCGCTGGAGAAGGCCTGCTGCAGGATGGCGAGCTGGGCGCTGGTGGTGCTGGTGGCGGCCGCCGCGGTGGTCAGGCTCTGCAGCGAGGTCAGCCCCTGATAGAGGGCGAACAGGTGCTGGTAGTCGGTGTTGGCCGCCGCGCTGGACGCAGTCTGGGACAGGGTCACAGCGCTCGGGTTCACCACCGCCTTGCCGGCGATGATCTGCTCGGCCAGGGCGTTGGCGGCGCTGGACGCGCTGGTCACGCCGCCGCCCAGCGCAGAGGTGGCGGTGCTGCTCGCGCTGGCCTGGGTCGCCGCCGCCGACCAGGGGGCGATGGGCGCCTTGGACTGCAGGTTCGCGGTGGCCGACGCGGCGCTGCTCGCCCCCTGCCCGGTCTTCACCTGCAGGTAGGACAGCAGCACGTCTGAGGATATGCCGATGCTCACCGCGCCTGCGCCCAAGCTGATCCCCAGACGGTGTACCCCGCCAAGGCTTCCAGGGAATTAAGGCGTGGCGGTGCGGGTTACCCCCTTGTCATCCTGAGGAGCCCTCGAAGAGGGCGTCT
Organism: uncultured Caulobacteraceae bacterium; assembly: GCA_964243445.1. Taxonomy (GTDB): domain Bacteria; phylum Pseudomonadota; class Alphaproteobacteria; order Caulobacterales; family Caulobacteraceae; genus CAHJWH01. The sequence continues at coordinate 1,012 of CAXTEX010000150.1, read as the reverse complement.
CGAAGGACGCAGCACGCCTTAGCGACCCGCGCGCGAAGCCAAGCGCCTGATCACCGCATAGTCGCCGACAACAAGGGCCGCCTTCTTGGCGCGCGACCAGCCTTTCAGTCGCCGCTCGCAGGCGATGGCGTCGTCGATGTGCTGGAATTCCTCGGCCCAGATCAAGTCCACTGGGAGACGGGAGGAGGTATAGCCTTCGTGGATTCCAGCCTCGTGCTCGCCGAGGCGTTGATCCAGGTTCGTCGTGCAGCCGACGTAGTAGGAGCCGTCCGCGCACTGCAGCATGTAGGTCCAGGAGGCCATCGTGTGCGTGCTTCGAGACGCGACGCCTACGCGCCGCTCCTCAGCATGACGAGGGTGGGAGACTTGGAGAAGGCTCGTGGAGAAGCAAACCGCTACCCCAACCGACAATTGGTAAAGCCACTCCCCTCGTCATCCTGAGGAGCCCTCGAAGAGGGCGTCTCGAAGGACGCAGCCCGCCTCAGCGGCCCTTCATCCGTCCCCGCCGAACCGCGCCGCCCACTCGGCGAGCTGGGCGTCGTCGATCTTGCGGAACAGGACGTCGGGCGCCTTCACCGGCGTGCCGGGCGTCACATGCGACAGCTCGGCCGCTGCGTCGCCCTGCGGCCATGCGGCCGGGGCGCCCTGGCCGACCGCCTGCGCGATCACCGCCGCGCTGAACGGGATGAAGGGGGCGGACAAGCGGGCGAACAGGGCGACGAGGTTCAGGGCGGTGCGCACCACGACGCCGGCCCGCTCGCGGTCGGTCTTCACCGCCGTCCAGGGCGCGGCCTCGGCGAGATATTCGTTGCCGAGCACCCAGAGCGCACGAAGCGTTTGGGCGGACTTCCGGATCTCGATGGCGTCGAGCATCTGGGTCAGCTCGGCCACGCGCGCGGCGACGTCGGCGTGCAGCCTGGCTTCCAGCGGACCGTCCTCGCCGCCTTCGGGCGTCACGCCGTCGAAGCGGGTCTCGCAGAACTTCAGGATGCGGTTGACGAAGTTGCCGAGC
>CAXTEX010000149.1:0-4738 GCA_964243445.1 uncultured Caulobacteraceae bacterium | reverse complement strand
CCCCGAGTTTGCCAGTCGTGTCGTCCCGCTCCCCGTCGTATCGGAGCCGCCTTGCACAGAGACCTAACCGAAGCGAGACGCGGCGGGCAGATGACGGGACGTCACTCTGTTCGTCGTCCCGGCCGGCGGGGCGCCCGACGCATCCCCCCTCCGCATTGACATCCGCCCTCGCCTGCGACACACGCACCTCCTCGTCCTCGGGCCCGCCCGGGGACTTTCGCTTTTGGGGGTAGCCGCATGGCCTCCGAGACGCCGACGCCCGTTCCCGACGACCACCTGATGGGCGTGTACAACCGCGCCCCGCTGGCGTTCGAGCGCGGCGAGGGGGTGCGGCTCTTCACCGCCGAGGGCGAAGCCTATCTGGACTGTCTGGCCGGGATCGCGGTCACCGCCCTCGGCCATGCCCATCCCAAGCTGGTCGCTGCGGTGCGCGAGCAGGCCGGCAAGCTCTGGCACACCTCCAACATCTTCCGCATCCCCGAGCAGGAGGCCCTGGCCAAGGCGCTGACCGGGGCCAGTTTCGCCGACGTCTGCTTTTTCACCAACTCCGGCGCCGAGGCGGTGGAGTGCGCGCTGAAGACCGCGCGCAAGTATCATTCAGCCAACGGCCAGCCGGAGCGGATCGACGTCATCGGCTTCGACGGCTCCTTCCACGGGCGCACCTACGCCACCATCAACGCGGCGGGCAATCCGTCCTATGTCGACGGCTTCGGACCGCCGCTGCCGGGCTATGTCCACCTGACGTTCGGCGACCACGACGCGCTGAAGCAGGCCATCGCCCAGCCCACGACGGCAGCGGTGATCATCGAGCCGGTGCAGGGGGAGGGCGGCGCGCGCGCCGTGCCCGACGTCTGCCTGCGGGGCCTGCGCGAGCTCTGCGACGAACACGGCGTGCTGCTGATCTACGACGAGGTGCAGTGCGGCCTGGGGCGCACTGGCAAGCTGTTCGCCTACGAGTGGTCCGGCGCCGAACCCGACATCATGGCCCTGGCCAAGGCGCTCGGCGGCGGCTTCCCCGTGGGCGCCTGCCTGGCGACGGCGAAGGCGGCCCGCGGCATGACGGTCGGCGCCCACGGCTCCACCTACGGCGGCAACCCCCTGGCCATGGCGGTCGGTCTCGCCGCGCTGGAGGAGCTGATGAGCGAGGCGCTGCTCGACAACGTCCGGGACGTCGCCGGCTATTTCGTCCAGCAGCTGGAGGGGCTGAAGTCCCGCTTCCCCGACATCGTGGCGGACGTGCGCGGGCGCGGCCTGCTGATCGGGATCAAGCTCATCCCCAACAACCGCGCCTTCATGCAGCTGGCGCGCGACCAGCGGCTGCTGATCGCCGGCGGCGGCGACAACTGCGTGCGCCTGCTGCCGCCCCTGGTGATGACCCAGGCCGAGGCGCGCGAGGCGGTGGCCAAGTTCGAGGCCGCCTGCGAGGCCGCCCGCGCGGCGATCCGGCCAGAGCTGGTCCCGGCCTGAGCCGTACAGGCGCCCCATGAGCCCGCCCCTTCGCCACTTCCTCGATCTGTGGCGTCTGGACGCCGCGACGCTCCGCGCCATCCTGGACGACGCCCGGGTCCGCAAGGCCGCCCGCGCCGGCTGGACCCAGGGCCGCGTCGACGCCGACGCCCCGGCGGCGGAGCGGACCCTGGCCATGGTGTTCGAGAAGAACTCCACCCGCACCCGCTTCTCCTTCGATGCGGCCATGCGCCAGCTGGGCGGGGCGACCATCATCGCCAACGCCGCCGACATGCAGCTCGGCCGCGGCGAGCCGGTGGAGGACACCGCCCGCGTGCTGTCCCGCATGGTCGATGCGGTGATGATCCGCGCCCGCAGCCACGACGACGTGGAGCGTTTCGCCCAGGCGGCGAGCGTGCCGGTGGTCAACGGCCTGACCAACCGCAGCCATCCCTGCCAGGCGCTGGCCGACGTGCTGACCATCGAGGAGAACTGCCGCCCGATCCAGGACTGCGTGCTGGCCTGGATCGGCGACGGCAACAACATGTGCGCCAGCCTGATCCACGCGGTGGGCCGGCTGGGGGGCCGGCTGCGCATCGCCTGCCCGGCCGACTACCATCCCGACCTGCACGACCTGGCGCGGGCGGGGACGGCGGGGTCGGTGGACATCTTCCACGACGCGCGGGAGGCGGCGGCGGGGGCGGACTGCGTGCTGACCGACACCTGGGTCTCCATGGGCGACACCGACCACGAGGCGCGGCTGAAGGCGTTCGAACCCTTCCAGGTGGACGAAGCCCTGATGGCCGAGGCGAGCCCGGAGGCCATCTTCCTGCACTGCCTGCCCGCCCACCGCGGCGAGGAGGTCTCCGACGCGGTGATCGACGGGCCCCGCTCGCGGGTGTTCGAGGAGGCGGAGAACCGCATCCACGCCCAGAAGTCGGTGCTGGCCTGGTGTTTCGGCGGGGTGTGCTAGCGGCGCGGCCGTCTGCGGCGGCGCGAGCTTCGTGGGTCCGAGCGTGCGCCGGCGTTCATCTGGTATAGAGCGGCCTGAAGTCGCATCTCCTACGATGAATGGTCGCGTTTACCACCTGATGACATCTGTGCGAGAGGATGACGGAACAGATCGTACCGGGTCCATTTGCCGAGCTGAACAAAACCCGGACGCGTCATGGGGGCGTCATCCAGATGACCATCACCGCCGACCAGATCGAACAAGAACATCGCGCCGCCCTGGCGTCCCTGACCGAGGCCCAGCGCCGCGCCTTCCAGCGCCTGCAGCAGGCCAAGCAGCGCGCCCACTTCAACGGCCGTTTCCCCGCCGACAACCTCAAGCTGATCTTCGAGGCTGAAGCTGAAGACCGGACCGGCAAGATCGCCGCCTGAACATCGAAGCCTGATGTCGCCGCCTGGCAACCTATGTTGCCGGGATCATCAGCTTGCGCCGCGCGCCGTCCGGCTGCTCTCCTGGAAGTTCGACGTCCGACATCTCGTAAGCCGAGCCCGCTTGTAAAACCGGTGCTATAGTCTTCGGATGCTCGACAGGCGGGAGCAGGGATGTATGGATCCGGCGGCGGAGAAGAGGGTCAGGCTGGGCGCGTTGAAAGCCCAGGTCGAGGCCCGGCTCTGCGAACTCGCGCCCGCGGGCGGCCGCCTGCTGCCCGCGGCCATGCACCACGCCGTGACGACCCCCGGCAAGCGGCTGCGGCCCTTGCTGCTGCTGTTGACCGCGATCCAGCTCGGCCGTCCGGTGGAAGACGCCATGGACGCCGCCTGCGCGGTGGAGATGGTCCATGCGGCCTCGCTGGTGATCGACGATCTGCCCTGCATGGATGACTCTCCCCTGCGCCGCGGCCATCCCGCCACCCACGTGCGTTATGGCCAGGATGTCGCGGTGCTGGCCGGCGTGGCGCTGCTGAACCAGGCCTATGCGCTGCTCAGCCGCGCGCCCCTCTGCGCCGCCGTGCGGCTGGACATGGTCGAGGCGCTCTCCCACGCGGTGGGCCTGGAGGGACTGGCCGCCGGTCAGGACCTGGACCTGCACGAACCGTCTTCGGACCTGAGCGGCCTGCGCCAGGCGCATCATCTCAAGACCGGGGCGCTGTTTGTGGCGGCGGTCGGCCTCGGCGGCCGAATCGGCGGGGCCAGCGGCGTGGAGACCGGCGCGCTGGAGCGGTTCGGGGCTGAGCTGGGCTTGGCCTTCCAGGCGCGCGACGACGTGCTGGACGCTCGGGAGACGCACGGCGGGCCAGGCTCCGGACGCTCCACCCTGATCTCGCTGCTCGGGCCGGAGGGCGCGCGTCGGGAGGCGCAGGGCCGGCTGAGCGCCGCCAAGCGGGCGCTGACCTCCGGCGGCCCCAGGCTCGAGCCTCTGTGCGCTTATGTCGACCTGCTGCTGGGCGAGCGCGACCGCGTGGCGGAGACGATGTCATGACGCCCCTGACTGTCTTGCAGGATTGCGCCCTGTTCGCCCTGGCCCTCGTGGGCATGGAGGGGGTGGCCTGGGCGACGCACCGCTTCCTTATGCACGGGCCCCTGTGGTGTCTGCACCGCAGCCATCACGAGCCGCGCAGCGGCCGCTTCGAGCTCAACGACCTGTTCGCCGCCTATTTCGCCCTGCCGTCCATGGCGCTGATCTATGCGGGACGGCATGGCTGGCCTCCGGCCTTCTGGCTGGGGCTCGGCATGACCGGCTACGGGCTGATCTACGCCCTGTTCCACGACGGGCTGGTGCACGGCCGCTTCCGTTCGCCCCTGCCGCTGCGACTGATGAAGCGGCTGGTGCAGGCGCACCGGCTGCACCACGCGATCCACACCCGCAAGGGCGCGGTCTCCTACGGCTTCCTCTGGGCGCCGCCGGTGCGCCGGCTCAAGGCCGAGCTCCAGGCCCTCCAGGCCAAGACGCCTACTTCTTCCTGAACTTGTCCAGGGAGACGATCTTGGGCCCGTCCCCATCGGGCTTGGGGCCGTCGGGGCGGGGGCCGTCGGGGTGGGGGTCGTCAGGCTGGGGGTCCTCGTCGGTCTGCTCCGGCGCGGGCGCGGCTGCGGGCCGGCGCAGGGAGACCAGCTCGCCGGAGGTCTGCATCGGCGTCGCATCGGCTTCGGGCGGCTCGAACTGCAGCAGGAACTGCACGCTGGGGTCGTAGAAGCGTGTCACCGCCTGATAGGGCATCGACAGCCGCTTGGGCTGGCCGCCGAAACGCAGGGTGACCGAGAAGAAGGTCTCGCCCGGCGCCAGGTCCCAGAACTGGTGCTGGACCACGATGGTCATCTCGTCGGGATACTTCTCCACCAG
>CAXTEX010000148.1:0-4740 GCA_964243445.1 uncultured Caulobacteraceae bacterium | reverse complement strand
CGGGCGACCGGGACGGCATGGCAAGCCCCGCCTGGAGCAAGACCGAATAGGGACGGCGCGCCTCCCCGCGTGTGTAAGGGAAGGCAGGATCGTCGCAGGTCCGAGCCGTCCGGGTTGGTCGCGAGAACCGTCCAGCAATGGGCGGTCCAGAGGAATGATCGTCGCGTCCGCATCTTGACGGGTGTGGGCGGCACAAAACCCGGCTTACAGGCCGTCTGGCCCACCGTCTCATCCGTCGCCTGTAGCCGTCAGCGCCTCAGTGCGCACCTAATCTGTTCTATGTATGTTCTGTTTACAACTTGTTCAGAACTTTGAAACCACTGCTGAACCACTTTGGCTGCGCCAAAATGGCCGGTTGGTGTCATTGCAGCCCAGATAATCCCGTGTTAACCCAGTTTAGCCCAGTGCTTCGGTGCGAGGGCCTTGGTCGGCGTGTCGCCGGGGGATCGGGTGGCGGGTGTTCCTTTCGACCTTCGAGAAACAGCTCGATGCGAAGCGGCGGATCGTCGTGCCGCAGGAGTTCCGCGCGGCGGCCGGGCCTGCCGTGGCGGGCTTCGACGGGGTGTTCTGCTTCCCCTCCATCGAGGCGGATTGCCTGGAGGGGGGCGGCCATGCCCTGCTGCAGCGCTACCAGGCGTTGATGGACGAGCTGGCCTTCGGCGATCCGCTGCGATCGGCGCTGGAGTTCACGGTGCTGGGCCAGATGCGCCAGCTGGCCTTCGACACCGCGGGGCGGATCGTGCTGCCCGAGGCGCTGTGCGAGCAATTCGCCCTGAGCGACTGGGTGGCCGTGGTGGGCCTGGGCGACCGCTTCCAGATCTGGTCGCAGGAGGCGTACCGCGCTCATCGCGAGCTGCAGCGCCAGACCGCGCGCGAAGGGTTGGCGGCGCTCCGCTCCGCCCAACGCACCCGGATCGCGCCGGCGTGAGCGTCGAGGCGGCGGTCCGGCCGCACATTCCCGTCCTGCTCGAGGAGGTGCTCGCGGCGATCGCGCCCGCGCCCGGCCGGCGCATCGTGGACGCCACCTTCGGCGCCGGCGGCTACAGCCGCGCCTTCCTGGCTGCGGGCGCAGAGGTCGTGGCGCTGGACCGCGATCCGGACGCCGCCCGCTTCGTCCCCACGACCGAAGAGCCCGGCGCGGACCGCTTCGCCCTGATCGCCCGCCCCTTCTCCGAACTGGAAGCGGCGCTGGCCGACACCGGGGATACGCGTTGCGACGCGGTGGTCTTCGATCTCGGCGTCTCCTCCATGCAGCTGGACGAGGCGGAGCGCGGCTTCTCCTTCATGCGCGACGGGCCGCTGGACATGCGGATGGACCAGGGGCGGATGGACCAGGGGCGAATGGACCAGGGACGCCTGGATCAGGCGGGGCGCAGCGCGGCCGATCTGGTCAACGCCGCCGAGCCCGCCGAACTGGTCCGCCTGCTCAAGCTCTATGGCGAGGAGCCCCAGGCGCGCCGCATCGTCGCCGCCCTGATGCGCCGGCGCGAGACCCTGCCCTTCACCCGCACGCTCGATCTGGCCGAGACGGTGGAGCGCGCGCTGGGCGGCCGGCGCGGCGCGCCCGTGCATCCGGCGACCCGCACCTTCCAGGCGCTCAGGATCGCGGTCAACGACGAGCTGGGCGAGCTGGACGCAGGCCTGCACGCCGCGGAGCGGGCGCTGACGCCGGGCGGCCGGCTGGTCGTGGTCAGCTTCCACTCGCTGGAGGACCGCATCGTCAAGGCGTTCCTGGGCGAGCGCGCAGGCCGCACGCCCGCCGGCTCCCGCCATGCGCCGCCGGTGCCGCAGGGTCCCGCGCCGAGCTTCACCCTGCTGGCCCAGGGCGTCCAGGCTGCGGGCGCGTCCGAGATCGCCGCCAATCCGCGCGCCCGCTCGGCCAAGCTGCGCGCCGCGGTGCGCACCGACGCGCCGGCCTGGCCCACGCCTTCGGAAGGGACCCGCTGATGGCCTTCGCCCTGCTGTTCGAGCGGCGCTTCCGCGGCTTCCGCATCATCGAGCTGGTCGCCTTCTCGTGTCTGATCGTGCTGGTCTTCGGCGTCTATTTCTCCAAGGCGCACGCCGGCCACGAGACCGCCGAGATCACCGACGTGGACCAGCAGATCACCGACACCCAGCACCGCGTGCGCCTGCTCAACGCCGAGCTCGCCCACCTGGAGGAGCCGGCGCGGATCGAGGCCCTGTCCCAGCAGTACCTCGGCCTGGCGCCCATCTCCGCCAAGCATGAGACGCCGGACACCGGTCTGATGGAGATCGCCCGCCAAGCCGCCGAACCGCAAGCGGCCAAGCCGCAAGCTGCGAAACCCTCAGCTGCAAAGCCCCCCGCTGTCACGCACCAGGCCGCGCAGCTCGCGCCCCGGCCGCCCGTAGCCACGACAGCCGCTTCCGCCAATTCCGTGGGGGCGCCTCAGTGAGCCCGATTGATCCCGTCGACTATCCCCAGCACTACCGCGAGCCCTACGGCCCGGCGCAGCTGTGGCGCTGGGTCGTGGAGATGGTCTGGAACGTGGAGCGCGCGTTCGAGCGCTCCAAGGCGTCCGGTCGGGCGGTGGACGACACGCGGCTGCGCATTTTCTTCGTGCTGTCGATCTTCTCGCTGGCCTTCGTGACGTTGGGCCTGCGCGCCACCCGCGCCGCCCTGTTCGCGCCGATGGGCGAGGAGGTCGGCGAGGCGGCGCCGCTGCTGGCCGGGGCGCGCGCCGACCTGACCGACCGCAACGGCCAGCTGCTCGCGGTCGATCTGACCCACTACGGCCTCTATCTCGACCCGCGCGAGATCTGGGACAACGACGAGATCCGCCGCCGCCTGCCCACAGCCTTCCCCAAACTGTCGCGTGAGCGGCTGGAGAAGGCGCTGGCGAGCGGGCGGCGCGAATACCTCGCCGGCGGCCTGACGCCCCAGGAGATGAAGACCGTCCACGACATGGGCCTGCCCGGCGTCAGCTTCGAGGAGGAGCCCCGCCGGGTCTATCCCCTCGGACCCACGGGCGAGCACCTGATCGGCTTCTCCGACGCCGGCGGGCGCGGCATCGCCGGCGCGGAAAAGGCGCTGGACAGCGAGCTGCACGCAGCCGCTGGCACTGGCGAGCCGGTGCAGCTGGCCATGGACCTGCGCGTCCAGGCCGCGCTCCAGGACGAGCTGCAGAAGGCCCAGGCCAAGTTCGGCACGCTGACCGCGCAAGGCATGGTGGTCAACGTCCACACCGGCGAGATCCTCGCCATGGCCAGCACGCCGGACTTCGACCCCAACGCGCCCGGCCACTCTCCCATCCCCAACCTGACCAACCACGAGGCCGCCTCGGTCTATGAGCTGGGCTCCGTGTTCAAGGCCTTCACCATCGCCATGGGCCTGGACACAGGCGTTGTGACCCTGGACAGCACCTTCGATGTTCACGCGCCGATCATGGTCGGCGGCCACCTGATCCACGACTTCGACAAGGGCGACAGCCAGCTGGCGCTCTGGCAGGTCTTCACCCACTCCTCCAACATCGGTGCGGCGACGCTGGCCATGCGCGCCGGCCCCGACCGGATGAAGACCTATTTCCAGCGCTACGGCCTGTTCAAGACCGCGCCGAGCGAGCTGCTGGAGTCGGCGCGGCCCATCCTGCCGCGCCAGTTCACCGACCAGACCCTGGCCCAGATCGCCTTCGGCCAGGGCATCTCGGTCAGCCCGCTGGCGCTCGCCACCGGCTACACGTCCCTGATGAACGGCGGCCTGTATCTGCCCCTGACCATCAAGAAGGCCGATCCCGCCCATCCCCGCCAGGGCCAGCGCGTGATCTCCGAGCAGACCTCCTACCAGATGCTGCAGCTGATGCGGATGAACGTGCACACCGATCCCAAGGGCTCGGGCCACAAGGCCGATGCCCTGGGCCTGCGGGTTGGCGGGAAGACCGGATCAGCCCAGAAGCCGGAGCATGGCCGCTACTCCAAGGACAACGTCTCCTCCTTCGTGGCGGTCTTCCCCACCGACGGGCCGATCCAGACGGACCGTTACCTGGTGATGATCACCCTGGACGCTCCCCACGTGACGCCGGACAGCTTCGGCTTCATCACCGCCGGCTGGAATGCGGCGCCGACGGCAGGCGCAGTGATCGACCGGATTGCGTCGTTCCTGAACGTCAAGCGGGTGATCACCACCGACGCGCCCCTGCCCGGCCAAACGGCCGCGGCCAAGCCCTCGGACATGGCCGAATGAACGCTTGGACGTTCTTATCCTCTCCTGCAAAGCGGGGGAGGGGAACCCCGCAGAGCGGGGTGGAGGGGACTCGTAGAGCACCGGCTTCAACCGCTGTCCTTGAGCCGCGGCTCTCCATGAGCCCGCTCCGTCACAGCGCAAATTGCGCTGCGCCACCTCCCCCGCTTTGCAGGGGAGGATGTTCAGAATGAGCGCGCGTCTCTCGGCCCTCGTCGCCCGCGACCTGCCGGCCGACGCAGACCCCCTGATCGAGGGGATCACCGCCGACAGCCGCGCGGTCCGCCCGGGCTTCCTGTTCGCCGCCCTCCCCGGCTCCTCCAGCGACGGCCGGGCCTTCATCCCCCAGGCGCTGGCGGCGGGGGCGGCGGCGGTGCTGGCGCCCCGGGACACGCCTGATCCCGGCCTGCCGCTGGTGCGGGCCTGCGACGCACGGCGGGTCTATGCCCTCGCCGCCCGCAGGCTGCAGCCGGCCGAGCCCGCGACGGTGGTCGCGGTCACCGGCACCAACGGCAAGACCTCGGTCGCCACCTTCTGCCGCCAGA
>CAXTEX010000147.1:0-4762 GCA_964243445.1 uncultured Caulobacteraceae bacterium | reverse complement strand
CTACACCTTCAACTACGACGCCCTGAAGGTGTTCAACGACGACAGCCAGATGCGCAGCGACTGGACCCTGCCGCTCTGCACCGGCGAGGAGCGGCTGAAGGGCGCGGACGGCGCCAAGGCCCATCCGACGCAGAAGCCCGAGGCGTTGCTGCACCGGGTGCTGCTGGCCTCCACCAGACCGGGCGAGGTGGTGCTCGACCCCTTCTTCGGCACGGGCACCACAGGCGCGGCGGCCCGGCGGCTGGGTCGGCGCTACATCGGCATCGAGCGCGAGGCGGCCTACGTCGACATCGCCGCACGCCGCATCGCCGAGGTGGTTCCCGTTCCGCCCGAGCAGCTGGCCGTTACGGGCTCCAAGAAGTCCGAGCCCCGCATCCCCTTCGGCATGATCCTGGAGGCCGGCCTGCTGCGCCCGGGCGACGAGCTCTATTGCCCGCGGGGCAAGCGCTCTGCGCGCGTCCGCGCCGACGGCAGCCTTGTGGCGGGTGAGCTCTCCGGCTCGATCCACAAGCTGGGCGCCCTGGTGGACGAGGCGACGGCGTGCAACGGCTGGACCTTCTGGCACCTGAAGACCGACCGCGGCCTGCAGCCGATCGACAGCCTGCGCGCCGAGGTGCGGGCGGGGCTGGCCTGATCTTGCCGCCCGAAGGGGGCTCGCCTAAGTTCGCGCCATGGCTTTGCGAGAGATCATCATCGTCCCCGACCCGCGCCTGAAGCAGGTCTCCACCCCCGTCAAGGACGGGGTGGACGACGAGACGCGCGCGCTGATGGACGACATGCTGCAGACCATGTACGCGGCGCCCGGTATCGGGCTGGCGGCGGTGCAGGTCGGCGTGCTGCAGCGGGTCATCGTCATGGATCTGGCGCGGGAAGGCGAAGACCGGGCCCCGCGCTGCTTCGTCAATCCGGAGATCGTCTGGGCTTCGGAGGAGACCGTCCCCTACGAGGAGGGCTGCCTGTCCATCCCGGAGGTCTATGACGAGGTGACCCGCCCGGCCCGGGTGAAGGTGCGCTATCTGGATTACGCCGGCGACACGGTGGAGGAGGAGGCCGAGGGCCTCTACGCCGTCTGCATCCAGCACGAGATGGACCATCTCAACGGGGTGCTGTTCATCGACCACCTGTCCCGGCTCAAGCGCGACCGCGCCGTGGCCCGGGTGAAGAAGGACCGCCGATCAGCCGCGGCCTGATCGGGTCTCCTCGCGGCCCGCCCCAGGCGCCGCCCCGCGGACGCAGAGGCCGAACGCCAGGATGACGGCGTAGCACAGCGCCGGGACCGCCAGCGCCCAGCGCAGGCCGGCCGCATCCGCCACCTGGCCGGCCAGGGGCGGGATCACCGCACCGCCGACGATGGCCACGCAGATCACCCCGGACGCGTCCGCCGCCGCCTGTACGCCCAGCCCCTCGCAGGCCAGGCTGAAGAGGGTGGGGAACATGATGGCGTTGCACAGGCCCACCGCCAGCAGCGCCGCGCCGCAGGTCAGGCCGTGCGTCTGGCCGGACGCGAGCAGCAGGGCCATGGCCCCCAGCGCCGCCGCCGCCAGCGCCAGCCCCGGCTGCACCCGTCGCAGCAGGCCCGCGCCCACGAAGCGTCCGACCATGGCGCCGCCCCAGTAGAAGGGCACCAGCCGGCCGGCCTGCGCCAGGCTCAGCCCCAGGGCGTCCGGCTGGGAGAGATAGCCGACCAGCAGCGAGCCGACCGCCACCTCGGCCCCGACATAGAGGAAGATGCAGGCGGCGCCGAAGGCCACCCGCGGCCGCCCCAGGACGGCGAAGGTGTGCAGCGGGTTGCGCCGCTCGGCCCGGACCACGGCCAGCTTGTCCCTCTGGGTCCACACCGCCAGCGCGGCGAGCGCCAGCACCCCCGCCAGTTCGCTGTAGGCGCGCACAACCGCGCCGCTCTCCGTGCGCCGGAAGGCCGCCAGCGCCGCGCCGGTCAGCCGCGCCGCATCAGGCGCATGGGCCAGCGGCCCCAGGATCAGCAGGGCGCCGACGAAGGGCAGCACGGTGGTGCCGAGCGAGTTGAACGCCTGGGCGAAGGTCAGCCGCGCCGAGGTCGTCTCGGGGCGGCCGAGCATGGAGATGAGCGGATTGGCCACCACCTGCACGAGCGTCACCCCGCTCGCCAGCACGAACAGCGCCAGCAGGAAGAAGGGGAAGGCGGCCGAGGCCGCGGCCGGGATGAACAGAAGACAGCCCGCCATCATGGCCAGCAGGCCGACGGCCGCGCCGCGCAGGTAGCCGATCCGCCCCACCAGCGTGGCGGCGGGGATGGAGACCAGCAGATAGGCCCCGAAAAAGGCGGTCTGCACCAGCAGCGCCTCGCCATAGGTCAGGGTGAACAGGGCCTTCAGCTTGGGGATCACCACATCGTTCAGGCTGGTGATCCCGCCGAAGATGAAGAACAGGCCGAAGACGAAGCCCTGCAGCCCCTTGGCGTCCGCACCGCCTTCAGGTCGCCCCCCCTGCGATGCAGCGGCGGGCGCGCCCGTGATCATCGGCTGTCCTTGGGGTGGGCGCCGTCGTCCACGCCGGCGCAGTCCACCGGGGCCAGGGCTTCGCTCACCCCATTGGTCCAGCCGAAGCCGTCCTGCAGGGGATACTCGCCGCCGCCGCCGTGTCCGCCCGCCGTCTCCACGTCGTACTTCTCCAACAGCTTGCCTGTCTGCGCATAGCCGCGCGCGACCGTCGCCTTCCAGCGGCAGGCTATGGTGCTGGCCAGGGCGCGCTCATCGTAGCGTTCAAGGCCCTGCACCGCGATCCATTGCAGCGGCGCCCAGCCGTTGGGGTCGTCCCACTGCTGGCCGGTGCGCGTCGGCGTGGTGCGGAGCCCGCCCGGCGCCAGCAGGGCTCGCGAGACATAGGCCGCCACCCGCCGCGAGTCGGCTGCGGGCGCGAGGCCGGCGAATAGCGGATATAGGGTCGCCGCGCTCGCCTGCGCCGTCCGCACGCCCCGCCGCCAGTCGTAGTCGCGGTAGAGGCCGGCCTTCTCGTCCCAGAGATGGCGCTGCATGGCGGCCGCTCGGGCGCGGGCGCGGGCGTCGTAGTCGGCGGTGCAGGCCGTCCGGCCGCTGCGACGACAGGCCGATGCGATCGCCGTCTCCAGCCCGTACAGCAGGCTGTTCAGGTCAGCGGGCGCGATGTCGGTGGTGTGGATGGCGGCCAGGGTCCGGCCGTCCTGCAGCCAGCGGGAGCTGTAGTCCCAGCCGCTTTCCGCCCCGGCGCGCAGGTCGCGGTAGAGCTCGGCGGCGGGCCGGTCCGGCGCGGCGCGGGCGGTGGCGACGTCCTCGCGGTAGGCCTCGTCGCGGGGCGTGTCCTGCGCGTCGAAATAGCGGTTCAGCACGCTCCCGTCGGGCAGGGCGATGACGTGGGCGCGCGCCTCGCCGGGCGCCAGCCCCGCCTCGCCCTGCATCCAGTAGGCGTGCTCGGCCCGCATCCAGCGCAGCCGGCGCGCCTGCGTCGCCGCGTCCGTCCCGGTGGACAGGGCGACCATGGCGTAGAACAGCGGCGGCTGAGAGCGGCTCAGATAGTAGGTGCGCGCGCCGTTGGGGATGTGGCCGTAGCGGTCGATCAGGGCGCCGAAATCGTCGATCATGGCCTCGACCAGATCGTCGCGCCCGTCCGCCTTCAGCCCCAGCAGGGTAAAGTAGCTGTCCCAGTAATAGAGCTCGCGGAAGCGGCCGCCGGGCACGACGTAGGGGTAGGGCAGGCGCAGCGCCGAGCCGCCCGGCGCCGGAAGAACCGCCTGGCGCGTCAGCTGCGGCCACAGCGCGACGATGTGGTCGTGGAGCGATAGGGGCGTGTCGAGGCTTGCGACGGCGGGCGCGACCGCTGCGGGCAGGCGGAAGCGGGCGAGCACGAAGCGCCGCAAGCCCGCGTCGTCGAGCGGCCCGGCAGCCCGCCACTCCGCCATGATCTGTGCGGCCGGGAGGCGCGGCGCGGCGTCGGCGAAGCTCTTGCTGTCGGGGAACAGGCCGCGGAGCTCGACCTGCGCAAACAGCGATCCGTGAAGCTCCTGGGGCGTGGCCGAGGCGTCGGCAGGCGCGACGGAGCCGGCTGCAGCGGGTATGGCCCCGCCGGCGAGGACGAGGACGAGGATCGCGGCCCCGGCCGCCAATCTGTCCTTCCGCTTCATTGCGGACGTCCGTGTCATGGCTCCTAAGCCGCGCCCGGCCGCCGCCCTGTCAAGAACCGCTGCGGCCTCCTGCGACGCGGGCATGACATCTCCCAGGCGCGCCGCTAAACACCGGCGTCGGTTCAGGAGACAGCGACCATGCGCATCGGCGTGCCCCGGGAGATCAAGAGCCAGGAGAGCCGCGTCGGCCTCACGCCCGGCGTCGTCCATGCCCTGACCGACAAGGGCCATGAGGTCTTCGTCCAGGCGCGCGCAGGCGAGGGCGTCGACGTCTCCGACCAGACCTACGCCTCCGCGGGCGCCAGGATCGTGGCCGACGCCCAGGCGGTGTTCGACTCCGCCGAACTGGTCGTCAAGGTCAAGGAGCCCCAGCCCGAGGAGATCGCCCGGCTAAAGCCCCACCACATCCTGTTCACCTATCTGCACTTGGCCCCGGACCCCGGGCAGACCCGCGCGCTGATGGCGTCCGGCGCTACGTGCATCGCCTATGAGACCATCACCGACACCGCCGGCCGCCTACCGCTGCTCGCCCCCATGAGCCAGGTGGCCGGGCGCATGTCGGTGCAGGTGGGGGCCGCGGCCCTGCTGTCGCCTGCGGGCGGGCGTGGGCTGCTGATCGGCTGCGTG
>CAXTEX010000146.1:0-4772 GCA_964243445.1 uncultured Caulobacteraceae bacterium | reverse complement strand
ATCAGGCGGTGCTCGTAGTGGATGCCCAAAGCCTTGAACTTTTCCGCGTATTCGGTCTCGTAGATCTCCTGGAAGATGTCCTTGAAGCGCCCGTCATAGGCCTTCAGGATGGTGTTCTTGGTGGACAGGTACACCGGATACTTGCGCTGCAGGCCATAGGCGAAGCTGGCGTGAGCGAAGTCGCGGATCGAGCTGTCCAGGTTGTACATGGCCAAGGCGACGCCTGAGCCCGGGAACTGGTAGACCTCGTGCTCGATCTTCTGCCCGTCGTCGCCGATGAAGGTGATGGTCAGCTTGCCCTTGCCGGGGACCAGGAAGTCGGTGGCCTTGTACTGGTCGCCAAAGGCGTGGCGGCCGACGATGATCGGCTGGGTCCAGCCGGGCACCAGGCGCGGCACGTTCTTGCAGATGATCGGCTCGCGGAAGATCACCCC
Organism: uncultured Caulobacteraceae bacterium; assembly: GCA_964243445.1. Lineage (GTDB taxonomy): Bacteria > Pseudomonadota > Alphaproteobacteria > Caulobacterales > Caulobacteraceae > CAHJWH01. The sequence goes on along the minus strand of CAXTEX010000146.1, from coordinate 4,338 downwards.
GCCCAGGATGTTGCGGATGGTGCCGTTGGGCGACTTCCACATCTTCTTCAGCCCAAACTCCTTCACCCGCGCCTCGTCCGGGGTGATGGTGGCGCACTTGACGCCCGCGCCGTGCTTCAGGATGGCGTCGGCGGCCTCCACCGTCACCTTGTCGTCGGTGGCGTCGCGGTGCTCCATGCCCAGGTCGTAGTAGTCGAGCTCGAGGTCGAGGTAGGGGAAGACCAGCTTGTCCTTGATCAGCTTCCAGATGATGCGGGTCATCTCGTCGCCGTCGAGGTCCACGACGGGATTGGCGACCTTGATCTTGGAGAGCGGCATGGGCGGGGCGACCTTCGCGTCGTTGGGCGGGCGCGCGGGCGTCGACCGCCGCTGCGCGGCGCTGTCATAGACGCATCGCGCCGAGCCGCAAACCCGCCGGGTTGCAGGCCGGAGCGCCGCGGTCCAAACCGGCCGCCATGCCGCCCCCCATGTCGCCCTCCACGCCGCCGGATGCGTCCGCGCCCGTCGTGATCCTGGACCGCCCCCAGCTGGCAGAGAACATCGGGGCGGTGGCGCGCGCCATGGCTAACTTCGGCCTCGGTGAACTGCGCCTGGTCAACCCGCGGGACGGCTGGCCTCAGGACCGGGCCTGGGCGCTGGCCTCAGGCGCCGACTGGCCGCTCAGCGGGGCCAGGGTGTTCGACAGCGTCGCCGATGCGGTCGCCGACCTGCAGCAGGTCTATGCCGCGACCGCACGCCCGCGTGAGACCCGCCTGCCGGTGTTCACCCCGCGCGAGGCGGCGGTCGCGCTGCGGACGGCGGGGGCGCAGGGCGTCCGCGCGGGTTGGCTGTTCGGGGCCGAACGGGCGGGGCTGGAGACCATGGACATCGCCTTGTGCCAAGCCATCGTCACCGTGCCGGTCGATCCGCGGTTCCGCTCCCTGAACCTCGGGCAGGCGGTGGTGGTCAACGCTTACGAATGGTGGACGGCGGCGTCTCCGGACCCGCCCGCGCCCTTCGCCGACGAGGCCGCGCCTGCGGACGGGGCCATGATGATGGGCGTCTACGAGCACCTGGAGGCCGAACTGGAGCGCTCCGGCTTCTTCTTCCCGCCGGAGAAGAAGCCTTCCATGCAGCGCAACCTGCGCGTGGCGCTCGGCCGTTCGGGCTTCAGCGAGCAGGAGGCCCGCACCTTCCGCGGCGTGATCACCGCCCTGGTGAAGGGGCGAGGCCGCACCCTGACCCGGATAACGGCGGATCAGCCTCCGAGCTGACGCTCGGCTTTCCGAAAGACTGCGATGACCTCTTCCTGCGACAGGCTCAGGATGAGGCTCTAGGCAGGTCGGACGTGCAGGGTGAAGCTTCCGCCGCAGCCCGCCTCGCGCCCGCGACCGATTGCGGCGATCGCCTCGATCATGCGCCCGTCGCGCCCGAGCTGCGCATCCGCCAGGGCGACCAGGCGCGGGTTCGGCGTGCACTCCGGCGAGGCGGCGCGCAGGGCCTCCGCCAGGCCGGTTTCGCTCCCTTCGCCGCACAGCGCGCATGCCACGACATAGGCCGCCGCGGGCGATCGGCTGATCGCGAACCAGCAGTGGATCAGGAGCACGTCGGGCTGCGGCGGGCCTGCGGCGAATTCCAGCAACTGCTTCACGGCCTCCGCTCCGGGCGGGATCAGACCGTCCTGTGGAAGGGAGATGTCGTGCAGGTCGAGGCGCAGGTACGGACGGTCGCCGACCTCCGGTCCGCCCTGGTCCGGAGCCAGCAGGCTGACGACGCGGTCCGGCCGGTGGGCAACGATCAGCATGTCCACCGTGTCCAGCGGGCCGACCACGATCCTCACCCGGACGCTCCGGCTGCGGCGCCGAGCAGTAGCGCCGCCTCGCAGAGCTGTTCCACGCCGCCCAGCACGTCGCCGGTGTAGCCGCCGATCAGCCGTCGGGATCGCCACGCGAGCGCGAGCGCCGCCAGGGCCGCAAGACCCAGGCCAGCGAGCGCGCCTGGCCAGCCCACCAGCACGGCGGGCCACAGGCCGAGCAGGAGCGCCAGGGCCGCCTCGCCCCGGCTCACCGGCCGCGCGGCGGGCGCGAGTTTGGCCGTCGCAGGGTCGGCGGCGTAGGGCAGGCCGGCCATGACGACGACGGCGAAGGCCCGCGCGGCGCCGTGCGCCAGCAGCAGCGCGGCCGCGCCGGCCCAGGGCGTCATTCGGGCGAGGGCGGCGACCCGCACGGCGGTGACCAGCGCCAGCGCCAGCGCGCCGAAGGTCCCGATGCGGCTGTCCTTCATTATGGCCAGCCGGGCCTCGCGCGTCCGGCCCCCGCCCAGGCCATCGGCGGTGTCGGCCAAGCCGTCCTCGTGGAAGCCGCCGGTGGCGAGCGCGCCCGCGGCGATCGCGAGGAGGGCCGGGATCGGACCGCTCCAGACCCGCGCCGCCGCGAGCAGCACCGCAGCGCTGATCAGGCCGATCAACTGACCCGCCAGCGGGTAGTATCGCGCCGCCCGCGCCGTCCAGTCCGGATCGTAGGCGCGCAGGGGCGGGGTGGGCAGCCGGGTCAGGAGCTGCAAGGCGCAGACGAACAGGCGCGCCTCGCGCCGCAGGCTCACAGCCGACCCGCCAGCACGTCGTCCAGGCTCGCCACCTCGCAAGCCATGCGCGCCGCCGCGCGCAGGATCGGCGCGGCCAGCACCCCGCCCGTGCCCTCGCCGAGCCGCAGGCCGAGGTCGAGCAGCGGCTCTGCGCCTAACGCCGCCAGCAGGTCCTTGTGTCCGCGCTCGGCCGACGCGTGGGCGAAGACGCAGTAGGGCAGGGCGGCGGGGACGAGGCGCACCGCGGCCAGCGCCGCCGCCGCGGAGATGAAGCCGTCGACTACAACCGCCATCCGGCTCGACGCCGCGCCCAGTAAGGCCCCGGCCATCATGGCGATCTCCAGCCCCGAGAACTCGCGCAGGACGTCGAGGGGGGCCATGGCGTCGGTCCGGTCCGCCGCCCGCGCGATCACCGCACGCTTTCGGGCGAGGCCGACGGCGTCATGGCCGGCTCCCGTCCCGATGCAGTCGTCCAGAGGCGCTGGCGCCAGACGGTGCATGATCAGGGCGGAAGCGGCGGTGTTGCCGATGCCCATCTCGCCCAGGATCAGGGCGTCGATGCCGCTGGCCGACGCCTCGCGGGCGAGGTCGGCGCCCGTCTGCAAGGCCAGGTCGAGCTCGCCCGCCGTCAGGGCGGGCTCGTACGCCGCGTCGCGGGATCCCCGCCGCACCTTGGCCGCGATCAGGTGCGGGTGGGGCGGGAGTTCGGCGTCCACGCCGGCGTCCACCACCTTGACCTCCACCTCGCAGGCGCGCGCCAGGGCGTTCACGCTGGCGCGCCCGGCCAGGAAGGTCGCCACCATGGCGGCCGTCACGCTGGCCGGATAGGCCGAGACGCCGGACGCCGCCATGCCGTGGTCGCCGGCGAAGACGTAGGCGGCGACGCGTGCGACGCTCGGTGTTTCGCGTGCCTGGATCGCGCCGATCTGCACGGCCAGGTCCTCCAGCCGACCGAGCGCGCCGAGGGGCTTGGCCTGGGCGTCAATGCGGGCGCGAAGACGGGCGACGAGCGCGGGATCGATCGGGGCGACCGGCGGCGGCGTGAAGCTCATGGAACCCCGTCGGCGAGGGACCGGACGCAGGGCGGGCCGTATAGAGCGCTGGAGACCGGGTCAACGGAGGAGGCGGGTGTGGCGGAGTTGACGCTGGTCCTGGGGGGCGCGCGCTCGGGCAAGAGCGCCTATGCGCAGCGGGGGGCGGAGGCCTGGGCGGCGGAGGCGGGTGGTCGGCTGACCTTCATCGCCACGGCCGAGGCGCTCGACGCCGAGATGCAAGACCGGATCGCCCGCCATCGGGCGGATCGGGACGGACGGTGGCGGAACGTCGAGGCGCCGCTCGATCTGGCTGGCGCGCTCGGGCGGCTGGGCTCCGCAGAGGGCGCGGTAGTCGACTGCCTGACCCTGTGGCTGTCCAACCGCATGCTGTCGGACAGCCTGCAGGGGGCGCGGGCTGATCTGCTCGCCGCCGTCGAGGGCTGCGCTGCGCCGCTCTGGATGGTCTCCAATGAGGTCGGTTTGGGCGTGGTGCCCGACAACGCCCTGGCGCGCCGCTTCCGGGACGAGGCGGGGCGGCTGAACCAGGAGCTTGCGGTCGTGGCGGACCGGGCTGTCCTGATGGTGGCGGGCCTTCCGCTGGCGCTTAAGGGCCGGCCATAGACGCTCTAGCCGCGGAACAGGCTGAGCAGGTTGGAGGAGGAGGCGTTGGCGATCGACAGGGCCTGGACGCCGAGCTGCTGCTTGGTCTGCAGGGCCTGCAGGGTCGCGCTCTCCGCCGCCA
>CAXTEX010000145.1:0-4840 GCA_964243445.1 uncultured Caulobacteraceae bacterium | reverse complement strand
CAGGCCATCAACCTGGACCTCGGCACCGGCGGCGGGCTGACCGACCGGGTGGTGCAGCTGGTGGCGCTGCTCACCGTGCTGTCGCTGGCCCCCTCCATCGTGATGATGACCACCTCCTTCGTGCGCATCATCGTGGTGCTGTCGCTGCTCCGCCAGGCCATGGGGCTGCAGCAGTCGCCGCCTAATTCGGTGCTGGTCAGCCTGGCCATCTTCCTGACCGCCATCATCATGGGGCCGACCTTCACCCAGTCGTACAACGCCGGCATCCGGCCGCTGCTGAACCACACCATGGAGCTGCCGGCCGCCTTCCAGGCCAGCGCCGAGCCTGTGAAGACCTTCATGCTAGGCCAGGTCGACCGCGACGACCTCGCCATGTTCATCCGCCTGTCGCGCATCCCCCGCCCCGTGAACGCCCAGGCGACGCCCCTGACTGTCGTCACGCCCGCCTACATGATCAGCGAGCTGAAGCGGGCGTTCCAGATCGGCTTCCTGCTGTTTGTGCCCTTCTTGGTCATCGACCTTGTGGTGGCGAGCGTGCTGATCAGCATGGGCATGATGATGCTGCCGCCTGTCACCGTCTCCTTGCCCTTCAAGCTGATCTTCTTCGTGCTGGTGAACGGCTGGCAGCTGGTGTGCGGCAGCCTGGTGGAGAGCTTCCGCCACGCGTCCGGCGGCTGAGCTGCGAAGTGAGCGCTTGCCGAGCCCGGCTCCGGACTGCGAGACAAGGGGATCGCGGGAACAAGCGGGCGGGCCATGACCTATACGGAAAGCTGTAACAACTTCGCCATCTTGGCCGAGCAGAAGATCGCCGGCATGAAACGGGCCCCGCTGGGTTTCCTCAGCGGGACGCTGCTGGCGGGCGCCTATATCGGGGTCGCCTACGTGCTGGCCCTGACGGTGGCGGCGGGGCTGCCGCCGGGCGTGCGGCCTCTGGCGCTGGGCGGCGTGTTCGGGATCGGGCTGATCCTGGTGGTGATGGCCGGGGCGGAGCTGTTCACCGGCTATGTCATGTACATGACCTTCGGCCTGGCGAAGGGCACGGTGAAGCCGTTGGACGCGCTCGCGGCCCTGGCCTTCGTATGGGTCGGCAATCTCGTCGGATCGATGCTGCTGGCCGCCCTGTTCGCCAAGGGCGGCGGGGGAGCGGTGTTCGCCGCACCGGCCGCCTATCTGCACGAGTTCATCGCCAAGAAGGAGGGATCAACCGTCCTCGCCCTGATCTGCCGGGCGACGCTGTGCAACTGGCTGGTCTGTCTTGCCATCTGGCTGCCGTCCAGGCTCGCCACGGACTCCGCCAAGATCATCGGCATGGCCTGGTGCCTGCTGGCCTTCGTAGCCTGCGGGTTCGAGCACTCGGTCGCCAACATGACCATCTTCAGCCTTGGCATGCTCGACCCCACTCCGGCCGGAACGCTCTACGGCGCGGGCTACAACCTGCTTTGGGTGACGATCGGCAATGTGATCGGCGGCGGCCTGCTGGTGGCGGGGGCCTATCTGCTGGCGGCGACAGGCGACGCGCGGGCTCCAGGCGTTACGGCCAATCCGGCGGCCCCCAATCCAACGGTTGCCAATCCGACGGTGGGGCGAGCATGAGGACGAGCCTGCGCTCGGCGCACTGATCAGGACGCGGCGGCCTGCACCCGGACCGCCGCGAACTCTTCCGGCGTATTCAGATTGGCGAAGGCTCCTGCGTCCTCAAAGTCCACCGCCGCCGCGCCGAGCCGCGCCAGCAGGTCGCGGACCGGCGGATGGTCTTGCAGCGCCTCGATCATCTTCAGCGCGTGCACGGGCCACAGGGCGCAGAGCGGATGCAGGCCGTCTGCGGTCCGGGCCACCGCACCGCTTGGGCTGCGCCGGCCTTGCAGGCGCGCGACCAGGTCGTGCGGGATCAGCGGCGTGTCGCAGGGCGAGGTCGCCAGCCACGCCGCCCCGCCGTCCCGCGCCCAGACCAGGCCTGCATGGACGCCGGCGAGCGGTCCGGACGGGCCGCCCTCGCCATCGGCAAGCACGGGATGGGCGTGGGCGAGGGCGTAGGCAGCCGCAGCGGACCCGGGCGGCGCATTGATCGCCACCCGCTCCACGCCGGCGCTGAGCGCGCGAACGACCCGGCCGATCATCGGCTCTCCGCCCAGCGGCTCGACCGCCTTCTCCCGCCCGAACCGGGTGGAGCGGCCGCCCGCGAGCGCCAGGGCGAAGATCACAGCAAGGGACTCAAAGCGCGATCCGCCAGGGATGGCTGAAGACCTCGAACCCGTCGGCCCGGGCGACCGCCACGAGCGTGATCCCCGCCGCCTCTGCGGTTCGCACGGCCAGCGTCGTGGGCGCGGAGACCGCCACCAGCACGCCCGCGCCGATGACGGCTGTCTTCTGCACCATCTCCACGGACACCCGGCTGGTCAGCACCACGACCCCGCCTGCACCTTCCACGCCCGCCCGCGCCAGGGCGCCAGCCAGCTTGTCCAGCGCGTTGTGCCGGCCAACATCCTCGCGCGCGGCGACCAGCCCGGCCTTCGGGCTCCAGAACCCGGCCGCGTGGACGGCGCGGGTGCGATGGCCGAGCGCCTGGGCGTCGTTCAGCGCCTGCACGGCGGCGAGGACGTCTGCGGGGGCCAGCGTCAGCCGAGCCTCCACCTGCGGCGGGACGCGCGCCGCCTCCGCCAGGCTGTCGATGCCGCACAGGCCGCAGCCGGTCGGTCCCGCCAGCCGCCGCCGCCGCTCCGCCAGCGCCTGCCGCCGGCCGGGCCGGAGCCATACCCGCGCCTCCAGGCCGAGCTCGCCGTCGGCGATCTCCACCGCCTCGATCTCGTCGACGGAGGCGATCACCCCTTCGGTCAGGCTGAGACCCAGAGCGAAGTCCTCCAGGTCGGCGGGGGTGGCCATCATCACCGCATAGCTCGCCGCATCATAGACGATCGCCACCGGCGTCTCCTCCGCCAGAGCGCGCACGCCGACCTCGACGTCGCCGTCCCGCCAGCGCGTGCGCGGTCCCTCGCGCCAGCCTGCGGGCGCGTCCGTCACGAGGTCTCCTGGCCTGTCCGCCGACGCATGTTCACCTCACGATACGGCGAGCGCGGCGTTTCATGCCCGTCGCCCCGGCGAAACCGCTTTGAACGGGGGAGATTTCGCCTATCTGTCCGATCACCCAGCATACGCCTGTACGCGCGCGAGGCCATCATGACCCAACGCATGTCGGAGTTCGTCACCCTGCCCGCGGCCACGCCCAACAAGCGGACCGTGGTCGAGCGCGCCCACGACTTCGAGGAGGTCTATACCGGCTTCAATCCCGCGCAGAACGGACATCAGGCCTCGCGCTGCTCCCAGTGCGGGGTGCCGTTCTGCCAGACCGGCTGTCCTCTGCACAACAACATCCCCGACTGGCTGAAGCTCGCCGCGGAGGGGCGGATGCAGGAGGCCTGGGCCCTGTCGGACGCGACAAGCGTTCTGCCAGAGATTTGCGGCCGCATCTGCCCTCAGGACCGCCTCTGCGAGGGCGCCTGCGTACTGGAGCAGTCCGGCTGGACTGGCGTCACCATCGGCGCCGTGGAGCGCCACATCAACGATACGGCCTGGCTTGAGGGTTGGATCGAGCCGATCCGGCCCATCGACGAGAAGACCCAGTCGGTGGGGATCATCGGCGCCGGCCCGGCCGGGATCGCCGCCGCCGACTGGTTGCGACGGCTGGGCTACCAGGTGACCATCTACGACCGTCATGACCGGCCGGGAGGGCTTCTCACCTACGGCATCCCCGGCTTCAAGCTGGAGAAGCCGGTGGTGATGCGCCGCACCCAGCGGCTGGCCGACAGCGGCGTGACCCTGATCCCCGACTTCGAGGTCGGCCGCGACGCGACCCTGGCCGAACTGCGCGATCGCCACGACGCCATATTCATCGCCACCGGCGTCTACAAGGCGCGCCGCTTGACCGGTCCCGGCGTGGGATCGCAGGCGGTGGTCCGCGCGCTGGACTACCTGATCGCCTCCAACCGGCTGAGCTTCGGCGACGAGGTGCCGGCCTTCCGCAGCGGCGAGCTGAACGCCAAGGGCCGCGACGTGGTGGTCATCGGCGGCGGCGACACCACCATGGACTGCGTGCGCACCGCCGTGCGCCAGGGCGCCCGCTCGGTCACCTGCCTGTACCGTCGAGACCGGGCCAACATGCCGGGCTCCGCCCGCGAGGTGGCCAATGCGGAGGAGGAGGGCGTGCGCTTCGAATGGCTGGCCGCGCCCAAGGGCGTGCATGGCGACGCCTCGACGGCGGACCATGTCCGCGCCGTCCGCATGCGGCTAAGCGCGCCCGATATGAGCGGGCGCCGCTCGGTGGAGGAGGTGGCGGGATCGGAGTTCGACGTGGCGGCCGACCTCGTCATCGAGGCCCTGGGCTTCGAGCCCGAAGACCTGCCGACCCTCTTTGACGCGCCCGGGCTCAAGGTTTCGCGCTCCGGCGTGATCACGGTGGACGAGGAGAAGAGGACCAGCCTGCCGGGCGTGTTCGCCGGCGGCGACATCGTCCGTGGCGCCTCGCTTGTGGTCTGGGCGGTGCGGGACGGCCAGGACGCGGCGCTCGCCATCGACCAGCACCTGCGCAGCCTGGCCCGCCTGCCCCGCGAGATGCAGGAGGCGGCGCCGTGAGCGATGACGTCGACACCTATCTCGCCAACCGCGAGCGGTTGATCGCCGGCCATGCCTACGATCCTGCCTCGGAGCGCGACGCCTGCGGCACGGGCTTCGTCTGCGCCATTGACGGCAAGCCGCGGCGTGAGGTGGTGGAGTTGGCCATCGCCGCGCTGAAGGCGGTCTGGCACCGGGGCGCGGTGGACGCCGACGGCAAGACCGGCGACGGCGC
>CAXTEX010000144.1:0-4890 GCA_964243445.1 uncultured Caulobacteraceae bacterium | reverse complement strand
TGCCGCTGGCGGTGATCCTGATCGTGCCCATGTGCCTGCTCGCCGCCATCACCGGGGTGAACCTCATGGGCCTGGACAACAACATCCTTACCCAGATCGGCTTCATCGTGCTGATCGGTCTGGCTGCTAAGAACGCGATCCTCATCGTCGAATTCGCGCGTCAGGGCGAGATCGACCACGGCCACGATCGCTATCAGGCGGCGGTGGAGGCGGCGCGGACGCGTCTGCGGCCGATCCTAATGACGTCGTTCGCCTTCATCCTGGGCGTGATCCCGCTGGCCTTCGCTTCAGGCGCCGGGGCGGAGTTGCGTCAGGCGCTGGGGATCGCAGTCTTCTTCGGTATGATCGGGGTGACGGTGTTCGGCCTGATCTTCACGCCGGTCTTCTACACCGTCAGCCGTGCGCTGGGCGATCGCCTGCCCAAACCGCCAAGGCCCAGGCCCGAAGCGCCAACCACGGGCGGCATGCCCAGCGGGGTCGACGTCTGATGGCCCGCCTTGTCCGCCTCGCAAGCTGGCTTACGTCAAGCCTGCTGCTCTGCGGCTGCGTCGTCGGTCCGGACTACGTCAAGCCCGTCACGCCAGCGGCCGATGCGCCAGGCGGAGGCCGGTTCGCCGCCGCCGCGCCGGACACCTCCACCGACGCGCCCCTGCCGCCGGACTGGTGGCGTCTATACGACACGCCGGCCCTGGACGAGCTTGTCCAAGATGCGCTGGCCCATAACAAGACCCTGCTCCAATCCGCCGCCAACCTGTCGCAGGCGCGAGCCGCCCTGTCGCTGGCGCGATCGGAGCGCTATCCCTCGACCAGCCTGAGCGCGAGCGCCCAGTACGGGGTCAGCGGCAACAGCCTGTTCGCAGACGCCATCCGCAGCGGCGGCACCTCGGCCGGTAGCACCAATGTCGCCGCGCCGAACGCTCAGCAATACTATTCCTACGGCCTGGACGTATCCTACGAGCTCGACCTGTTCGGCCGCATCACCCGCACCATCCAGGCCGCCCGCGCCGACGCCCAGGCCCAGGCGGCGGCGCTCGACTACACCCGCGTGAGCGTCGCCGGCGAGACCACGCGCGCCTACGTCAACGCCTGCGCCTACGCCCAGGAGGCGGAGGTGGCCCAGCGCGCCGCCGACGTGGTGCAACAGGCCCTGGCCCTCACCAAACAGGAGCAGGCCGCAGGGGGCGTGGGCGAGTTCGAAGTCACCCAGCAGCAGGCCCTGCTGCAGCAAACCCAGGCCAATCTGCCCACCTATGAGGCCCAGCGTCGGACCGCCCTGTTCCAGCTGGCCGTGCTCACCGGCAAACCGCCGGAGGCGATCTCCAAGGATGCTGACGCCTGCAAGGCGCCGCCGACCCTCAAGCAGCTGGTGCCTACCGGCGATGGGCAAGCCCTGATCCGCCGCCGCCCCGACGTGCGCGAGGCCGAGCGCGAGCTGGCCGCGAACGTGGCCCGCGTCGGCGTCTACACCGCAGACCTCTACCCGACCATCACCCTGGGCGGCTCCGCCCTGGAGTCGGCCACCAAGCTTGGCAATCTCGCCTCCACCGGCGGCCTGAGCTATCTGGTCGGCCCGCTGTTGAGCTGGAGCTTTCCCAACACCTTGGCCGTGCAGGCGCAGATCCGCGAGGCGCGAGCCGCCGCATCCGGTACGCTCGCCAGCTTCCAGCAGACGGTGCTGCAGGCGCTGCAGGACGTGGAAACGTCGCTGGTCGCCTATCAGGGGGAGCTCCGACGCAACAAGCTGCTGTCCAACGCCGACCAGGGCCAGCGTCACGGCTTCGACCTCGTGCAGATTCGTTATCGCGAGGGGTCGGCCAGCTATATCGACCTGCTGAACGCAGAGACCAACCTGGTCAACGCCGACATAGCGCTCGCCGACTCCAGCCAGGCGCTGGCGTCCGATCAGGTGACGGTGTTCAAGTCGCTCGGCGGCGGGTGGGAGCAGGCGCCGCCCGTGGCGCCCCTGCCGATCGGCGACGCAAGGCGGGGCGGCAAGGCCGTACCGGTCAGATGATCCACCGCCTCAGACGCCAAAACGAAAAAGGCCGCCCCTGCGGGCGGCCCTTCCTCTAACCGTAGAGACGGCTCAATAACCGTAGGTGGCGTCCCAGTGCAGGCTGCGACCGATGTAGTCGAGCTGAGACTGGATATAGCCGCGCTGATCGGGCGTCAGCTGGCCGTAACGTTGATAGTTGCTCCGTGCATAGTAACGGATGTTACGCAGCTGCATGTAGGCGTGCTGAGACTGCTGAGGGCTGATGCGTCCATCGCTGGACAGGTGATCCACCCGCTGCTGCAGGAAGTCGATGCGCTGGCGGATGTCGCCCGGCGCGCCGTGCCAGAACCCTTGCGGCGAACCGCCATACCCTCCGCCGGCATAGCCGCCGCCCTGCGGCGGAGGCGGTCCGTTGGGGCCGTAGTAGTAGCCGGGCGGGCACGGGTCGTTGCGCTGGCCGGCGATCACATTGCCGGCGACGCCGCCGCCCACCGCGCCGAGCACCGCGCCCTCGCCCCGGGAATGACGTCCGGCGAGCACGCTGCCAAGCAGGGCGCCCGCGCCGGCGCCAAGTACGGTGCCTTGCACGCGGCTGTTGTTGTTGGACGCCACGCAGCTCGGATCTCGCGGTTGGGCCATGGCGGCCTCCGGCAACGCTGCGGCGGGCAGAAGCGCGGCGATTACGCCCGCCATGATCAGCTTGTTCTTCACCTTTGACCTCCTGTTTGCGTCCACATGAGGAACGCTATGCTTTGACTGACTTGAACGCTATCCGCTTCGATCTGAACCGGACGTGACGGAGACCGTCAGCGCCCGATCATCGATCTTAGCCGTGGCCGTTCACGCGCCGATCATGCTGATGGGCCAGGTGATGGCCGATCGCACATCCGCCAGCGGCGCCGATCAAGGCATGGTGGCCCGCGAAATGGCCGGCGACGCCTCCCACAACAGCGCCTTTCAAGCAGCCGCGAGCCTCGGCCGCTCCAGCGCTCAGCGCCATCACGGAAAGGGCGGCAATCAGGATTCTGTTCATGGCAACCTCGTTTGTCGTTGTCGTAAAAACGCACGACAGTCTGCAGGGTGCCTCGCCGGCAGGCTTACATTTCTGAGCGGAAGTCCGCCTAGACGACCCGGTCGACCAGCATGGCCTTGATGGAGGCTATGGCCTTGGCGGGATTGAGCCCCTTGGGGCAGACCTGGGCGCAATTCATGATGGTGTGGCAGCGATAGAGCTTGAACGGGTCTTCGAGATAGTCGAGCCGTTCGCCCCGCGCCTCGTCACGGCTGTCCGCCAGCCAGCGATAGGCCTGAAGGAGGGCCGCCGGGCCCAGATACTTCTCCTGGTTCCACCAGTAGCTGGGGCAGGAGGTGGAGCAGCAGGCGCAAAGGATGCATTCGTACAGGCCGTCGACCAGGCTGCGATCCTGCGGAGTCTGGACCCACTCCTTCTGAGGCGTCGCGGTGTCAGTGTGCAGCCAGGGCTCGATGGACTGGTACTGGGCGAAGAACAGGCTGAGGTCGGCGACCAGGTCCTTGATCACCGGCATGTGGGGCAGGGGCGAGATGGTGATCTCGCGACCCGGCACGTCGCTCCAGGCGTGGGTGCAGGCCAAGGTGTTGCGACCGCCGACGTTCACGGCGCACGATCCGCACACGCCCTCGCGGCAGGACCGACGGATGGCCAGCGTGGGGTCCATGGTGTTCTTGATGTGCAGGATGGCGTCCAGGACCATGGGACCGCACTGGTCCACGCCGACGTCGTAGGTGTCCCAGCGCGGATTACCCTCGCCCTCGGGGTCATAGCGATAGACCTTGAAGGTCTTGACCTGTTTGGCCCCCTCGGGCGCGGGGTAGTGCTTGCCCTTGATGACCTTGGAGTTCTTGGGCAGGGTGAATTCAGCCATGCGGATCAGTCCTTCAGGGGGCGTGGCGGCGTCGCAGCCGCAAACCTTGTGCGCAGATCATGCCTCAGCCAGATCGAGCCGCCGCTCAATACGGCTGACACGCCCATCAGGGCCGTCAAAAGGATGCTGAAGCCGGACGAAGTCGGCGCGCCGCTCGATCACTTGGTCGAGTTTTTCATCGACGCGACGGAGACAGACGGGCGTCAGGTTTCCAGGTTTGGCCATGGCGGACTAGTAGACCCGCTTCTTCGGCGGGATGTAGGCGACATCGTTAGTCAGGGTGTAGCTGTGCACCGGGCGGTAGTCGATCGACACCTTGCCCGTGTCGTGGTCGAGCCAGGCCAGGGTATGCTTCATCCATTCCGCATCGTTGCGATCGGCGAAATCATCGCGGGCGTGGGCGCCGCGGCTCTCGGGCCGGTTGACGGCGGAGTTCACCGTGACAGCCGCCTGGCCGATCAGATTGTCGAACTCCAGCGTCTCCATTAGGTCGACGTTCCAGATCATGCCGCGGTCGGTGACGCGAATGTCCGAGACCTTGTCGTAGACGTCGGCGATGCGTTTGACCCCCTGCTCCAACGTGTCCTGGATGCGGAAGACCGCCACGTCCTCCTGCATGGCCTTCTGCATGTCCAGCCGCAACTGGGCCGTGGGCGTAGAGCCCGAGGCGTTGCGGAAGCGGTCGAAGCGGGCGAGGTGGCTGTCGGTCAGGCTGTCTGACAACTCGCGCTGGCGCTCGCCGGGCTTGACCACCTCGGCCGCCCGCATCGCCGCCGCCCGGCCAAAGACCACCAGGTCGGTCAGCGAGTTGGAGCCCAGCCGGTTGGCGCCGTGGATGGAGACGCAGGCCGCCTCCCCCACCGCCATCAGGCCGGGAACCACATGGTCGTTGTCCTCGCCGACCTTGGTCAGCACCTCGCCGTGATAGTTCGCAGGGATGCCGCCCATGTTGTAATGCACCGTCGGCAGCACCGGGATCGGCTCCTTGGT
>CAXTEX010000143.1:0-4948 GCA_964243445.1 uncultured Caulobacteraceae bacterium | reverse complement strand
GCGGGATCTGGTCGTAGGGGGTGAAGATGCGCCGCTCCTGGCCGAGCTGGGCGATCAGGGTGCCGTCCCAGGCGTAGACGCGGGTCGATGTCGGCGGCCGGTACTCGGCCAGCTCCGCCGCATCGGGCAGGTCGTGGAACAGCAGCGCGGCATAGGCCGCCAGGCTCGCTCCGCCCACGGCGACCATGCAGAGCAGGACGGTGGCGGCGATCGCGGCGAGGCGGCCGGGAGATTGCAAGGGATCTTGGACCTCGGATCGGCTCAGGCCCCGAACCAGGCCGCCGCAGAAGCGGAGATCAAGGGCGCCCGCCCTGCTCCGTCAAGAGACTACGAAGACGCGCGGGCGGCGCGGCCGGCCTTCTGCTATGCGGGACCATGCCCGTCGTCGATCTGCTCGATCTTCCCCGCGAGTCCACGCCGCTGGCAGGGCTGGACCTTGGCGAGAAGACCATAGGCGTGGCGGTGAGCGACATCCTACGCAGCGTGGCGGGTCCGCTGGCGCTGATCCGCCGCCGCAAGTTCACCGAGGAAGCCCAGGAGCTGTCCGACCTGATGTCGAGCCGCGGAGCCCGGGCGCTGGTCATCGGCCTACCGTTGAACATGGATGGAACGGAAGGAGCGCGCTGCCAGTCCGTGCGCGCCTTCGGCCGCAACCTCCTGCGACTTGATCCCGATCTGCCGATCGCCTTCTGGGATGAGCGGCTGTCCACCATGGCGGTCAACCGAATGCTCATCGAGGAACTGGACATGACCCGCGCCCGCCGCGCCGATGTCGTGGATCGCGCAGCCGCCGCCTACATCCTGCAAGGCGCTTTGGATCGGCTCCGGATGAGCCATGTTGCATGAGCGAAAAAACTTGGACGTCAGCGTCCAAAGAACTTGACCTATGGACAGGCGTCGGGCATATGACGTGGACGCCCTTCTGGGCGTTTCCTCCCTATAACTTGCCCCGCTTCGGCGGGGCATTTTTTTGCTCTCCGCGTGGCCGGAACGCTGCGGCGCCTCACCTGTTCGCCTAAGTGTGCGCTGGCGCAGGAGATAGACGATGAAGACCCAGGGTTCAGCCGTCTGGACGGGCGGCCTGCGAGATGGCCGCGGCGCGATCTCGACCCATAGCGGAGCGCTGAAAGACTACCCTTACGGCTTCGCCAGCCGCTTCGAGGGCCAGACCGGCAGCAATCCGGAAGAGCTGATCGGCGCGGCGCACGCCGCCTGCTTCACCATGGCCCTGTCGCTGGCGCTCGGAGAAGCCGGCTTGACCGCCGAGCGGATGGAGACCTCGGCCGAAGTCACCCTGGACCGGCAGGGCGACGGGTTCGCGATCACCGCGTCCCGCTTGACGTTGCGCGCCACCATACCCGGGCTCGACGACGCCCGGTTTCAGGAGCTTGCGGCCGGCGCCAAGGCGAACTGCCCGGTATCCAAACTGTTGAACACCGAGATCACCCTGGACGCCAAGCTGGCCGACTGACGGCGCGGCCAGGCCGTCGCCGGCGCTAGACCTCCAGCACGGCGGGCTTCAGAGTCACGCTCTCGCCGCAACCGCAGGCATCGGTCTGGTTGGGGTTGTTGAAGGTGAACTTCGCCGACAGGCGTGAACTCTCGTAATCGATCTCAGTGCCGATCAGGAACAGCACAGCCTTGGGATCGACCAGGATGCGCACGCCCTTGTCCTCGACCACTTCGTCCAGCGGGTTGGCGGCTTCGGCGTACTCGAAGATGTACTCGGAGCCCGCGCAACCGCCGTTCTTCACCCCGACCCGAAGGCCAGCATAGGCCTTGTCGCCCTTCTCCAGAATGGTGCGCACGCGGTCCGCGGCGCGGTCGGTGAGCGTCACCACCTTGGGGCGCGGGCGGCGGCCGCGAGGCGCTGAGATCGCGATGTCGGACATGGTGCGCGTTCCGGTCAGAACATGTTGAGTTGGAGCTTGGCCTCGTCGGACATGCGCGAGGGGTCCCAGGGCGGATCAAAGGTCAGCTCGACCTTGCAGGATTTGATGCCCTCGATCTTCTCCACCGCGTCCTGCACCCACCCCGGCATGTCGCCGGCGACCGGGCACCCCGGCGCGGTGAGGGTCATCTCGACCAGCACGTCGCGCTCGTCGGACACGTCGACCTTGTAGATCAAGCCGAGCTCGTAGATGTCGACCGGGATTTCCGGGTCGTAGACCGTCTTCAGCTGGGCCACCAGCGCATCGGTCAGGCGGTCCAGCTCCTCCTGCGGCAGGGCGGATTCGTCTTGCGACACGGCGGCTGCGTCGGGCTCGGCCGATACGGAGAGCACGTCGCGCACGAGGGTCTCGCCCTGCGGCTCATGCTTGGGATCGAAGGCGCGGTCGTCCATCGGAAACTCTGGTCCCTGCGTCAGGCGAAGAAGCTGCGGGCTTTGATCAGGGCGTCGGCGAAGGCGTCCGCCTCCTCCAGCGTGTTATATAGGGCGAAGGACGCGCGCGCGCTCGACGTCACGCCGAAGCGGCGCATCAGGGGCTCCGCGCAGTGGGTGCCGGCGCGCACCGCCACGCCGTAGCGGTCCAGCAGCTGGGCGACGTCATGGGCGTGGGCGCCGTCCACCTCGAAGCTCAGGATCGCGCCCTTGTCAGGGCTGTCGCCCAGGATGCGCAGCCAGTTGCAGCCCGACAGCCGTTCGACGGCGCGGGCGTAGAGGGCGTGCTCATGGGCGGCGATGGCGTCGCGGTCCTGCAGCATCAACCAGTCCAGCGCCGCGCCCCAGCCGATCGCCTCCAGGATCGGCGGCGTGCCGGCCTCGAAACGATGGGGCGGGTCGGCGTAGGTGATGGCGTCCATAGCCACCGTGCCGATCATCTCGCCGCCGCCCTGATAGGGCGCCAGTTCGTGCAGCGCCGCCTCGCGCCCGTAGAGCGCGCCGATGCCGGTCGGGCCGAACAGCTTGTGGCCCGAGAAGGCGTAGAAGTCGCAGCCCATGGCCTGGACGTCGACGGGCATGTGCACCACCGACTGACAGCCGTCGAACAGGGTCAGGGCGCCCGCCGCCTTCGCCGCCTCCACCACGGGGCGCGTGTCCAGGACCGCGCCGGTGACGTTGGACATGTGGTTCAGCGCCACGATCCGGGTCTTCGGCCCGATCATCTTCAGCCCGGCCTCAAGGTCGATGGCGCCGTCCTCGCGCACCGGCATGAAGCGCAGGACCGCGCCCTTGCGCTCGCGCAGGAAGTGCCAGGGGATGATGTTGGCGTGATGCTCCAGCTCGGAGATGACGATCTCGTCGCCCGGCTGGATGTGCAGGCCGATGGAGGCGGCGACCAGGTTGATCGCCTCGGTCGCGCCGCGGGTGAAGACGATCTGGCGCGATGACGGCGCATTGACGAAACGCGCCACGCTCTCGCGCGCGGCCTCGTAGGCGTCGGTGGTCTCGTTGGCGAGGGTGTGCAGGCCGCGGTGAACGTTGGAATAGCTGTGCGTCATGGAGTGGACCATGGCGTCGATGCAGGGCTGGACCTTCTGGGCCGAGGCGGCGCTGTCCAGATAGACCAGCGGACGCCCGTTCACCTGCCGCGAAAGGATCGGGAACTGGGCGCGCACGGCCGTGACGTCGAAAGCCTGCAGGCGCGGCGTCGGTTGGAGGTGCAACGATCCGTCGTCCATCAGGCCAGCCCTCCCAACTGTGCGTCGACCCAGGCGGCGACGATCTCGCGCGCGCCCTCGTGCTCTATGCGCTCCACCACCTCGCCGAAGAAGGCCTGCATCAGCAGGGCGCGAGCCTCCGCCTCCGGGATGCCGCGGGTGCGGATGTAGAACAGCGCCTCCTCGTCCAGGGCCCCCACCGTATTGCCGTGGGCGCAGGAGACGTCGTCGGCGTAGATTTCGAGTTCCGGCTTAGCGTCGATCTCGGCGGTGTCGGACAGCAGCAGGCAGTCGTGGCGCATGCGGGCGTCGGTCCCGTCCGCGCCCGGACGCACCACGATCTGGCCCTGGAACACCGCACGCGCCCGGTCGGTCGCCACGCCCTTGCACATCTGCGACGTCGCGCCGCCGCCCTCGTGGGTGACCACTGTCGTCAGGTCGGCATGGCGGGCGCCGGCCAGCAGGTAGAGCCCGTCCAGGCGCACCGTCACGCCCTGTCCCGGATGGATCAGGTGGGTCTCGTGCCGCTGCAGCCGCGCACCGGTGGCGACCACCGTCTGGGCGAAGCGGGCGCCGGCGCCCAGCGCCACCGCGGACGCCGACACCGACACCGCCTCGGCCGGTTCGTCCAGCATGACGATGCGCTCCAGCGACGCCCCCGCCTGCAGGGTGAAGCTGAGCACGGCGCTGGCGACATAGGCGCCGCGCCCCTCGTAGGTCTCCAGCAGCGTCGCCGAGACGCCGGCGGGCACGACGACGTCCACGCCCGCCTGCCAGCCGCCTTCGTCGGCGTCGGTGATGAAGCGCAGCCGGTGCGGCGTGGCGCCGAGCGTCAGCCGGACCAGCGCCTCGCCGTCCGGCGCCCGCCCGTTGGCGAAGGCGGTCTCTTCAGCCGTAATCGAGCCGAATGGACCGCCCTCTATCAGCGATGCGACATGCGAAGCGACCGGCGCCACCGGCTCCCCGCCCAGGGCGCGACGCAAATCGCTCCGCCGCCACGCCTCGTCCCGCCGGGTCGGGAAGGTGGAGACGTCGCGCAGGTCGATTCGGAAGGGCGCGCTCATGCCGCCTCCGCGATGATGCGGTCGTAGCCCTCGCGTTCCAGGGTCAGGGCCAGCTCCGGGCCGCCCGAGGCGACGATGCGGCCGGCGGCCAGCACGTGCACCCGGTCCGGTTTGATGTAGTCGAGCAGGCGCTGGTAGTGGGTGATCACCAGCATGGAGCGGGCGGGCGCGCGCATGGCGTTCACGCCCTCGGCCACGATGCGCAGGGCGTCGATGTCCAACCCCGAATCGGTCTCGTCCAGGATCAGCAGGCGCGGCTCCAGCAGCGCCATCTGCAGGAT
>CAXTEX010000142.1:0-4969 GCA_964243445.1 uncultured Caulobacteraceae bacterium | reverse complement strand
TCGGTGGTCAGGGCCAGGGCCGGGATGTCGTCCAGCGCGGTCTCGACCGGAAGCATGACCTCCAGGCGATCACAGCTATGCTCCATTTCGCAGAGTTTTTCCAGGGGCGTCGCATTGGCCTCGGTGAAATCGCCCACGCGGGTGCGCCGCAGCGCCGAGACATGCCCGCAGGCGCCCAGCGCCGCGGCCAGATCGCGCACGATGGCGCGCACATAGGAGCCCTTGCCGCAGTCCATCTCCAAGGTGGCGTGGTCGGCGTCGCTGTCGGTCACCTCCAGCCGGTGCACGATGATGGGCCGCGGCTCCAGCTCGAAGGCTATGCCCTCGCGGGCCAGGTCGTAGGCGCGCTCGCCGTTGACCTTGATGGCGGAAAAGCTCGGCGGCGCCTGCATGATCTCGCCGCGGAATGCGGGCAGGGCGGCCTCGATGTCGCACAGGGCCGGGCGCACGTCCGAGCTTTCCGTCGTCTCGCCCTCGCGGTCGAAGCTGGCGGTGGTCTGGCCCCAGGCGATGGTGAAGCGATAGCCCTTCTGCGCCTCCATCAGGAAGGGCACGGTTTTGGTGGCCTCGCCGAGCGCGATGGGCAGAACGCCCGAGGCCAGCGGGTCCAGCGTGCCGGCGTGGCCGGCCTTCTGGGCGTTGTAGAGCCGCTTGATGCGCGAGACCGCATCGGTGGAGCCGAGGTCCACCGGCTTGTCGAGGCAGATCCAGCCGGAGACCGCATCGCCTTTCTTCTTGCGTTGACGGCTCATGACTCTCCCTCTCCCGTCGAAGGAGAGGGAGCGAAGACGCGCACCGATCCGCCGACCGGCTCCTCGTCCTCGGCCTCTTCGGCGTGGCGCACGGCGTCGGCGCGGCGCGCGTCGGCGATCAGCCGCTCCATGCGGTCGGCCTCGGCGAAGCTCTCGTCGTGGACGAAGCGCAGGTCGGGGATGAACTTCAGCTCGACCTGGCGGGCGAGCTTGCCGCGCAGGAACTTGGCGGCGCGGTTCAGCCCCTCGATCACCGCGCGCACATGCACGCCGCCCAGCGGCTCGACGAAGACGATGGCGTGGCGCAGGTCCGGGCTCATGCGCACCTCGGTGACGGTGACCGAGACGTCCTCGAGAGCGCCGTCGTTCAGGGTCTCCTCGCGCAGGACCTCGGCCAGCGAGTGGCGCACCAGTTCGCCCGTGCGGAGCTGACGCTGGCTCGGCCCGGCGTCCCGCCGGCCCTTGGCATTGGGTTTCATGAAGGCTCTCCGACTCCTTGGCGCGGGTCGGACGCGCGCAAGGAGCAGTGGCCGGCGGTGCGCCGGAAAGCGGGCGTGGTTATGGGATGGGGAGGGCGTTGTCCAGCGCGGCGGTGCTCAGGCGTGTCTTGTTTGAAAGGTTGGGCTGATCAAGTGTCGCTTCCGTGGTATGAGGTCAACATCGGTGATCTTGGGAGAAAGTCTCCGAGACAGCCCCAGGCCTGAACGGCGCGCTACCGTCGGGTACAGCGACGCGGAGCCAACCATCTCCAATACCCGATGGCCGATCAAGTCACCTGTTCGGCCGAGTGATGCAGCGGATTCTGGTATGCGCCTCGGTTGCTGCGTCGCAGCATTCATATGATCAGCCCCGCGTTCTTCTCTCATGGAGAACACGACGTTGGAGGCGAACGCTGCGGCCGATGACGCCCTACTCGTTAGCGGGCGCGGCGCAGGTTCAACTTTTCGCCTCGATGTGGAGTCGCCCCACTTAGCCCCGAGACAACGGCAGTTTGTTCCCAGGCAGGATGGGGGCATGCTGGCCTATGTCGAGGCTGGCGTGGGCGATCCGGTGCTGCTGATCCATGGGGCCATGACCAACCTGGACGATATGCTCACGGGTCCCTTCGATGATCTTGCCGCTGAGCACCGGGTGATCGCGGTCGACCGCCCCGGTCATGGGGAAAGCACGCGACGCCGCCTAGCCGATGCCTCGCCATGGCGGCAGGCGGAGATCATCCACGATGCGGCTGCTGAGCTCGGCGTCGAGCGCCCCATCGTGGTGGGCCATTCCTTCGGGGGCGCTGTCGCCCTGGCCTACGCCATGCGATTCCCGCGCGAAACCGCCGGGTCGTGGCCCTGGCGCCGATCGTCTGGCCTGAGCCGCGGCTTGAACTGGCGGCGTTTGGAGGACGGGCGGTGCCGGTGACAGGCGACTGGTTATCCCAAGCCGCGTCCGCCACGACGGATAAGCTGATGCTCCCCCCGCTTTGGCGAGCCATGTTCCTGCCTCAGCAGATGCCGGAACGCTTTGAGCGGGACTTCTCTTTCGATCTCGCCGGCACGGCCGGTACGAGCATCTCCACCGGCGAGGACGCCGTCGCCATCACGACGGCGCTCTGGCGTAGCGTATGGAGTTATTCGAGCTGCCGGCTACCCGTACGCATCCTGGGCGGGGACGCAGACCTCGTGATCAACAACACGGTGCATGGCGCAGCTCTGGCGAGGCTTTTGCCCTCCGGGCGGTTCGAGACCCTGCCGGGTCTGGGCCACATGGCTCATCATTTCGCGAAGAGCAGTGTCGTGGAAGCCGTTCGAGCCATAGGTCAATAACTCGCCCGAGCGTCCGCTGCACCGAAGTCAGCGGCCGCCGAGTTCCCGCGCCAACTGCTCGCGCACATATGCCGCAACGCCATCCTCCAGTGATTGGAAGTCCGGCGCCAACCCGGCGGCCCTCAGCTTCGTTACGTCGGCCTGGGTGAAGTATTGGTAGCGGCGCTTCAGCGCTTCCGGCATCTCGCGGTAGTGGATCAGCGGCGGCTCGCTGACGGCTTTGAACACCGCACGAGCCAGGTCGGCGAAGCTACGGGCCTGACCGGTGCCGACGTTGTAGAGGCCCGCAAGGTGTTCGGCCTGCAGCATGCGCTCGATCACCGCACAGCAGTCGGCGACGTGGATGAAGTCGCGGAGTTGGCCGCCGTCGGCGTAGTCGGGGTTATCGGACTTGAACAGGCTGACCGGCTCGCCGTGGCTGGCTGAGGGATAGATCTGATGGATCACCGAGCGCATCTCGGCCTTGTGCGCCTCGCCCGGACCATAGACGTTGAAGAACTTGAGACCTGCCCAGCCGGCGGGCGTGGGCGCTCCGCGGCGCCAGTCGTCCACTACGCGCCGGTCCACCACGTGCTTGCTCCAGCCGTAGGCGTTCAGCGGGCGCAGCCGCGCCAGCGCGGCGGGACTGTCGTCGTCCACGAAGCCGTGGGAGCCGTCGCCGTAGGTCGCGGCGGACGAAGCATAGAGGAAGCGCACGGCGCGTTCGGCGGCGAAGGCCCAAAGATCGAGCGTTGAGCGGATGTTGCGCTCCACGATCAAGTCGACGTCCGCCTCTGTGGTGGTTGAAATCGCGCCCATGTGGACGATGGCGCGCGGCGGCGCGGGCAGGGCGCGCAGCCAAGCCATCAGCGCCTCGGGCCGGATCACGTCGTGGAGCTGGACGTCGCGCAGGTTGGTCCATTTGGCCCCGTCGCCCAACCAGTCGCAGGCGACCACCTGCGCGCCCTGGCCCGCCAGCATTCGCGCCACGTTGGAGCCGATGAAGCCCGCCGCGCCGGTGACCAGGATCAGGCCTGGCGAACGTACGTCGGCCATCTCAGCTCGCCGGCTCGCCCATGAAGGCCGGCATCCAGCCCTCGTGCACGGCGCGCAGCTCGTCCAGGTCGATTGCGCACAGGGGGCCGGCTGCACCGTCCAGGGCCAGCTCGCAGCCGCCGGCGGTCCCGATCACGACATAGGCGACGGCGGCCGCCTCGGCTGCGGCGTCCAGGGCGTCGAGCCGGTCCCGGGGGAGGGCGAGCAGATAGCGGCCCTGGTCCTCGCCGAAGGCCATGGCCGCGTCGGGCAGGTCGGAGTCCAGCGACACATGGACACCGACGCCGCTGGCCAGCGCCATCTCCGCCACCGCGCCCAGCAGACCGCCGTCGGACAGGTCGTGCACCGCATGCAGATCGCCCGCGTGGATCAGCGCGCGCACCAGATCGCCATGACGCTTCTCCGCGGCCAGGTCGACCGGCGGGGGCGCCCAGTCCTGAGGCTCCATGACGCCGCCGTGAAGCCCTTCGCGCAGATAGAGGCTGGCGCCGAGTTCGCCGCGGGTCTCGCCGATCAGCACCAGCGTGTCGCCGCCCCGCATCCGGGAGAAGCCGATGGCCTGGGCGTAGTCGTCGATCAGCCCTACGGCGCCGACCGTGGGCGTCGGCGGAATGGCTGCGCCATGGGTCTCGTTGTAGAGCGACACGTTCCCGCTCACGATGGGGAAGTCCAGTGCGCGGCAGGCCTCGCCCATGCCGGCGATGGCGCGCACGATCTGGCCCATGATCTCGGGGCGTTCGGGGTTGCCGAAGTTCAGGTTGTCGGTGACCGCGATCGGCAGGGCGCCCACCGCCGTCAGGTTGCGCCAAGCCTCTGCGACCGCCTGCTTGCCGCCCTCGAACGGGTCGGCCGAGACGTAGCGTGGGGTGACGTCGGAGGTCATGGCCAGCGCCTTGCGCGTGCCGTGCACCCGCACGACGGCGGCGTCCGCGCCGGTGGCGCTGTCGGCCAGGGTGTCGGCCATGACGTGGCGGTCATACTGCTCCCACAGCCAGCGCTTGGAGGCCATGTCGGGACAGCCCATCAGGCCCAGCAGCGCCCAGCGCCAGTCGGCGGGCGGGCTGACCTCGGCGGGATCGAGACGAGGGTGGTGCGGCGGCGCGCTCCAGGGCCGGTCGTAGAGCGGCGCGTCGTCGGACAGCGGCGCCAGCGGCAGGTCGCAGACCACCTCGCCCCGGTGCTTCAGCACGATGCGGCCGGTGTCGGTGGTCGTCCCGATCACCGCAGCGTCCAGGCCCCACTTGTCGAATATGCGGCGGCCCTCGTCCTCGCGGCCGGGCTTGAGGATGGCCAGCATCCGCTCCTGGCTCTCCGACAGCATCATCTCGTAGGCGCTCATGCCGGTCTCGCGCTGGGGCACGGCGTCGAGGT
>CAXTEX010000141.1:0-4974 GCA_964243445.1 uncultured Caulobacteraceae bacterium | reverse complement strand
ACGCGCGATCAGGGTTAAGCGATGGCTTACGGCGACAACGCCCCGACCATCATCATCAAGAAGATCAAGAAGGGCGGCCATGCCGGCCATCACGGCGGCGCCTGGAAGGTCGCCTACGCCGACTTCGTGACCGCCATGATGGCCTTCTTCCTGCTCATGTGGCTGATCAACACCACCAGCCCTGAGCAGAAGCGCGGCATCGCCGACTATTTCGCTCCGGCCAGCGTGTCCCAGACCACCAGCGGCTCGGGCGGCGTGCTGGCCGGCACCGGCCTCAGCGACAGCGGCGCCAAGAGCGACGGGTCCGCGGCCGCCATCTCCCAGCTGGCCCCGGAAGCGCCGCCTGCGCCTTCCGACGCCGGCAAGGCCTCCAAGAGCGGAGCCGCCGCAGGCTCGGACGCCGCCAAGGAAGCGGCCGCGAAGGCAGAGGCGGACGAGTTCAAGAGCGCGGCGGAGAGCCTGCGGCAGGCGCTGCAGGACCTGCCCGAACTGGCGGAACTGTCCAAGCAGGTGATCGTCGACGTGACGCCGGAGGGCCTGCGCATCCAGCTGGTCGACCAGGAGGGCCGCTCTATGTTCGACCAGGGGTCGGCCAAACCGAACGACCGGGCGCGCCTGCTGCTGCAGGCGGTGTCCAAGGTCGTGCGCCAGATGCACAACCGCATCACCGTCGCCGGCCACACGAGCGCTGTGGTCGGACCAGCGGCGGGCGGCGACGACTGGGCCCTGTCCGCGGCGCGGGCGAATGCGGCGCGCGGCGTGCTGCAGGAGGCCGGCGTGGAGGCGGATCGCATCTACCAGGTCTCGGGCAAGGCCAACTCGGACCCGCTCTACCCTGATGATCCCACCCTGCCCGGCAATCGGCGGATCGCCATCACCCTGCTGCGCGAAAAGCCCGTCCTGCCGCCCGAAGCGACGTGAACGGCGCTTGCGCAGCGGCATTCAAGCCCTTGCGGCGAACGGGCGGCTGGGCCCAAATCCCCGTCATGGCAGAGTTCGCCCCCGGCTTAGAATCGACCGCCCCCGCCGACCCGCATGCGGTCGCCCGTCCGTGACCCAGCACTTCGCGACGCGCCAGCTTCGCTTCTTCCTGACTGCGCCCTCGCCCTGCCCCTACCTGCCCGGCCGCGACGAGCGCAAGGTGTTCGCCCACCTGCCGCTGAACGACGGCGCCTCGGTCAACGACAGCCTGACCCAGGTCGGCTTCCGCCGCTCCCAGAACATCGCCTACCGTCCCGCCTGCGACGGCTGCGACGCCTGCATCTCCGCCCGGATCCCCGTCGACGGCTATCCGCTCGGCCGCTCGGAGCGGCGGGTGCTGGACCGCAACGACGATCTGGAACGCCACCTGGTGGAGGCGGAAGCGACCATGGAGCAGTTCGAGCTGCTTCGCCGCTACCTTGGGGCGCGCCACTCCACAGGCGGCATGGCCGACATGACCTGGCCAGACTATGTCGCCATGATCGAGGACACCGCGGTCCGCACCCACCTGATCGAGTATCGCACCCCTTCGCAGGACCGTGGACCGGGAGACCTGATCGCCTGCGTGCTGGTGGACATCCTGCACGACGGACTGTCGCTGGTTTACAGCTTCTACGACCCTGCCCTCTCCCGCCGCAGCCTCGGCTCCTTCGTGATCCTCGACCACGTGCGCCAGGCCCAGGCGGCCAGGCTGGCCTTCGTCTATCTCGGCTACTGGGTCTCGGGCAGCGTGAAGATGGACTACAAGTCGCGCTTCAATCCGCTGGAAGTGCTCAAGCCCGGCGGATGGCGGCTGCTGTCCCAGCGCGAGCGGCAGGAGGACTGAGGCGCCCGACGGACCGCTGGAGCTCAGGCGGCGGTTAGACGCGCCGCTTTCAAAGCCTCCAGCGCCCGGGCTCGGGCCGCTTCGTGAGCCACTATCGGCTTGGGATAGCTGTCGCCAAGCGTCACCCCCGCATCCGCCAGCGCCTGTTCGGAGGCGGTCCAGGGAGCATGGATCCAGCTGTTGTCGGCACGCGCCAGTTCGGGGACCCACTGGCGGACATAGTCTCCAGCTGGATCGAACTTCCCGCCCTGAGCGATGGGGTTGAAGATGCGGAAGAAGGGTTGGGCGTCGGCGCCGGTGCCCGCGATCCACTGCCAGTTGGCCGGATTGTTGGCCGGGTCACAGTCCACCAGACAGTCCCAGAACCACGCCTCCCCCTCGCGCCAGTCGATCAACAGGTGCTTGACCAGGAAGGAGGCGGTGATGAGCCGCACACGGTTGTGCATCCAGCCGAGCGTCCAGAGCTGGCGCATGCCGGCGTCCACAATGGGATAGCCCGTGCGTCCGCGTCGCCAGGCTTCCAGGTCCGCCTCGCTCCGACGCCACTTCAGACCGGCCAAGCCGCTCTTGAACGGCTCTCGCGCAAGGGTCGGCCGCTGCTCGAGCAGGCCGTAGTCGAACTCCCGCCAGCCGAGTTCGCTTAGGAACTTCTCAGCCTGATGCTCAAGCCCGTGGGCGGCCAACCGCGCCTGCACGGCGCAGAAAACTTGGCGCGGCGTGATCTCGCCGGCGGCCAGGTGAGGCGACAGGCGCGAGCTTCCGTCAACGGCGGGCCTGTCGCGGTCTGCGGGATAGGTCTGCAGCTTGTCCCTGAGGAAGACGTCCAGCAGCGCCTTGGCGCCGGCCTCCCCCGGCGCCCAGTCGAAGCCCTCCGACCAGTCCGGACCCGCCGGATGAAGCTTCCAGGACGCCAGCGCCTCGGATTTGGGCCAACGGGTGGGCGGCTTGATCGTCTTAGGGGCAGGGCGTGGCGGTTCGGAGGGGATCTGCTCGCGGGCGGTGCGCCAGAAGGGCGTGAAGACGCCGTAGGGGCCGCCGGTCTTGGTGCGCACGGCCGAGGGGTCGAGCAGCAGCTTGCTCTCGCAGGCGCAGGCCGCCACGCCCTGATCCCTTAGACCATCGCCCAGGGCCGCGTCTCGGGCGTCCAGGGGCGGCTCATAGGTGCGGTTCCACAGCAGAGCCGCTGCGCCGGTTTCCTCGACGAGGGCGGCCAGCACCGCCTGCGGTTCGCCCCGCCGCAGCACCAGGAACGATCCGCGCCTCTCCAAGTCGCTCGCGAGGGCCTTCAGCGACTTGTCCAGCCACCATCTCGCCGCCGCGCCAGGCGCCCGGACCGGCGCGGCGTCCTCCAAGATCACCAGCGGGATCACGGGCCGGCCGGACGCGATCGCGCCTTGCAGCGCAGGGTTGTCGGTCAGGCGCAGGTCGCGCCGGAACCAGACGATCGCGGGGCGGTCGGCGTCGGCGACCGGGGTCTTGGGAGGGGAGGACATCGAGCCGCCAACGGTCGTCATAGGACGCCGTTCCCTGGCTTCGTCGGCCGGCGGCCTGGTATTGGGAGATGCAGCTTGGAGTTGTCCGCTCGCCCTGGTTTTACAGCCGGAATTAACCGGGCGCTTATCTGGAACAGTTTAAGGCTTGAGCGATCGTCAGAGGTATGTATGGCCGTCGCCGCCCGGACATCCGCCGCCCGCCTCCCGCACCCCGCCAGTGCGGACGTCGAAGGCGTTCGGCTCGAGCCCTCGGAAGCGCGGTTCACCCGTGGGCCGCTGCGCCCGCAGGGCCTCAGCCCCTCGCGCAGCCGGCTGACCGCGGCCATGCTGCGGCGAAGCTTTCGCATCCTGGACGCCGCCGTCCTGATCGCCATGCTGGCCGCATGCGTCGTGCGGCAAGGCGCCTCGCTCGCGCTCATGCCGCTCGCAGCGGGCGCACTGGTGATCTTCCTCGTCCTGCCTACCGTCGGCGCCTACGCCTATGCGCCGGAGGAGCGTATCGCCAGGACGCTGGCCCGTGTCGCCGGAGCCGGCCTGCTCGGCGTCGTGGCGGCGCTCGCCGTCAGCCTGCTGCCGCATGCCGGAACGCCGGGCGTCGTCACCTGGGCTTGGCTTACCTTGGCGCCGCTTGGCGTCGTCCATGTGGGCGCGCTGGCGGCCGTGCGGCGCTGGCGCCGCGCGGGTCGGCTCACGCCCAACATCTTGGTGGTCGGGGCGACCGACAACGCCATGCGGCTGGTGGAGACCGCCCTGCGCACCCGCGAAGTGGCGGTGCTCGGCGTGTTCGACGACCGCTCCGACCGGATTTCGCCCGCGGTGCACGGGGTGCCCGTCCTGGGCGACACGACAGCCCTGCTGAACCACCGCATCCTGCCCTATGTCGACCGCATCGTGCTGACGGTGAACGCCGCAGGCCCCGCCCGGACGGCCGAACTGATCGAGCGGCTGCGGGTCCTGCCCAACGAACTCTGCCTCTTCCTGGACGGGGAGGACCCCAAGAGCCGATCCACCACCTTGTCCTGGCTCGCCCGCTCCACCCTCAGCGTCGGCGGCGCCAAGGCGCGCGAGGGCCGCCAGATGGCCAAGCGGGTGCAGGACGTGACCCTAAGCCTACTGCTGCTCATCCCAGCCCTGCCGATCATGGCGCTGATCGCCCTGGCCGTGCGGTTGGACAGCCCCGGTCCGGTCTTCTTCCGCCAACGCCGCCACGGCTTCAACAACGAGGAGATCCTGGTCTGGAAGTTCCGCTCCATGCGCACGGACGCGACGGACCAGGCCGGCGCGCGTCAGGTCAGCCTGAACGACGACCGGGTCACCCGCGTCGGACGGTTCATCCGCAGGACCAGCCTCGACGAGCTGCCGCAGATCATCAACGTGCTGCAGGGGCGCATGTCGCTGGTCGGGCCTCGCCCGCATCCGGTCGGCATGAAGACCGCCGGCCAGGACAGCGCCCGCCTGGTGGCCGAATACGCCTGGCGCCACCGCATGAAGCCCGGCATCTCCGGCTGGGCCCAGATCAACGGATCACGCGGGCCGGTGCACACCGCCGAGGAGGTCCGCCGCCGCGTCGAGCTCGACGTCGACTACATCGAGCGGCAGTCCTTCTGGCTGGACCTCTACATCCTGGCCATGACCCTGCCGCGCCTGCTCGGCGACGGCGAGGCGGTGCGCTGA
>CAXTEX010000140.1:0-5038 GCA_964243445.1 uncultured Caulobacteraceae bacterium | reverse complement strand
CGATCTCAGCGCCCCGCTCGGCTTTTCCTGTCGGCGGGGCGAGCTGCTGCTCTTCTCGGGCGCCCATCTGCACCGCACCCTGCCGCAGGCCACCGGCCGGGCGCGCTTCAGCCTCGACTTCCGCATGGCCCACCTCGGCGACGTGGCGGCCGGGCGGGGTGCGCCGAACGCGGACAACCGCTCCACCGGCTCGGCGCTGGGCGATTACGTGGGCGGCGCCAGTCCGGCCGCGAGCTCGAGAACGCGCGCCCGCTTGTCGGCGAACCCGCCGGGTACGACCTCGTAGGCGAGGCCCCGCCGCTCCGCCTCCCCCACCAGGAGGTCGAAGAACCGGCGGCGCGTCTCGTCCCGTCCAGCGTCGGGGGCGATCCGACGGTGCGTGTCCTCCATCCAGGGCGTCTCGGGCGTGAACAGCCATCGGGCGCGAGGCGCGCGCGTCTCCTCCGCCGCGAACAGCGCCTCGATGCGCAGGTCGCTCCGCCCATACAGCAGCTGACCCCAGACCAGGGTGGTCAGCAGCGAGCTGTCACAGAGGAGGGCGCGCCGGGCGGAAAGCTCCAGGCTCCGCTCCTGGGCGAGCTGCCCCTCCGCGATGACCAGCAGGTCAGCCTCCCGGAAGGCGAGCCCGGTTGCGACGCTATGGTCGATCCAGGATTTGGCCCATTCGGGAGCGTAGGTGAAGCCGTGGGCCCGGGCCGCGGCGAGGGTCAGCGTCGACTTGCCGGTGGACTCCGGCCCCTCCACCGCTATCCGCGCCAAGTAGGGCAGACGGGCGTGGGGCAGCATATCTTCCCAGCCTCCCCAGAGATCGGCGCGGATCGCGGTGGCGCTGAGCGGGATCGCCTCGCGCGCCAAGTCCAGCGGCAGCAGCGCGCAGCCCAGCGCCTCCGCCAGCGGCGCCCCGTAGTCCATCGAGCAGGCGAGCGCGTCGGGCGCCCCGCCGCAGGCCTGCACCAGCGTCTCGCGCCAGAAGCGCCAGAACTGCGGGTGCGCGTCCGGCGTCTGCGGGGTGGGCGCGTCCAGCGCGCGCACGCTCACCGGCAGCCCCGCCAAGTCGCGTTCCAGCGCGGCGGCGCGGACCCCGGCGTCCGGCCACTCGCCGGTGAGGCGGTCCACCACCACGCTCACCCGCTCGCACAGGCCGCAGGCGAAGCGCACCATATGCAGGTGGCCGAGGTGCGCGGGCATGAACTTGCCGAGCACCAAGCCGTGACGGTGCAGCCGCCCGCTCATCCCGCCTTCACTCGGAGCATGGAGGCGGCGACGCCGGGGAGGAGGCTCGCTGGAGGGGCCGAGGCGCCCGGCGCGCCGGGCGCGACGAAGCGTCGATGAGTGGACTGGAACAGGTCCACGTTCAGGACCGGCCCGCGGGCGGCATCGTCCTGCAGGAAGGCCGATTTGTCGAAGGCCGCGCGCAGTAAGGCGCGCGGCAAGGCCGGCAGGGCCGCCACCCGCGACAGCCAGGTTTCGCGAGACGTGACCGCCAGCAGGTGGCCGACCGAGTCCTCCAGCGCCCCCACGACCTCGGCGAGGGAGGCGGCGGCTACGTTGGCCCAGTGCGTCCAGCCGGGCTCTGCGCTCCGCGCCAGCCGGATCGCGGCGGCGGCGGCGGCCTCCACCGGCGTCAGGTCCACCATGGCGCGCTCCGCCACGCCCGGGACGCCTACGGCGCGTAGGGCCGAGGCGAAGATCGGGGCGAAGTGGCCGGGCGGAAAAGGGAGGCTCGGCTCCGGCGTGAGCAGGCCGTAGCGGACCACCTGCCAGCGCTCCAGGCCGCACGACGCAAGCGCCGCCTCGGCGGCCGCCTTGGTCTGGGCATAGCCGCCGTGCAGCCAGAGCGCTTCGTCGGCGGCGAGCGGACCGGGCGCGTCGGCGCGGGCGGCGTTGGAGCTGACCAGCACCGACAGGCTGGAGGCGAGCTGCAGCAGCGCCCCATCCCGCCGGGCCAGGGCGACCGACGCCGCGAGCGCGTCGAGGTTCGCGGGCCGCAGCCGGCTCCAGCCGGCGAGCGCGTCCATCTCGGCCGCCAGGTGCACGATGACGGTGGCGACGGGAACCTGGGCCGCCCAGCCGAGGTCTGGCCGCCGTAGGTCCGCGTGGATCATGCGCAGGCGCGTGTCGCGCATCCGCCGCTCCGCCGTGGCGTCCCCGTCCCGCTCCGCCCAGCGCGCCCGCACCGCCGAAGGCTCGCGCGACACGATCACCACGGCCGCGGGCCCCGGCGCATCGAGGAGCTGGGCTGCGATGCGCGCGCCGAGGAAGCCCGCCCCGCCCACGAGCACCCAGGCGCCCACGGCGGGCGGCCCGGCGGACGCCACGCGATCTCGCCATGCCTTGCCCGCCTCCACGCCGCGCGCGGTCACCTCGCGCGCGCTGAGCACGAAGCCGCGGCCGCTGAAGAGGCGCGCCGGGGTGAGCTGGGCCGGCGTCCAGGCCGGCTCCCGCCAAAGCGTCACTGCGCCAGCTCTGCGACCCGCCGCGCATTGATGGCCTGCGTGGCGGCGCCCACGTCGGTCTTGCCGCTGGCGAGCCGCGGCCAGGGGTCGAGCACGACCACGGCCTTCGGCCGCAGCGCACGCCCGAACCGCGCTGTCACGGCAGCCAGGGCTGCGGCGGGCGCGGCGGCGCCGCAGGCGTCCGGCTCCAGGGCGAGGGCGATGCCGTCCCGCCAGGGCGCGCAGACGCAGGCGCCAGGCCAGACCTCGCCCACCGCCGCCTCCACCTCCTCCGGCGCAAGCCGGCGACCCCGGACCTTGAACTCGCGATCCTGTCGCCCGAGCCACAGCAGCGCGCCTTCGCTCCAGCGGGCGAGATCGCCCGTGCGGAAGACACGCAGCGACCCGATGCGGCTGAAGCACCTGGTCTCCTCTTCCGGTGAGTCCAGGTAGCCCAGCGCCACGGCCTCGCCCGCCAGCCAGATCTCGCCCTGCACAGGACTGGCCGGCGGCGCCGGGCCATCCGCGAAGGCCTCCAGCAGGGTGGCGTTGAAAGCTTCCGGCCGATCCGGGTTGGCGCACGGCTCCCGCGGCGTGACGCGGTAGACAGCGTCGCCGGCTGAAAGCAGTACGATCTGGTGGTCGAGGGGACGTCCGAGCAGGCCGTCGCGCCAGTTCGGGCTGGCGCAGGCCATCATGGCGCAGACCGCCGCCTCGGTCGGCCCATAGGCCTGCAGGGCGAGGGCCGCGCCGCCCCATCGGCGGGCCGTCTGCGGGTCGCAGCGCTCGCCGCCAAACACCACGGCGGACAGGCCGAGCGCCACCGGGTCCAGGGTGCGCATCAGGGAGGGCGGCAGATCGGCGCGCGCGGCGCCGTGCTCGGCGAGAGCGGCCTTGAGCCTGCCCCGATGCGCCGGACTGCCTCGGAAGACGAGCAGCGGCGCCTGACCTAGCAGGGCGCAGAAGATGTCTGACAGGCTGGCGTCGAAGCTCGGGCTGAGCGCCCACAACGACGGCGCCCGCGGTCCCGGCCCGTCCACGCCGAGCAGCCGGCGTTGCGCCTGCGCAGTGCGCAGCAGCGGCTCTTCGCTGAGGATGACGCCTTTGGGCGCCCCGCTGCTTCCCGAGGTGAACACGAGGTGGCTCGCGCCGGGCGGCAGGCGGCGACCGCGCGGCAGAGAGGTCAGCCGCAGCGTCTCAAGGCTTGGATGCGGCGGGGCGATCTCACCCTCTGCGCGTCCGCCCGGAGGAAAGGCCGCCCCCGCGCGGGTCAGCAGCAGGCTGGGTCTGGCAATGGCGAGGATGCGCTCCAGCCGCGCACGCGGCTCCGCCTCATCCAGGAGCAGGAAGGCGAGCCCCGCCACGCGCGCCGCCACGAGCCCGAACGGACCAGCCCAGGAGCGGGGAAGCACCAGCGCACACAGGCACGGGCCCTCTCCGCCCTCGCGAGGCGCGAGCCGCCCGAGCAGGATCGCCAGATCTTCGCTCCAGGCCATGAGATCGCGCCGGCTGAGCATGACGCCGCCATCGATCACGGCCGCCGCGTCCGGCTCCGCCCGCGCCCAGGCGGCCATAGCCGCGGCGATACCGGCCGCTTTCGGCTCCACGCAGGATTGGACGCTCGCCATGGAGATCACCCTATGACCCGGCGGGATCACCGCTGAGCACCGAGCGGTGCGACGGGTTCGATCTTGACTCAATCTTTACCGCGAAGTTCGATCGCGAGGCCATCACAGGAGTCTCCATGACCAGGACCACCGCCGCCGGCGTCGTCGCGATGACGTTGCTGACGCTCGCCGGCGCCGCCTCGGCCCAGCCCTCGATGTCGTCGCACCTCTCGCCAGGCTTCCTGGCCTGCTACCAGCGCGCAGGCGCCAATACAGTGCAGCGCAGCGTCTGCGCGGAACGCGAGGTCGGCGCGCAGGACGATCGGCTGAACAAAGCGTACCAGCAGGTGATGCACCAGCTCGCCAGCGACCCCGCCGCCCACGCGAGGCTGCGCGACGAGGAGCGCAGCTGGATCCATGAGCGCGACTACACCTGCAAGATCAACGGCGACACGGTCGACAGCGCCTGCGTGGTGGTGAAGACCGCCGCGCGTGCGGACGACCTGGAAGGTCGCGTGCACTTCTGACTGCAGGCGGCGCCTCGCAACGGCCAAGGATAAGCCGCTGCGGCTTTGTCATCTGTGGACGGCCCCTGCGCTGCAAGAGTGAGGCTCGGCTGAGGTTCTGATCTGTCAGGTGTGTTTCTCCTTGTTCTGGCCCAGAATGCCAGAACGGCTGCCTACCGCGCGGAGGCGAGCAGGAGCGGAGCAGGCTCCGGTACGTTTGCGCTGACAATGCCTTGGCTGGAATCAGGCTTTTACGAGGGCCATTATCAAGGCAGCCAGTGCAGGCTCCTGACGGAAGGCGCGCAGAGCCCACGTCCGCCCTCCCCCCCCCTTCTGCAGCGCTGGCGTCCGTCCACGCCTGATGAGGTTGGGCCCGCAGAGGTCTGGCTAAGACGCCCGGTCCGAGGCACGCCGTCCACATGCCTTTTCCCAAGACCGCGGCCGCGGCCGCTGTCATCCGCCGCCTCATCCGCCGCTTGACGGCCGACTA
>CAXTEX010000139.1:0-5262 GCA_964243445.1 uncultured Caulobacteraceae bacterium | reverse complement strand
CAGCCAGCGGGCGAACAGGGCGCCGATCTCGGGCCGGTCCGCATGTTTCAGCTTCAGGATCAGCTCGCGTGAATGCTCGTCATAGAGGCAGGCCGCCCGCGCTCGGGCGAAGGCCCTGGGGCGCACCATGCAAGCGGCGCATCGCGCTCCATCGCCCTGCTCGAACGGGAACGGCAAGCCGCACCCGTCGCAGACAGGCTCCTCCAGGAAGACGATGCGGCTCCAGCCGGCGGCGGAGAAGCCGCGCGTCTGGGGAGCGGCGGCGGCCGCGTCGAACCCTTCGGGGGGCAGGATCAGGTCGAGCGCGCCCGCGGCCCAGGCGCCGACGCGAAGGGGCCTCCACGCTTTCCAGCCGACGAGCGGGCCCCCATGTTGCGGTCTCATGGCCCAGCCTCCTCCTCCCCTGTTCGACCGCCGCCTGCACCGGGCGCGCCTGGACCGGGCGGCCGCAGGCTTTGAGCGGGCGGATTTCCTCAAAGCGCGCATCGCCGAGGACGCCGTGTGGCGACTGTCGTCCATCCTGCGCCGCTTCCCCCTCACAGTCGACCTCAGCGCGCGCTCAGGCGATTTCGCGCGGGCGTTGCAGGGGGACAAAGCGTCCGACCAGATCGACGCCCTGATCGAGGCGGACCTCTCCCTGGCCATGCTGGCCACGGGCCAGGACCGCTCGCCCCTCAAAGTGATCGCCGACGAGGAGCGCCTGCCGTTCGCGCCCGGAAGCCTGGATCTGGCCGTGTCGCTGCTGTCACTGCACTGGACCAACGATCTGGTCGGCGCGCTGGTGCAGGTCCGCCGCGTGCTGAAGCCGGACGGCCTGTTCATCGGCGCGCTTTACGGCGGGGCGACCCTGACCGAGCTTCGCCAGTCCCTGCTCCTCGCCGAAGCCGAACTTAGCGACGGGGCCGCGCCGCGGGTGCTGCCCTTCGCCAACGCCCAGGACGGCGCCGCCCTGCTGCAGCGGGCCGGCTTCGCCTTGCCGGTAAGCGACATCGACCGGATCACGGTTCGATACGACCACCCGCTGAAACTGATGGCCGACCTGCGCGCCATGGGCGATGCGAACGCCCTGATCGACCGGTCTCGCCGGCCGCTGACCCGCAACGTGCTGGCGCGCGCCTGCGCCATCTACGGCGAGCGGTTTGCAGAACCGGACGGTCGCATCCCGGCGACGTTCGAGATCGTCACCCTCACGGGTTGGGCGCCGCACGCCAGCCAGCCCAAGCCCTTGAAGCCGGGATCGGCGACCGTGCGGCTGGCGGATGCGCTCGGCGTGCATGAGCATCGCCCGGGCAGGGATTAGAACGCGATGGGCAGGCCGTTGAGCCGGGGAGAGATCGCGCTCGCCCGCAGCGTGTTCGGCGAGGCCGTCCGGCTGGACCGGGTGCGCGTGCGCGGCGGCGGCTTTGGGCAGTTCGCCGTGACGGTGGGCTCGTCGCTGTTACTGCCGCCCCATCTGGCCCAAGCCGACTTCTCCCAGGCCGGCGTCGAAGCCCAGGCCTTGCTGGTGCACGAGCTGGTGCATGTTTGGCAGTTCCAGACGCGTCCGCTCTGGACGCTGGCGAGTTGGGCCGCAACGGTGCTGAGAGGCGGATACGGCGCGGGGCTGCCCGGCTATCGCTACGCCGTGCCGGTGGCAACCTTCGCCGCGCTCAATCTCGAGCAGCAGGCCAGCGTTGTCGAGCACGCCTTTCTGCTGGGCCGCAATCGGCGGAGCGGGACCATGCCGCCGGGTATCCGGGCCGCCGACCTGACCGCGGCCTCGCCGTTCGGATCCGGATCGTCAATCTAGTGCGGAGCGGTATCCTGGTTGGCGTCGGAGCCGCCGCTCGCCGCGCCACCTGGAGGGGCGGGACTCGGCGGGGCGATGGGGGCCGGCGCATCGACGGTGGCGCCCGTCGAACCGCTGAGATCGCTGGTGGCCCCCGCACTCGCCGTCGTGGTGTCCGGCCCGGTCGGGGCGACCCCGGATGCTGAGCCCGACGTCGCCATGGACGTGCTGTCGGCGCGGCGATGCGCCTTGTGGGGGGGCTTGCCCGGATTAGTGGCCTGGGACGTCGTGGCCGGCTGAGCGACGGCGGCTGCGTCGAAAGCCCCAACGCCCGTCAGGGCGAGGACAAGGAGAAGAACGGTGCGCGACATGGGTGCAGTCCTGACCAGCGTCGCATCTCCAACACCCCAGACCGGGGTTGTTTCCCAACCGGACAAGACAAGGCCCGGCCGCAAGCGGCCGGGCCCTTTCGCATCGGCGAAGCGTCCCTGCGGGACGGACAGACCTACTGGGCGGTGTTGTTGGCCTCGGCGGAGACCTTCTTCGTAGTCTTCTTGTGATGCTTGACCACCTTGTGGTGCTTGGTAACCGTCTTGCCGGCGGCGTCGGTGTTGGACGTCGCGGTGTCGGTGGTGGTGGTCGTGG
Organism: uncultured Caulobacteraceae bacterium; assembly: GCA_964243445.1. Lineage (GTDB taxonomy): Bacteria > Pseudomonadota > Alphaproteobacteria > Caulobacterales > Caulobacteraceae > CAHJWH01. The sequence goes on along the minus strand of CAXTEX010000139.1, from coordinate 2,849 downwards.
CGGTGGAGGAAGACGGCGCCGGCGTCTGAGCGAAGGCCGGAGCGGCCAGCAGCGACGCGACGACCAGACCGGCGGCGAGGATACGTGCGGCCATCTTGAAAAGCCCTTTGCTGTGCATCGCCCGGGCGTGAGGCCCGAACGATCCGGGCGTGAGGCCCGGCATGACTCAACCTAGCGCCGCCATCAGACCTGAGCCTGGCCAACCACCTACAAGGCTGTAAAGCTTGGCCGGTCAGCTCTTGTGGCCAACCCCGCCGTTCTGGTGGGCGCGCAGCTGATTGATCAACACGTCAATGTTGCCGTTGGCGTTGGCCAGGGTCGAGGTGAAGTCCTGCTGCTCCACGACCGCGAGCCACACGCCGTCGGCTTGCACATCAACCAGTCTCCAACCGTCGCCGCCGCGCTGGACACGCCAGTTGACCACGGGCGCGCCATTGACGTTGCCGCCGGAGATGACGCTGGAGACCACCACATCGCCCGGCGAATGGACCAGCGAACCCACGACCTTCAGGCTCTCCCCCTGATAATCGCCCAGACGGCTCTCATAGGTGCTGTCGGCGTAGCGACCGAAGATCTCGGAGAACTCCTGGTACTGGGCCGGGGTGACCTGGCGACGATAGCGGCCAAGCACGAAGTTGGTGATGCGCGGAACATCGATGAACTGGTTGACGAAGCCGGAGAAGGCTTCCTTGCGCGCGGACGGGCTGAGACTGTGGTCGTTGAGGATGGCGATGGCGTGATTGGCCTGGGCCTGCACGAAGGACTCAGCGGTCGGATCGCCATGGCCGCGGATGGCCTGGGCGACCGCCGGGGCGACACCCAGACCCAGCGGAACGGCCAAGGCGAGCGAAACGGCACCGACGAGTTTGGCGAACGGCAGGGCTGGGGATCGGGACATGGGACGCTCCGGCTGGGCGGCGCGATTGACACGCCCGTTCTGGCGGCGAACGGCCAAGCCTTGGACGGAGTTCCTGGCGGATGAGGCGCAGGGGCCGTAAGGCCAGACGACGGGGCGGGCGTCGGGAGGAGGCGGTGACATGCGAGCGACGGCGTCGCAGGTGGTGGACATGCTGCGCGCGGCCGGCGAACCGACCCGACTGCGGGTGCTGGCGCTGCTCGCCCGCGAGGAACTCGCCGTAGCCGAGCTGGTGCAGATCCTCGGTCATAGCCAGCCGCGGGTCTCGCGCCATCTCAAGCTGCTGGCCGAGGCCGGCTTGGTCCAACGTTTCCCGGACGGCGCATGGGTCTTCTATCGCCTGTGCGGGGGCGAGCCGCAGCGCAGCCTCGTGCACGCCGTACTCGATCGCCTGCCTGAGGACGAAGGCGAGCTGAGCGAGGACCTGGAGCGGCTGGAGGCGGTGCGCGAGGTGCGTGGTCGCGACGCCTCGTCCTACTTCGCCCGCAATGCGGCCCGCTGGGACGAGATTCGATCGCTCTACGTGTCGGAAGCCGCGGTGGAGGCCGCGATCCTGTCGGCCGCGGGGCCAGGACCCTATGACCGGCTGATCGACCTCGGCACCGGCGCGGGTCGCATGCTGACCCTGCTGGGACCGCAGGCGCGCCACGCCATCGGCCTGGACCTCTCGCAGCAGATGTTGAACATCGCGCGCGTCGAGGTCGGGCGAGCGGGACTCACCGGCGTGGAGCTGCGTCACGGCGACATCTACGCCACCGGCCTGGCCGGCGCCTCGGCCGAGCGGGTCGTCATGCACCGGGTGTTGCACTACCTCGCCGACCCCGGCGGCGCCGTTGCGGAAGCTGCGCGGCTGCTGACCGCCGGCGGGCGCCTGCTCATCATCGACTTCGCCCCGCACGGTCTGGAGTACCTGCGCCAGGCTCACCAGCACCGCAGGCTCGGCTTCTCCGACGAGGAGATCGGTCGCTGGATGGAGGCGGCCGGCCTTCAGAGGGAGCCGCCGGCGGCCCTACCGCCCGAAGGCGAGGAGGGCTTGACGGTCAAGCTGTGGGGCGCGAGGCGAAACTGAGCAGCGCCGGCTAAGACATACGATCGGCGATATCGGCCGAAGCGAACCTACCGTGACCCTGTTTCCTGGCCCGTAGCCGCCGCCATGCGATTGAGGCCGTTCAGCTGGCCTTGTCGCCGCGCTTCTCGGCATAGATCATCAGAGGCTGGGCGCGCCCCTCCACCACCTCGCCGTTGACCACGACCTCCTCGACACCCTGGTAGGTCGGCAGCTCGAACATGGTCTCCAGCAGGATGGCTTCCATGATCGAACGCAGGCCCCGCGCGCCGGTCTTGCGCAGGATCGCCTTTTTGGCGATCGAGTGCAGGGCGTCGTTGGTGAAGCTCAGCCCCACGCTCTCCATGTCGAACAGGCGCTGGTACTGTTTGACCAGGGCGTTCTTCGGCTCGGTGAGGATCTTCACCAGCGCCGGCTCGTCCAGGTCCTCAAGCGTCGCAATCACCGGGAGACGACCGATGAATTCCGGTATGAGGCCGAAGCGCAGCATGTCCTCCGGCTCGACCTGGCGCAGGATCTCGCCCGTGCGTCGCTCGTCGGGGTCCTTGACCGTGGCCCCGAAGCCGATGGACGTGCCTGCGCCGCGAGCGGAGATGATCTTCTCCAGCCCCGCGAAGGCGCCGCCGACGATGAACAGGATGTTGGTGGTATCGACCTGCAGGAACTCCTGCTGGGGGTGCTTGCGCCCGCCCTGAGGCGGCACGGAGGCGACGGTGCCCTCCATGATCTTGAGCAGCGCCTGCTGCACGCCCTCGCCCGACACGTCGCGGGTGATCGAAGGATTGTCGGACTTGCGCGAAATCTTGTCGATCTCGTCGATGTAGACGATGCCGCGCTGCGCCCGCTCGACATTGTAGTCGGCCGACT
>CAXTEX010000138.1:0-5549 GCA_964243445.1 uncultured Caulobacteraceae bacterium | reverse complement strand
GGTGGCGACGAAATCGACCACCTGCTCGTACTCTTCCCAGGTGAGCGCGGCGTAGGGTGCCGAGCTGCGCAGCTCGTCGTAGAGCGCCACCAGGTCGAAGGGTTCGGCGCACGCCAGGCCCATGATGTGCTGGGCCAGGATGTCGCGCGCGCCTATGCGCTCCGGATCGCCGTCGAGGTCGTTGGCGGCCACGGCCTCGCGCGCGGCCTGGCACTCCAGCATCTCAAAGCGGTGGGCGGGCACCAGCAGAGCCCGCGACGGCTCGTCGAGCCTGTGGTTCGCCCGTCCGATGCGCTGGATCAGCCGCGCGCTGCCCTTGGGGGCGGCGAGCTGGATGACCAGGTCCACCCCGCCCCAGTCGATGCCGAGGTCGAGGGTGGAGGTGCAGACCACCGCCCGCAGCTCGCCCCGCCCCATGGCGGCCTCCACCTTGCGCCGCTGCTCCACCGCGAGGCTGCCGTGGTGCAGCGCTATGGGCAGGTTGTCCTCGTTGATCTCCCACAGCATCTGGAAGCTGAGCTCCGCCTGGAAGCGGGTGTTGACGAACACCAGGGCGGTCTTGGCGCCGCGGATGGCCTCCAGCACGTCGGGGATAGCGTGCTTGGCGGTCCAGCCGCTCCAGGGCGCCGGCTTGTCGGTGAGCAGCATGTCTACCACCGGCGCCGCCCCGGGCGCGCCGAAGACCAGGTCGGCCATGTTGGCGGCGGTGGTGGAGCCCCCCTCACCACGCTGCGCGTGGTCCCCTCCCCCCATAAGGGGGAGATCAAGAGCGGCGCCTTGATCTTCCCACCCTGGGGGAAGTGGCCGCGAAGCGGACGAAGGGGGCGACGCCGCGCCGCCCTGCCCCGCCAGCCACCGCCGCAGCATGTCAGGGTCGTTCACCGTGGCCGACAGCCCCACCCGCCGCATCCGTGGCGAGAACCGCTGCAGCCGGGCCAGGGCCAGGTTCAGCAGGTCGCCGCGCTTGGAGCCGTGCACGGCGTGGATCTCGTCCAGGATCACCACCGAAAGGTCCTTGAAGTAGGCCCGCGAGCCTGGCCAAGCGCAGAACAGGGCGAGCTGCTCGGGCGTGGTCATCAGGATGTCGGGCGGATGGTCTCGCTGGCGCTGGCGTTTGGCGAGGCTGGTGTCGCCAGTGCGCGCCTCCACCGTGATCGCCAGCCCCATCTGCGCGACCGGCTCCTCCAGGTTGCGGTGCACGTCGACGGCGAGCGCCTTCAGGGGAGAGATGTAGAGGGTGTGCACGCCCCGCGGCTCCGCAGACGGCGCGCGCTCGGACAGGTCGATCAGGCTCGGCAGGAAGCCCGCCAGCGTCTTGCCGCCGCCCGTGGGCGCGATCAGCAGGGCGTTGCGGCCCGCGCGCGCCTTGGCGATCATCTCCAGCTGATGCGGCCGGATGCTCCAGCCCCGTCCGGCGAACCAGTCGGCGAAGCGGGCGGGCAGCAGTTCGCCGGCGGAAGGGCCGTTGAAGGGACTCGTCAGAGACGCTTCGAGGAGGCCGCGAGCTTTGAGAGGCGAGCCAGCTCGCTCCTCGGCATGACGAAGACTTGTGGCATCCTCACTCTTCGTCATCCTGGGGAGCCCTCGCAGAGGGCGTCTCGAAGGACGCACGTCTCTGTAGAGGGTCGCAGGGCGTCCATCTGGCGCCGTGTAGCACGTTCGCGTTCCGTTTCGGCGGTGTCGAGCCTAGATGAGGCCGATGCAGGCGCAGCCCCTTCCGCCCGCCCTCGTGGTGCAGCCCGGCGCCCGCGTCGGCGTGGCCGACGACGACGGCGCCCGGCTGGTCGCCGCCGCCGCCGCCCGCACCCTGTTCCAGCGCGGTTCGGTCCTGGTCGCCCACGCCATGCTCACCGCGCGCCGGCTGGGCGTCGCGGCCCCCGTGCGCTCCGCCGACCTCTTTGACGTGCTGGAGCTCTACGCCTTCGTGCGGCCGGCCCAGGCCTGCGCCCCTTCCGCTGTCGGTCTCGCCCGCGCGCTCGGCCGGTCCGAGCCCAAGGGGGTGGAGGCTCAGGCCGCGGCCCTGCGCGACATCGCCGCCGTCCTGCTCGACGAGCTGGTCCAGCAGCCTCGACCCGGTCGGGAGGAGGCCCTGGCCGCCGCCCTCACGCTGCAGCGGGCAGGATGGGCCTGGGGTGCGGCGGTGGTCCAGGCGCTCGAGCAGGGTCCGCTCAAGCACGCTCCACGCGGGTCGGGGCTGGACGTCTGGAGCCGGCTGACCGAATGGGAGGACCAGGCTCCCGAAGGCCAGCCCGGCTCGACCCCGGTGACGCCCGACGCCGCGCGGGCGAGGCTGGCGGACCTGCTGGCCCGGGCCGGTCTGGACGAGGCCCGGCCCGCCCAGGCCACCTTCGCCGCCGAGACGGCCTACGCCTTCTCGCCTCGCGAGCGGGAGGGTGAGCCACGGCTGATGCTGGCGGAAGCGGGCACCGGCACTGGCAAGACGCTGGGCTATCTGGCCCCGGCATCGCTCTGGGCGGAGGCCAACGGGTCGGCGGTCTGGGTCTCCACCTACACCCGCGCGCTGCAGCGCCAGATCGAGCGGGAAAGCCACGCCCTATACCCCGATCCCGCAGTGCGCGCCCGCAAGACGGTCGTGCGAAAAGGTCGTGAGAACTATCTGTGTCTGCTGAACTATCAGGAGCTTTCCCAATCTGCCCTCTCAGGCGGCGGGGACGTGATCGGGGCGGCCCTGGTGGCGCGATGGGCGCGGGCGACGCGCGACGGCGACATGACAGGCGGCGACTTCCCGGCCTGGCTGCCGACCCTGTTCGCCTCGGGTCCGAGCGCCCGCGCCAGCCCGGCCAACCTGGTCGACCGGCGCGGCGAGTGCGTGCACGCCGCCTGCGCCCACTACCGCACCTGCTTCGTCGAGAAAGCCATCCGGGCTTCGCGCAAGGCTGATCTGGTGGTTGCCAACCACGCCCTGGTGATGACCCACGCCGCCTTCGATGGCGCCCGCTCCATCCGGCCCAAGGACGGCGCGCCGCGACGGGATGTGGAGACGGCCAGCCTGAAGCGGCTGGTGTTCGACGAGGGCCATCATCTGTTCGACGCCGCCGACAGCGCCTTCTCCTCTCGCCTGTCCGGCCAGGAGGCGGCTGAGCTTCGCCGCTGGGTGCGCGGGCCGGAAGGCCGGCGGCGCGGGCGCGGACTGGAACAGCGCCTCGCCGAACTGGTCGCCGAGCGGGAGCCGGCGCGTCTGGCGCTGCAGGCGGCGATCCGCGCGGCTGCGGCCCTTCCCGGCGACGGCTGGTCCGGCCGGATCGCGCCCCTGCCCGACTACGATGGCGAACTCGTCACGCCCTCGCCGATCGGGCCGGTCGAAGCCTTTCTGGCGGCGATCCTGGACCAGCTGCGCGCCCGCGCCGAGCCCTCGGACGCGGGCATGGAGTGCTCGGCCCACCCGCCCGTGACGGCCGTGCGCGAGGCCGCGCCCGCCTGCGCTGCGGCCCTCGCGGCGGTGGAGGCGCCGCTGCTCGCCCTGGCGCGGGCGATGGAGGACTGGCTGGACGAGGAGACGGACACCTTGCCGCCGGCCGATCGCGTGCGCCTGGAGGGCGCGCTGCGGGGGCTGGAGCGGCACGCGCGCCTGCAGCTTCCCGCTTGGCGCGCCATGCTCTCCCGCCTGGCGGAAGACGAAGGCGACAAGGACTTCGTGGACGGATTCGAGGCGGTTTTCTTCCAGGACAGGCTCGTCGACGCCGCCTTCCGCCGCCACTGGGTCGATCCCACCGAACCGCTGGAGGCGGTGGTGCTGCGCCGCGCCCACGGCGTGCTGGTGACCAGCGCCACCCTGGCCGACCCCGGCCATGAAAGCCCCTTCGCCCTGGCGGAGCTGCGCAGCGGCGCGGCGCGGCTGGCGGAGAGCCCCCGCCTGCTGCGCCTGCCCTCCCCGTTCGACTATGTCGCCAACAGTCGGGTGCTGGTGGTCACCGACGTCCGGAAGGACGACGTGCGCCAGGTCTCGGCGGCGCTGCGCGAACTGTTCCTGGCGGCGGGCGGCGGCGCGGTTGGCCTGTTCACCGCGATCCGCCGGCTGCGCGCCGTGCACGAGCGGCTGGCCGGCCCGCTGGCTGACCGCGGCCTGGCGCTCTACGCCCAGCACGTGGACCCGCTGGAAGCCGGCGCCCTGGTCGACATCTTCCGCGCCGAGGAGGACGCCTGCCTGCTGGGCACCGACGCCATCCGCGACGGGGTGGACGTGCCCGGCCGCTCCCTGCGCCTGCTGGTGTTCGATCGCGTGCCCTGGCCCCGCCCCGACCTGCTGCACAAGGCGCGGCGCGAGCGCTTCGGCAAGGGCCTGTACGACGACGCCCTGGCGCGGGGCCGCATCGCCCAGGCCTTCGGCCGCCTGATCCGCCGCGCCGACGACCGCGGCGTCTTCGTCATGCTCGACGCCGCAGCTCCGACGCGCCTGTTCTCCAGCCTCCCGCCCGGCGTGGAGATCCAGCGCCTGGGCCTGGTGGAGGCGATCGAGGCCGTGGAGGCGTTCCTGAAACCCTGATCTCCCTCTCGTCAGTGGGGGCGTACGCCCGAAGGGCGGGAGGGGGCCGACCGGCGAAGTCGGGTGGAGCGCGCCGCGTGCAAGCGTCCTCCGCGCGGCCCCTCCACCCCTTCGGGGTTCCCCTCCCTGCCTTCGGCAGGGAGGATCGAGCAGGCCTTCGGCAACCTCTGGTTAACCACGCCCGCAGCAGGGTAAGCACGCCCATAGGCCCGGCGACTCATGACCTTCACCCCCCAGCACGCCTTCGCCCGCACCGATCGCTCGCGCTTCGGCCAGTGGTGGTGGACCACCGACCATCTGCTGCTGGTCTGCACGCTGATCCTGATCGGGCTGGGCGTCACCCTGTCGTTCGCCTCCTCGCCGGCGGCGGCGGCGCGGATCGGCTATCACGACCCGTTCCACTTCGCCGTGCGCCAGTGCATCTACGCCGCCATAGGCTTGGTCATCCTGCTCAGCGTCTCGACCCTGTCGGCCCGCGGCGTGCGCCGGGTCGCCTTCGTCGGCTATGTCCTGTCGATCCTGGTGATGATGATCCTGCCGCTGCTCGGCCACGCCGCCAAGGGCGCGCAGCGCTGGCTGCAGATCGGCGGCTTCTCCCTGCAGCCGTCGGAGTTCCTCAAGCCCTGCCTGATGGTGCTGGCGTCCTGGATGTTCGCCGAGGGGCAGAAGGGTCGCGGCGTGCCCGGCGTGTCCATCGCCTTCGGCCTCTATCTGCTCTCGGTGATCCTGCTGCTGGTGCAGCCCGACATCGGCCAGACGGTGCTGATCACCGTGGCCTTCGGCGCGGCCTTCTTCATGGCCGGGGTGCCGATCCGCTGGATCATGGGCCTGGGCGCCGCCGCCTCAACCGGCTTCGTCATCATCTATCTGACCTTCCAGCACGTGGCCGCGCGCTTCCACAAGTTCCTGAGCCACGGCGACGGCGCGGTGGACACCCACCAGGTCGACAAGGCGGCCGAGGCGATCCGCGCCGGCGGCTTCTTCGGGCGCGGCCCGGGCGAAGGCGTGATGAAGCGCCATGTGCCCGACCTGCACACCGACTTCA
>CAXTEX010000137.1:0-5644 GCA_964243445.1 uncultured Caulobacteraceae bacterium | reverse complement strand
CCGCCTCTACCGCTCCGACGAGGTGGAGACGACCGCGCTCCGCAACATCGACCTGCAGATCGAGGCGGGCGAGTTCGTCGCCGTCATGGGGCCGTCGGGCTGCGGCAAGTCCACCCTGCTCAACATCTTGGGCACCATCGACCGGCCGACCAGCGGCCGCTACCGCTTCAAGGACGAGGAGGTGGCCGACCTGTCGGAGGCCAATCTGGCCAGGCTCCGACGCGAGAACCTCGGCTTCGTCTTCCAAAGCTTCAACCTTATCGACGAACTGACCATTGCCGAGAACGTCGAACTCGGCCTCGTCTATCGCAAATGGGCGGGCAAGGACCGACGCGCGCGGGTCGAGGCGGCGATGGACCGGGTCGGCGTCGCCCACCGCGCCCGCCACTACCCCAACCAGCTCTCCGGCGGCCAGCAGCAGCGCGCAGCCATTGCCCGCGCCATCGTCGGCAAGCCGTCCCTGATCCTGGCCGACGAGCCCACCGGCAATCTGGACAGCGAGAACGGCGCCCAGGTCATGGACATCCTGCAGGCCCTGAACACCGAGGGCGCGACCATCGTCATGGTCACCCACTCCCCCAGCCACGCAGACCTGGCGCGCCGACGCATCGACATGCTCGACGGCCGCGTCGTCGTCTCCGCCCGCCGGGCGATCTGATGCGCCGCGGAGGCCCCCTCCACCGCTCCGCGGTTCCCCTCCACCAACGAGGGAGGATCGAGCGTCGTGATCCTCCCCCATTGGGGGAGGTGGCGGCGAAGCCGACGGAGGGGGCTCCAGCGGAGCGCCACGCCAGCGGCGACCGGACCTCTTCCCGCAGCCACGCCTGACCCGCCCGTAGAGGACGCACCATGCTGGGCCACTATCTCGTCACCCTCTACCGCTCCCTGGCGCGCCATCGCCTCTACGCCGCGCTCAACGTGCTGGGGCTGGCGGTGGGCGTGGCCGTCTTCCTGGTGTTGTGGCTCGACGTCCGCTTCGAGACCAGCTTCGAGCGGTGGGTGCCGGACGCGAAGCACATCTACGTCTTAACCGATGATTTCATCGGTCCGGCCGCCAACGGGCGACCTCCGGTTCCCAACACGATGGGCGGCCTGCTCGACGAGCTGAAAGGCGAGTATCCCCAGCTAGTCGGCACGCGCATCTGGCCTCGGAGTGCAACCCTGCGCCAAGGCTCCAACGTGACGCCCGTGAACGTATCCGTCGTCGACGCCAGCTTCTTCAAGGTTTTCGACATTCCCCTGGCGCAGGGCGACAAGGCGGTCGCCCTCGCCAGCCCCGACGACGTGGTGATCACGCGCAAGATGGCCAGGCAGAGCTTCGGCGACGCCGATCCCATGAGCCGTACAGTGACCCTGGCCTACAATGGGGAGGTGCATGTTCAGCGGGTCACCGGCGTGATCGCCGACCCGCCAGCCAATTCCGACCTGCCGCTGGCCTTCATCGTTCCGCTCAAACTCCCTACGCCGGCGCAGAACCCAGGCTGGACGCACTGGGGCGACCTGCAACTGTTCACCTACCTGCGCTTCGCCGGCCCTGAGGCCGCCCACGCGCTGGACGCCGACCTGGACGCCTTCACCGACCGTCATGGCGTGCCCGACCTCGGCGCGAATCCGCCGCCGCACAAGATCTTCCGCGTCCGCACCGCGCCGCTGCTGTCGATCCACCTGAGCAACCCGAAGGATGCAGCGGTCGTGGCGGGACTGGGGACGGTGGGGCTGCTGACGCTGCTGCTGGCGGCTGTGAACTACGTCAATCTGGCGACGGCGCGGGCGGGACTGCGGGCGCGCGAGGTGGCGGTACGCAAGGTGATGGGCGCCACTGAGCCGGCGCTGATCGCCCAGTTCATGGCCGAGGCTGTGGCCACCTCAGCACTCGGCGCCCTGCTCGGCCTGGCGATGACCGAACTCGCCCTGCCGCTGGTGAACACGGCCGGCGGGCTGTCGCTGCACATCGCCTACTTTGGCGCGAGCGGCGTCCTACCCGTATTGCTGGCCGTGGTGGCGGCGGTCGGGCTGGGGGCCGGAGCCTATCCGGCGCTGGTCCTGTCCCGCTTCAGGCCTGCGGCGGTGCTGGCGTCGGCGCGTACGCCTGGCGGCGGCCGAACCGGGGCTCGGGTGCGCGAGGGCCTGGTGGTCGGCCAGTTCGCCATCGCCATCGCTTTCACTATCGCTACGGGCGTGATCGTCGCTCAAACGCGGTTCCTGCGCAGCGCCGATATCGGTTTCCAGCGTCAGGGGCTGATCGTGGCGCCTGACTTCCGCGACGATGGCGTCAGCGATGCGCAGCGCGCCAGCCTGCTCGCCGCCTGGCGGTCCTTGCCGGGAGTCGTCGGCGCCACCTACGGCGACATCGCGCCGGGCGAAGACGGCAGCACCTCCGCCAGCGGCACGAAACGGCCGGGCGCGGCGGGGGATGGCGTATCCATGAACTATGTCGGCGCATCCGCCGACTTCTTCCAGACCTACCAGGTGGGGCTGATCGCCGGTCGGCTGCCGGACAAGGATCATGGGGGCGACTTCGCTCCCGAGCCCAGCTCGGACGCCGTCACGGCCCCGCCGCCCCAGAACGCGGTGCTCAACGCCGGCGCGGCGCGTGCGCTCGGCTTCGCCAGCCCCGCCGCGGCGGTCGGCCAGCCGATCCTGGAGAACATCACGCCCGGCGTCTTCCAGCGGCTGACCGTCATCGGCGTGGTGGGCGACATCCGCTTCCGCTCGCCCCGCGAGGCGGTGCCGGCGACCATCTACATGGCCTACAGCGGCGACATCCGTAACGCGGCCGCAGGCGTGCGCTACTCCGGCGCCGATCCGCGCACCGTGATCGCCGATATGGGCGCGCAGTGGCGGCGCATCGCACCGTCCGTGCCGTTCCGCGCACGCACGGCGGAGGACAACCTCTCCCGCTACTACCGCCCCGACGACCGCAACGGGCGGCTGTTCACGCTGGGCGCGGTGCTGGCCGTGGGCATCGGCTGCGTCGGCCTATACGGCCTGGCCGCCTTCAACACCTCGCGGCGGATGAAGGAAATCGGCATTAGGAAGACGCTCGGCGCCTCCACCGCCGACATCCTGCGCCTGCTGGTCGGCCAATTCCTGCGGCCGGTCGCGCTCGCCAACCTGATCGCCTGGCCGCTAGCCTATCTGGCCATGCGCGGCTGGCTCGGCGGCTTCGACCAGCACGTCGGCCTCAGCCCGCTCTACTTCCTGGCCGCGACAGCGCTCACCCTGGCCATCGCCCTGGCCACCGTGGTCGGCCAGGTGCTGGCGGTGGCCCGCGCCGAGCCCGCCCGGGCCTTGCGCCATGACTAGGACCCTCGCGCGCGCCCTCCTGCTGGCCGGAGCCTGCGCCGCCCTGGGGGGCGTCGGCCGGGCGGAGACCCTGGCCGACGCCATAGCGCTCGCCTACCAGACCAACCCGACCCTGCTGGCCCAGCGCGCAACCCAGCAGGCGCTGGACGAGAGCTTTGTGCAGGCGCGCGCCGGCTGGGGACCCACCATCGGGCTGACGGGCCAAGCCTATTGGCAGCACATCGGCTTCGGCCACGAGGGCTCCGGCGTCCTGGCGCAAACGGGCGGGACGACCGGCTTGGGGACATCGGCCGGCGCCTCGGGTTCCGGCGCCTCGGGTTCCGGGGCCTTGGGTTCCGGCGCCTCGGGCGCTGGATCCACGGGTTCCGGCGCTTCGACCTCGGGCGCGGGCTCGCCGATCGGGACCAGCGAGGTCGGCGGCGATCCGGCCAACACCAACTACGGCTATGCGGCCCTGACCGCGACCCAGCCGCTCTACACCGGCGGCAGGGTCGCCGCCGAGGTCAGCGCGGCGGACGCCGCGGTGCGGGCGGGCCGCCAGACTCTGCGGGCGACGGAGAACACCATCCTGCAGGACGTGGTCACCGCCTATGAGGACGTGCGTCGCGACGCCCAGATCCTGCGCATCCGCAACGAGGCGGTGGGCGTGCTGGCCGGCCAGGCCAAGGAGACGGAGGCCAAGTTCACCGTCGGCCAGGTCACCCGCGTGGACGTGGCCCAGGCCCAGGCCCAGCTCGCCGCCGCCCAGGCGCTGCTGGCCGGCGCCCGGGCCCAGCTGGCCATCAGCCGGGCGGAGTACGTCGCCGACGTCGGCCAGTCGCCGGGCGAGCTGGCCGAGGCGCCGCCGCTGCCCGGCCTTCCGGCCACGGTGGACCAGGCCTTCGACGCCGCGGACGCGGGCAGCCCGAGCCTGCTCCAGGCCAGGCTGACGGAGGCCGCGTCCCACGCCCGGGTCGCGGCCGCCCGCGCCAACCTGCGCCCGACCGTCACCGCCCAGGCCAGCTACGGGGCGCAGGGCGCGCTGGCGCCGTTCGTGGGGCGCGACTTCGACCGGGTCGCGACCGGCGAGGTGGTGTTCACCCAGCCGATCTTCACCGGCGGGCTGAACGGCTCGCTGGTGCGCCAGGCCCTGGCCCAGAACACCGCCGACCGCATCTCCATCGAGACGGCGCGGCGCACGGTGGTGCAGTCGGTCTCCCAGGACTGGGAGACGCTGACCGGCGCCAAGGACAGCGTGACCTCGGACGTCACCGGGCTGGCGGCGGCCCAGACCGCCTTCAGCGGCATCCGCGAGCAGTACCGGGTGGGGTTGTCGACCACCCTGGACGTGCTGATCCAGCAGCAGACGCTGGAGTCCGCCGAACTCGCCCTCGCCTCGGCGCGCCACGACGCCTATGTCGCCGAGGCCTCGCTGCTGGCCGCCATGGGCCGCCTCGAGGTGCAGGACCTGGTGAGCGGGGTCGGCGTCTACGACCCGGCGCGCTCCTTCGAGCGGGTGAGGTCGCGCGGGGCAACGCCTTGGGAGCCGCTGATCGCGGCGATCGATCGGGCGGGCGAGCCCTCCGACGTCTCCGACCGCACAGCGCCGGGACCGCCCCGGACGGCGGAGGGAACCGCGGTCATGCTGCCGGCGGGACCGTCCCTGTGACCGGCGTGAGGCCGCGCCTGCACGACCTCCTGGCGAGGCCTGATGCAGGCTGGCGAACCGTCGTCGCTGCGCCGGCCTAGGACGAGGCCATCACTATACAGGCCTGGCCCTTGGCGGAGAGGGTGCGGCAGGCGGCGCGGGCCTGTTTCTGGCTGAGGCCGCGGAAGCGGGCGCGGAAGTTGCCGCGGGCCTCCTCCACCTGGCCGGAGCCCGAGACCAGCGACGACAGCTTGGAGACCTGGCCGGCCGCCAGAGCGTGGTTTTTGTAAGCGCCGACTTGGATCATATAGCCGCCCTCGCCTGGGCCTGCCGGCTCCGCGTCCGTCCTGGCGAGCTCCGTCTTGCCATGGGAGGCTGGCTTGCCACGGGAGGCGGGCGTGCCTTGGGAGGCGGACTGAAGCGCCGCCGTCTGCGCCTGCGCCTCGCAGGCGGCGGGATGGCGGCGACGCTCGCGGCGGCTGCAGGGCTTGAGCTCGGCCTTGACGGCCGGCTCGGTCGCTTCAGGCCTGGCGGGCTGCGGGGCGGCCTTGGCCACGGACGGGCAGGCGTCGGCATGGCGGCGGCTGCGACGATGGCGGCCGCGCCTGGCGGGGGCGCAGTCCGGTGCGGCGGCGTCCTCCGCCACCTGGGCCGCGGCGTCGGGGCGGGACGGCGGCGCGGTCAGGGTCTCCGCCGCCCTCATGGTGGGCA
>CAXTEX010000136.1:0-5645 GCA_964243445.1 uncultured Caulobacteraceae bacterium | reverse complement strand
TGATCCCGCAGGAGAACGAGAAGGACCTCGCCGAGGTGCCGGAGAACGTGAAGCGCGAGCTGGAGATCATCCCGGTCTCCAACATCGACCAGGTGCTGAGCTACGCCCTGACCGGGCCGCTGACGCCGATCGAGTGGCATGAGGACGATGCGGACGGCACGCCGCTGCCGATCGTGGACGACCTCGGCGACGAGGCGGTGATGACCCACTGATCCGGCGGCTCGGCGACTGAAAGTCAGGCGGCGCGGTCGACCGCGCCGCCTTTTCTTTTGACGGCGCCATGGATCGCCTCATATTTGGCTCCCCGCGCGGGCGCTCGCTGTAGCCCCGTCGCGCCATGTCGTGGGAGACCTTGATGACAAAAGCCGAGCTGATAGCGGCTGTCGCCGACAAATCCGGCCTCAACAAGAACCAGGCCAAGGACGCGCTGGAGGCTGTGCTTGGAGCGATCACCTCGTCCATGAAGGAAGGCACGGAGGTGCGCATCGTGGGTTTCGGCAACTTCGTCCCCGTCGATCGGCCCGAAGGCCTGGCGCGCAATCCGCGCACTGGCGAACAGGTCCATCGGCCCGCCTCCAAGACCGTCAAGTTCCGCCCCGGCGAAGGCCTCAAGGGCGCGTTGAACTAGCCCACCGCCAGGGTGCGGGCGGTCCGCGGTCCGTTCGCTTGCGTCCGCGTGAGATTGAAAGTGCAGCGTAAGGTTCCTGAGATGCCTCGATCGTCGCGGTCGGTCCCGTCACGTCAGCTCCGCCCTGCGTCATGAGCATCGCTGATCTCAGCGTCGACGGCGCGGGATGCTGGTGCGACATGGGCGGCGCCGGAGGGCGGTTCGCCGGCCGAGGAGCCCTGTTCCTGGACCGCGACGGCGTGGTGGTGGAGGATACGGGTTATCTGTCCCAGGTATGCGATGTCACGCTCATCGCGGCGGCCGCCGCGACCGTGGCTGCGTTCAACCGGGCGGGCGTTCCGGTGGTGCTGGTCACCAATCAGTCCGGCGTCGGACGCGGTTATTTCGACTGGAGCACCTTCGAGGCGGTGCAGGGGGAGATCGGCCGTCGGCTGGCGCAGGGAGGCGCGCGCCTGGACGCCGCCTTCGCCTGCGGCTACCACCCTGCAGGTCTTGGCCCTTACGCGATCGCCGATCACGAATGGCGCAAGCCCAATCCGGGCATGCTGCAGGCCGCCGCCGACCGGCTGGGCGTGGACCTGGCCCGTTCCGTCATCGTGGGCGATCGGGCGTCCGATCTGGAGGCCGGGCGCGACGCCGGCCTCGCCCTGGGCCTGCATGTGGCGACCGGGCAGGGGACGGCGGCCCAGCGCCAGGCCTCCCTCGCCCTCGCCCGTCCGGGTTTCCAGGTGAGAGGCGCGGACAACGTCGCCGGCGCTCTCGCCTGTCTGGACCGGCTCATGGCGCCTCAGCCATGCTGATCGACGCCATCCAGGGCCGTCGGGTGCTGGTGGTCGGCGACGTTATGCTCGATCACTTCGTCTCCGGCCGGGTGGAGCGCGTGTCGCCTGAAGCCCCCGCCCTCGTGGTCGAAGTGACCGAGGAGCGCACCATGGCGGGAGGCGCGGCCAATGTGGCGGCCAACATCGCCGCGCTCGGGGGGGAGGCGGTGCTGGTCGGCGTGGTCGGCCAGGACGCCGCCGCCCTAGAGCTGGCGGCCCTGATCATGGCGGCCGGCTCGATCACCGACGCTCTCGTCCGGTTGCCGGGCCGGCCCACGACGCGCAAGACCCGCTATCTTGGCGGCGATCGCCATCTGCTTCGGGCGGACTGGGAGCGGATCGGGCTGGATGCAGCGGCGGAGCAGCTGGTCATCGACGCGGCGCGCATGCGCTTGGCCGGTTGCGGCGCGGTGGTGCTGTCCGACTATGCCAAGGGCGTGGTGTCGCCGGCCGTCGCCCGCGCCGTGATCGCGGCGGCGCGGGCGGCGGGCGTACCGGTGGCGGTCGATCCCAAGCGCGCCGACCTCGGCCTGTTCCAGGGCGCGCGCCTGCTCACCCCCAACCGCAAGGAGATGCGGCTGGCGACGGGGGAGGCCTGCGAGGACGACGCCTCCTGCGACCGCGCCGGCGCAATGGTGACGGCGCTCACGAGCGCCGCCGTGCTGCTCACCCGTTCCGAGCACGGCGTCAGCCTGTACCAGGGCGCAAGCCCCGTCTGGCGCGACCCGGCGCGGGCCAAGACGGTGCGAGACGTCTCCGGCGCCGGCGATACGGTGATCGCGGCGGCGGCGCTGGCGCTCGCCGCCGGGGCTGAGCTGATCGACGCCGCCCACCTTGCCAATACGGCGGCGTCGGTGGTGGTCGGCAAGAGCGGCACCGCCTGCGCGACGCCGGAGGAGCTGAACCTCGCCCTGCTGCACGGTCCCGACGAGGCGCTGGCGGCGGGCAAGCTCGCCCCCTTGAGCCAGGCCGTCGGCGTGGCCCAGGACTGGCGGCGGGCGGGACTTCGGGTCGGGTTCACCAACGGCTGCTTCGACCTGCTGCACCCGGGGCATGTGAAGCTGTTATCGTCCGCCCGCAGCCTTTGCGATCGGTTGGTCGTCGGGCTTAACACCGACGCCTCCATCTCCCGGCTGAAAGGGCCCGAACGCCCGATCCAGAGCGAACTGGCCCGCGCCGAAGTGATGGGCGCGCTCCGCTCGGTTGATCTGGTCGTGTTATTCGAAGAGGACACGCCGCTGAACCTGATCGCGGCGCTCCGCCCCGACGTGCTGGTCAAGGGCGCCGACTACACGGTGGAGACGGTGGTGGGCTCCGACTTGGTGCTGGGCTGGGGCGGCCGGGTTGAGCTGGTCGAGCTCGCCGCCGACCAGTCCTCCACCCGCCTCATCGCCCGCTCCCGCCGGGACCCAGCGACGACCTAGCCGCCTGAGGGCCGCCTGTACTCATCTCCCCCACGCGCGGGAAGTATGGCCGAAGGCCGGAAAGGGCGAGCGGCGCAGCCGGGCGGAAGCCGCATCGAGACGATTTCCGCGCGCCCGCGCGGCCCCTCCGTCGCCTTCGGCGACACCTCCCCATCTGCGATGAGGAGGATCAGTGCCTCTTGGCGCAGACGCCCGGCCGCTACAGCACCCCGAGCATCTCCGCGACCAGGGGATGGCGCACGATGTCGACCTCGGCCAGGCGCACCACGGCGACGTCGGCCAGTCCGTCCAGCCGCTCGGCGGCCTGGGCCAGACCGGAGACGCCCGGCAGCAGGTCGGACTGGGCCGGATCGCCGGTGATCACCATGGTGGAGTTCCATCCCAGCCGGGTCAGCAGCATCTTGAGCTGGCCGTAGGTGCAGTTCTGCGCTTCGTCGATCACCACATAGGCGTTGTTCAGGGTGCGGCCCCGCATGAAGCCGATGGGGGCGATCTCGATCAGCCCTTCGGCCATCAGCGCCTTGACCCGCTTCATCGACAGCCGGTCGGACAGGGCGTCGTAGAGCGGGCGCAGGTAGGGGGCGAGCTTCTCCTCCATGTCGCCGGGCAGGAAGCCGAGCGACTCGCCGGCCTCCACCGCCGGGCGCGACAGCACGATGCGACCGACGCTTCCCGCTTCCAGCGCCTCCACCCCCTTGGCTATGGCCAGATAGGTCTTGCCGGTCCCCGCCGGACCCAGCGCCACCACCAGGCTCTTGGCGTCGACGGCCTCCAGCAGGCGGCCCTGGCCGATGGAGCGCGGGCGCAGCGTCTTGACGTAGCTCTGGTCGCGCCCCGCCTCGTCGCGGGCGGTATGCTCGCGACTGGGTCCGAGCGGCGACCAGGCCCGCTCCAGCGGCAACCTTCGGATCTTATCGTCGGCGCATCGGTCTTCGGCCTGAGGGCCGTCGAACTCGCTGTCACGCACGAGACGCTTCAGGGCGCGCTTGGTCATGCAATCCTCCGTAGAGCCGGGAAGAAGACAAGAAAAAGGGACGCGGCCCGGAGGCGGCGTCCCTGGGGAACGGCGGGGGAGTCGGGGGTTTGGGGGCCTGCGCCCCGAGACACTGCAGGAGGAGGCCGTCTTGGCCCCCGGCACGCAGATCGACCCACGTCCACCTCGCCCGGCGATTCGCAGCCCATGCCCGAATCGCTACGTCGATGATGCTAGCAGGTGCTTTCCGAGAGGTTAAGACCCGTGTAAATCGAACATGTCGGAAATATAACGGTGATGTAATCCTGAGCTAGCGCCAACGTATTCAGCTTGACTATAGTATTCCAATCTATCCAACTATCTGCGGCGTCGAGCCGATCTTAGACTTTCCGGCGGCGTGGACGCCGCTATACGGGGTCATCTAGCCAGGCGCCCACACCCGCCGCAGCTCGCGATCGCGGTCGGGATCGAGGTTGAACCAGGCGGCCTGATCGCGGGGCGCCTGCACCACGAGCAGCACGTCCGTCGCGCTCAGGTGACGGGAAAGACGGTTGCGCAGGGCGGCCGCGCTTAGCCGCCCCTGCACCAGCCAGAGCCCCGGCCGGATCGCCGCGCCAGGTCCCACGGTCTGCAAGGCCGCCTGAAAAGCGCCCATGCTCGAGGCGGAGAGTTGCGCCCAGACCAGCAGCGGCCGCAGAGCCGCGGCGGGATGGGCGGCCGCCGGCTCGGCTTCGCGCACGTCTGGAGCGAGGACCGGCGCGGGCCGGTTGGGCATCAGCGGGGCCGGCGCAGCAGCCGCGGCCGTTCTCGCCCGCTGGGGCGGCGGCGAAGGCGCCGGGTCCGCAGGCAGGAACAGCGGCGCGAACTCCGCGCTGTCCGCCGCCGATGCGAACGGCCCCTGCGCCCAGGGCGAGACGGGCGTGTCGGCCCTCACGCGCCCCTCGGCCACGAAGGCCGATATGCGGTCCCCCGGATAGGGTCCCCATACCCCGCCAGCGGCCTTGACGTACCACATGTGCGACGACGGCGCGGCCAAGGCACGCACTCCTGCAGGCGCGAATCGCCTAACATCCTGCCCCGAAACGCCGCTTGGCGACACAGCCACGGGAAAGGGTCGCCATGGCCGAACTCGGACCGACCCTGACCACCGAGCGCCTGGTGCTCAGGCCGCCGAGGGCCCAAGACCTGGAGCCCTGGACGGCCATGATGGCGGACGCAGAAGCGGCGCGCTTCATCGGAGGCCCGCAGCCCGCCTCGATCGCATGGCGCACGATGGCCGCGATGACGGGAGCCTGGACGTTGCGGGGCTACAGCATGTTTAGCGTGCTGGAGCGGGCGGCCGGCCGCTGGATTGGACGGGTGGGGCCGTGGCGTCCAGAAGGCTGGCCCGGACCTGAGGTCGGCTGGGGCCTGATCCGCGAGGCGTGGGGTCAAGGCTACGCCCAGGAGGCGGCGGCCGCGAGCATCGACTGGGCCTTCGACCAGCTGGGCTGGAGCGAGGTGATCCACTGCATCGACCCGGCCAATGTGGCCTCGGTCGCCCTGGCGCGCCGACTGGGGTCTGGCCATCAGGGTCCGTGCGTCCTGCCTGCGCCGCACGAGCATTCCAAAGCTGAGACCTGGGGGCAAACCGCCGGGCAGTGGCGCGCCCGCCGCCGCTAGGCCGCGCCTTGTAAGGGCCTCGCGCAGGGCGTAGGTCCAAGGCTCCCCCAGACACGGGTTGCAGACTAGCAGGAGAGCGCGATGGGCTATCGCGTCGCCATCGTGGGCGCCACGGGCAATGTGGGCCGCGAGATGCT
>CAXTEX010000135.1:0-5720 GCA_964243445.1 uncultured Caulobacteraceae bacterium | reverse complement strand
GAGCGGCCGACGCCCCGCGCCCCGCCATGGCTGTTGAAGCCGTTGTAGCAGCCCATCAGGGCCACGATGAAGCCGAACATCGCCGACTTGATCAGCCCGGAGATCACGTCCCACGGCTGCAGGAAGTTCCAGGTGTTCGTGATGTAGGTCACGCTGTTGAACTTGAGCGTGGCGGTCGCCACCAGCCAGCCGCCGGCGATGCCGATGACGTCGCCTACCACTGTCAGCAGCGGCAGGCAGAGCACGCCCGCGGTCAGGCGCGGCGCGATCAGGTAGCGGTACGGGTCGGTGGACAGGGTCTGCAGGGCGTCTATCTGCTCGGTGGCGCGCATGGCCCCGATCTCCGCGGCGATGGCGGCGGAGACGCGCCCGGCCAGCATCAGGGCGGCGAGCACGGGCCCCAGCTCCCGCGTGATCCCTAGGGCCACGATCTGGGGCATGATCTCCTCGGCGTCGAAGCGCGATCCGCCGGTGTAGATGTTCAGCGCCAGCGCCGCGCCGGTGAACACCGCCGTCAGCCCGACGACCGGCAGAGAGTAGAAGCCGATCGCATAGAGCTGTCGCACCAGCTGGCGCCCGAAGAAGGGAGCCATGAAGGCGGCGGACACGCCCCTGGCGGCGAAGATGGCCAGCTGGCCCGCGGCCCGGAGCAGGCCGAAGCTGGAGCGTCCGATGGCGCGGACCGGATTGAGCGTCGCCACCGTCAAGCGGTGCGTCCTTCGCCGACATAGACGCGCCGAACGCGAGGCGACACCCCGGCCAGCAGTTCGTAGGCCAGGGTCCCGGCGTCGGCGGCGGCCTCGTCCAGCGGGAGGTTGGCCCCGAAGAGCTCCACGCGCGCGCCGGGCCATGCCTCGCACCCGGTGACGTCCAAGGCGATCAGGTCCATCGATATCCGGCCGAGCAGGGCGCGCTTCGCTCCCGCCAGCCATCCATAACGTGTGCGCTCCGCCGCGCGCAAGACGCCGTCGGCGTAGCCCAGAGCCGCCACCGCCATGCGCATGGGCCGCTCCGCCCGGAAGGACGCGCCGTAGCCGATGGTCTCGCCGGGCTGGACGTGGCGCAGCTGCAGGATGGGTGCATCCAGGGTGGCGACGGGGCGCAAACGGAGGTGCGGCGGCCTGGCGGGTCCGGCGCCGTAGAGGCCGATCCCCGGCCGCACCATCGTCCCGCGCCAGCGCGAACCGAGCAGCAGGCCGGCGGAGGCTCCCAGGCTGGTGCGGGCCTGGGGGAACAGGTCCGCCGCCGCCTCGAAGCGGGCGGCCTGCCCGGCGTTCATCGGATCGCCCTGCGCGTCGGCGCAGGCGAGGTGGCTCAGCACCAGCTCGATCTCGACGCCGCGCAGGGCGTCGACGCTCTGGGCCAGGGCGCGCGCCTCCTCGGGACGCAGACCCAGCCGGTTCATGCCGGTGTCCACGTGCAGGGCGGCCGAGAGGGTGCGCCCGACGCGACCGGCCTGCGCCGCCCATTCGCGCACCTGGGGCAGGCTGTTCAGCACGGGAACGAGCCCGTGCGCGTGCAGCGTCGGCGCGCATCCGTCCGGACAGCCGTCGAGGACATAGACGACAGCCTCGCGACCCGGTCCAAGCGCCTGGCGCAGGGCCACGCCCTCGGACGGGCGGGCGACGAAGAAGCGGCGGGCGCCTTCGGTCCAGAGCCGCAGCGACACGGGCGCGAGGCCCAGGCCGTAGGCGTCGGCCTTGACCACCGGCGCGACCTCCGCCTCCGCAGCCTCCCGCCGCAGGGTGGCGAGGTTCTCGGCCAGGGCGTCGAGATCGACGCTGAGCCGCGCCTCCGCGTCGCCCTCAGGACCTGCGTGCGGCCTGGACGTCAGGACCGGCCGGCCTTGCGCGCCTGGACGATGGCCGCCCGCAGCATGTCCATCTGGGCGCCGGCGATCATCTGGTCGCCCACCACGAAGCCCGGCGTGCCGTCGATCCCCAAGGCCTGGGCCAGGGCGTGCACGTCGACGATCTGGGTGGTGACCGCGCTGGATCGCTCCGCCGCCTGCGCCCTGACCGGATCGACGCCGGAGCTCTTCAGCACGGCGGCGATCGCGGCCTCGTCCAGATGCTTGTCGGCCAGCAGCGCGCGATGCACCACGCCGTACTTGCCCTGGGCGCCGGCGGCCAGGGACGCGCGGGTGGCGTCCTCGGAGATGCGGCTGTGGTCCTCCAGGTCCAGGATCGGGAACTCCTTGAGCACCAGCCGCACGTCGGGGTTCTGGGCCAGCAGGGCCTCCAGCTCGGGCTCCGCCGCCTTGCAGAAGGGACAGCGGTAGTCGAAGAACTCCACGATCGTCACCGCGCCGCGGGGGTTGCCGAGCACGGGGTCGCGCGGGTCGCGCTCCAGCAGGTTGCGGCGGCTGGCGATGGCGGTGCGCGCGTCGGCGGCCTTGCCGGCGTCCTCCTTGGCCTGCAGCCGCTCGAAAACTTCCTGCAGCACCTCGGGGTGGGCGAGCAGGTAAGCGTGCACCCGCTTGCCGAAGGCGATGTCGGCCGGGCTCTCCGGCGGCTGGGCGTGGCAGGCGGCGGCGCCGAACGCCAGGGCGGCGAGCGCGCCGATCATCAGAGCGGGGGATCGAAGGCGGGGAGAGATCAAGGTCGGCCTTCCGGGCGGCGCATACAGGCTGTGGCGCGCGACGTGTGCCGCGCCCTAGCCCGCCGGATCAAGCGCCTTCTTCACGCGCCGAACACGCGGGCGAAGACGGTGTCCACGTGCTTGAAGTGGTAGGCGTCGTCGAACAGCTCGGCCAGCTGTTCGGGCTTCAGCGCCGCGCTCACCTGCGGGTCGGCGTTGAGGAAGTCCAGGAACCGCCCTTCGCCGCGCCAGACCTTCATGGCGTTGGCCTGCACCGCGCCGTAGGCGTCCTCCCGGCTGACGCCCGCCTGGGTCAGAGCCAGCAGCACGCGCTGCGAATGGACCAGACCGCCGAGGTGGTCGAGGTTACGGCGCATGTTCTGGGGATAGATCACCAGCCGCTCCATCACGCCGGCCAGGCGGCGGAGCGCGAAGTCCAGGTGCACCGTGGCGTCCGGCCCGATGCCGCGCTCCACCGAGGAGTGGCTGATGTCGCGCTCGTGCCAAAGCGCCACGTCCTCCAGCGCCGGCACGACGGCGGAGCGCACCAGCCGCGCCAGGCCCGTGAGGTTCTCGGTCAGCACGGGGTTGCGCTTGTGGGGCATGGCGGAGGAGCCCTTCTGGCCGGGATCGAACGCCTCCTCCGCTTCCAGCACTTCGGTGCGCTGCAGGTGTCGGACCTCCACCGCCAGCCGTTCCACCGACGAGGCCACCACCGCCAGCGCCGAGAAAAAGGCGGCGTGGCGATCGCGCGGGATCACCTGGGTGGAGACGGGCTCAACCTCCAGTCCCATCTTGGCGGCGACATAGGCCTCCACGCGCGGGTCGATGTTGGCGTAGGTGCCGACCGCCCCGGAGATGGCGCAGGTGGCGATCTCGGCGCGCGCCTCGATCAGACGGCGGCGGGCGCGGACGAATTCGGCGTAGTGGCCGGCGAGCTTCAGCCCAAAGGTGGTGGGCTCGGCGTGGATGCCGTGGCTGCGGCCGAGCGTGGGGGTGAGCCTGTGCTCGAACGCGCGGCGCTTGAGGGCGGCGAGCACCAGGTCCACGTCCTCGATCAGCAGGTCGGCGGAGCGGGCGAGCTGGACCGACAGGCAGGTGTCCAGCACGTCCGAGGACGTCATGCCCTGGTGCAGGAAGCGCGCCTCCTCGCCCACGATCTCGGCCACGTGGGTCAGAAAGGCGATAACGTCATGCTTGGTGGTGCGCTCGATCTCGTCGATGCGATCGGCGTCGAAGTGCGCGTCCCGGCCCTTGGCCCAGATGGCCTGCGCTGCGGAGGCCGGGATGGTCCCAAGCTCAGCCATGGCCGAGGCCGCGTGGGCCTCGATCTCGAACCAGATGCGATAGCGGGTCTGCGGCGACCAGATGTCTGCGGCGACAGGGCGGGAATAGCGCGGGATCATGGGCCGCGGGGATGGGGATGGGCGAGCTGTGTGTCAAGTCTTAGATGTAGGGCGTAGCTTGACACTTTGTCAGCTATCGCCTTACATAAAATATGATCCGCTCGTTCAGGAACAAGGGGTTTCAGCGTTTTTCGGACCGCGGTGATCCTTCCCGGCTGAGCGTCCCGAATATCGCCCGCGTGGAGCGGATACTGAGCTGGCTGGATATCATCGCCGCGCCTGAAGACGCCGACGTTCCGGGCTGGCGCTTCCATGCCCTGACCGGCAGTCAAAAAGACCGTTACGCACTGAGCGTCAGCGGCAACTGGCGCATCACCTTCGGCTGGGAAGGCGAGGACGCCGTCGACGTCGATCTGGAGGATTATCACTGATGATCAAGCCATCCCTGACGGCAGGTCTTCGCGCCGTTCATCCCGGCGAGGTGCTGAGGGAGGACGTGCTGCCGGCGCTGGGCCGGCCCAAGGCCGAGATCGCGCGCCTGCTCGGCATCTCGCGCCAGAGCCTCTACGACCTGCTGGAGGAAAGGCAGGCCGTGACCGCCTCGACGGCGCTGCGCATCGGCAAGCTGACCGGCACGATGGCGACCTCCTGGATGCGACTGCAGCAGGCTTTTGACCTCAAGGCCGCGGAACGCGCGCTGGCGGCCGAGATCGAGAAGATACCGACGCTGGAGGCGGTGGGGTAGGCATTCGGCCAAGCAGACCGCCGGCCGGGGCGCCGGTCCTGCTCGCGCCGACGTCGTCTCTGGATGCGGCGCAGCCGGGCGGTCGTGCTAAGGCGCAGCGGGGGTTCCGATATGCCGAAGCCGAGCGCCTACACCGACTTCGTGACCGACCCCGACCAGGAGGCGCGCCGGGCGGAGCTTCGCGCCTTCATTGGGCTCAACGCCGACGCCTTCATGGCGCAATATGAGGTGATCCGGGCGCGGGCCGGCGCCGCGCCGAAGGCGGCCGGCCGGTTCAAGGTCAGCTTCTTGCCCATGGCCTTCTTCCTGGGGCCGTGCTGGTTCTTCTACCGACGCATGTGGACGTGGGCCTGGGGGTTCGTGGCCCTCTACGTGCTTCTGGCCTTCCTGCCGGCGACCTCGCGGATAGGCCTGCCGCTGGCCATCGCCACCGCCATGTTCGGGCGCCAGGCCTATGTGACCTGGGCCGTCTACCGCATCGCCAAGCTCCGCAGCGCCTCAGGGGGCATGATCGGGCCAGACGCCTTGGCGGCGGCGGGCGGGGTGTCGAAGAGAGCCGGCTGGATCAGCTCGGTTATACTCGGCGTGCTGGCGGCGCTGGGACTGGCGGCGATCCTTCTGGCGGCTTCCCTACACCTGCCGCCGCCGCAGTAGGCGCGGCGCGGAAGCCGTCGGTTCGCAGATCAGGCCGGCGCCTCGGTGTTCAGGGACTTGGCGAGATCGAGCAGGCGGCGGCGGGGCCGCTCGCCGAGCTGGCTGTAGACGCGCAGCAGGTCCTGGGTCTCCTTGCGTACCTGCGGATCGCCGGCGCGCCCCTCCCCCATGCCGTCGCGTTCGCGGCGCATGGGCGTCTCGGTCAGGCCGTCGTAGAAGTAGTTGATCGGGACGTCGAGCACCTGGGACAGCTGCCACAGGCGGGCGGCGGAGATGCGGTTGGCGCCGCATTCGTACTTCTGGATCTGCTGGAAGCGGATGCCGACGCCTTCCGCCACCTGCTGCTGGGTCAGGCCCAGCAGGCGGCGGCGGCGGCGCAGGCGCTTGCCCAGGTG
>CAXTEX010000134.1:0-5732 GCA_964243445.1 uncultured Caulobacteraceae bacterium | reverse complement strand
CTCGCCCTTCATCAGCACCGACAGGTCGCCGAGCTGGGCGTCGTCCTCGATCACCGCGTCGTAGAGCACGATGGCCAGCGATCCGACCGTGGCCCGGGCGCCGATGGCGACGCCCGAGACCTTCATCACCCGGTCCTCGAACAGGTGGGTCTGCAGGCCTGCGTTCTCGTTCAGCGCGGCGTCGTCGCCCACGCTGACCAAGTCGTATTCGGTGATGTCGGTGGTGTCGGTGAAGACGCGCTTGCCGATCGTACAGCCCATCAGGCGAAGATAGATGTTGATCCAGGGCGTGCCGCGCAGGGGCTCCAGCAGTAGCGGCACGACCAGGTTCTCGTAGGTCGAGGTCACAAGCTCGGTGCGCCAGACGAAGGGGCTCCACAGCGGCTTGGTCACCGGCTCGTAGCGGCCGGCCACCAGCCACTTCAGCGCCACCACGAAGGCCCCCGCCGCCACGGCGAACCAGATGTAGAGGAAGGGGAAGGCCAGCGCGATCCACAGCGCCGCATGGGGCACGTCGGAGATGTCGCCCACGATGGACAGCAGCGCGCTGAACAGGGCGATGAACACCGTCAGCGACAAGGTGATGCGCACGTATTCGATCGCCAGTCGGGTGGCGATGAGCCTGCGGGAGGGGCGGAACCGCGCCCCCTCGTCGAACACCGCGAAACTCTGGCGGTGCGGCAGGCGGATGGCGGGAGAGCCGAACCAGGTCGAGCCGTTCTGCAGCGCGCCGACCTCGGGCGGCTTGGACAGCACCCCGATCAGAACCTCGTCGCCGACGTCGGCGCCGGCGGGCAGCAGGCCGGAGTTGCCGATGAAGGTGCGTCGACCGATGCGCGTCTTCTGCAGGTTGATGGCCCCGGGCTCGGCCTTGCCGGCGCCGAAAACCACGCCGTCGGCGATGAAGCTCTCGTCCCCGATCTCGATCAGGTCGTGGACGACCGAGGTCGCGGTGGAGATCTCCACCCGCGCGCCCACCTTTGCGCCCAGCGCCTTGTACCAGGGGCGCACGTAGAGGGTGGCGTAGAGCGGATGCAGCAGCTCCAGCGCCAGAAGCCCGAGCTGACGCACGAACCAGAAGCGGACGTAGAACCAGCTCCAGAGCGAATAGCGGCCGGGCTTCACGCGGCCGAGCAGGGTCCATTTCACCACGACGGTGAGCAGGCACATGGCGAGCACATAGATCAGCGCCAGCAGGGGCGAGATGGCCATGTAGGTGTAGTCGCTGGTGCGCCAGTCGATCTCGATCATGGCGATCAGCCCCGGCGCGATGGGGATCACCGCGGCCAGCGGCAGCAGCGGCGCGGCCAGGACCAGGCCCAGGTTGACCAGGACCAGGCGCATCCAGCCTGGCCGCTCCACCGGCGGCCGGGGCGGGGTCAGGCCGGTGCGCACCGCGGGCGAGCCGGTCCAGGTCTCGCCGGCGGGGATGTGCTCGCCGGCCGGGAGGGCGGAGAGATCCTCCAGGGCGGCGTTCTCGCCCAGGCTGGCGTTGCGCCCCACCACCGACAGGGCACCCAGCGACGCGCCGTCGCCAAGGTCCACGCGGCCGATGCGGAGCAGGCCTCGTTCCACCGAGACCGTCGCCAGCACAGCGCCTTCGCTCAGCACCGCGCCTGCGCCGATGCTCACCAGGTCGGCGGCGTCGATGTCGTTGAGGCCTAGGAACGCGCCCTGGCCGATGTCTGCGCCCAGCAGGCGGTAGTAGAGCCGCATGATCGGCGTGCCGGCCAGGAACTGCACCGGCACGATGCCCAGGAACCGCCGCACGAACCACCAGCGGAAATAGTAGGCGCCCCACAGCGGATAGTCGCCCGCCTTATAGCGCCCGATCACCAGCCACTTCACCGCGATGGACAAGATCAGCACCAGCGGCGGCAGCACCACGAAGGCGGCGACCGCCACCAGCAGCGGCAGCAGCCGGTCGGTGTCGGAGGCCAGGGTCGTGTAGGCGAGATAGGGGAATATCCACTGCACCCCGGCGGTGGCGAAGATCGGGATCAGCGCCAGGGTCTGGGCGATGACGCAAAGCGTGCGGCGGAGCTGGGGGATCGCGTGGAACGGCTCTGCCGGCCGGGCGGCGGCCTGCTCCGCCGGCCGCGCCGCATCCAGGCGCGCGGCCAGCTTGCGGATGGTCGGCGCGGCGTACAGGTCCTGGATCGAGATCAAGGCCAGCGACGGCGTGGCGCGGGCCAGGGAGACCATCTTGGCGGCGCGCAGCGAGTGGCCGCCCAGGTCCTCGAAGAAGTCGTCCTCCACCGAGATGGCGGGCTGGGCCAGGGACTCGCGCCAGGCGGCGAGCAGGGCGGCTTCGGTGGGCGTGGCCGCCGGCTCGAGCGTGCGGCTCTCCACCTCGATGCGACGGGGCCGCTCCAGCGCCTTCCTGTTGACCTTGCCGGAGATCAAGGTCGGCAGGCTCCGGCGCAGCTCATAGGCGTTGGGGCGCATGTAGGCGGGCAGCCGCTCGGCCAGCGCTGAGCGAACGCGGTCCAGCTCGATGGATGCGTTGGCCCGAGGCGTGAGGAAGGCGACGAGCAGCTCGCTGCCGTCCTCCTCGCGGTAGAGGTTGACGACGGCCTGGGCGACAGCCGGATCGTCCGCGATAGCCGCCTCGATCTCGCCGAGCTCTACCCGATAGCCCCTGATCTTCACCTGGGTGTCGATGCGGCCGAGGAAGTCGATCTCGCCATCGGCGGTCAGCCGGGTCAGATCGCCGGTGCGGTAGATGCGGTGCGGCTCGCCATCCGGCCCTATGAACGGGGCGATGACGAACTTCTCCGCGGTCAGCTCCTCGCGGTGCAGGTAGCCCAGCGCCAGGGCGGGCCCGCCGATCACCAGCTCGCCCTCCGCGCCGGCGGGTACGGGCAGCAGCTGGTCGTCGACGATCCAGGCGGTGAAGCCCGGCAGCGGCGTGCCGATGGTGACCGGGCGGCCGGGGACCAGCTCGGTCCAGGTCGCGGTCACCGTGGTCTCGGTCGGGCCGTAGGTGTTCAGCATCCGCCGGCCGGGCCGCGCCCAGCGGCGCACCAGCTCGGGCGGGCAGGCCTCGCCGCCGACGTTGATGATGCGCGCGCTGGCCACGTCCTGGTCGAGGGCCGACAGCAGGCTCGGCACCGGGCACCAGACGGTGACGCCCTGGGCCTCCAGCGTCAAAGCGAGGTCCGGCCCGGCCTTGGCCAGGGTCTCGGAGCCGATCAGCAGCTCCGCTCCGTTCAGGAACGCCGCCCACATCTCCTCCACCGAGATGTCGAAGGCGAGCGACGCCCCGGCGTAGACCCGGTCCGCGGAGGTGACGCCCAGGATCGACGCCTCCGAGCGGATCTGGAAACAGGCGTTCCTGTTGCGGATCACCACGCCCTTGGGTCGCCCCGTGGAGCCTGAGGTGTAGATCAAATAGGCCGCGTCCTCAGGCTCCGCGCCGGTGTCGGCCCGGGTCAGGGCGTCGGTGGAGAAGGCGGCCACGTCGCCTATGGCGGAGTCCACCGCGATCACGTTGGACAGGGTCGGCGCGAAATCGCCCGCCCGCTCGGCGGTGGTGAGCACGGCGAAGGCCTCGCTCTCGGCGGCGATGTAGTCGACCCGGTCCTGCGGCGTGGACCAGTCCACCGGCACATAGGCCGCGCCCGCCTGCAGCACGCCGAGCAGGCTCATGTACTGGTCGATCCCGCGCGGCAGGCAGATCACCACCCGGTCGCCGCGGCGCACCCCGCGCGCCGCCAGATAGCGGGCGAACTGGCAGGCGCGGCAGTGCAGCTCGGCGTAGCTGAGCGCGGTCCTGCGGGTGCTCTCCACGTCCGGCGCGGCGAGCCGCAGGGCGGTGGCCTGGGGATGAGCCGCAGCGGTCGCGGCGAACACCTCGTGCAGCATCTCGTCGCGCAGATAGGGCGCGGTGTCGTACGGCGGCGTCCGCGACGCGATCGGCGCGGGCGAGAGGTGGGGCAGGGGAGCGTTCACAGCGGCGAGTCTAGCCTGATCCGCTCTCCGCGGGCGAGCCCGCAGCTTACAAGGCTGATAAGGCCGCCCGCCCGGGATCAGGCTGCTCCGCTCCCGACGCGGCGGAAGGCCTGATGGGCCCCTTGAGCCCGGCCGCCGCGCGTTCTAGCAAGCCTGCAGACACAAGGGACCGCGATGCCAGACGCCCGCCTCCGCGCCGCCGCCGCCCTCGTCCCCGCCGTTCTTTCCCTGGCGCTGCTCTCCGGGCGCGCGGCCCTCGCCGCCCAGCCCGCGGGCAAGCTCGTCCCCGACGTGCCGGCGCACTTCACGCCCCGGACCGACAGCTTCGACTACGTCCGGCGGGAGGCGATGATCCCCATGCGCGACGGCGTGAGGCTGCACACCATCCTGATCATCCCCAAAGGCGCCAGCCGCGCGCCGATCATGCTGGACCGCACGCCTTACAACGCCGGCGAGATGCTGCCGGAGGGCAGCGCCCACATGGCCGCGACGGTGCCGCGCACCTTCGAGGTCATGGCGGAGGAAGGCTACATCATCGCCGTGCAGGACGTGCGCGGCAAGCACGGCTCCGAAGGCGACTATGTGAACGAGCGGCCGCTCCGCGGTCCCGACAACCCCACCAACGTGGACCACGCCACCGACGCCTACGACACCATCGACTGGCTGGTGAAACACACCCCGGAGTCCAACGGCCGGGTCGGCATGATCGGCACTTCCTACGACGGCATGATGGTGCTGATGGCCATGGACGACCCGCATCCGGCGCTGAAGGCGGCCGTGCCGATCAATCCGGTGGGGAACACCTGGATGGGCGACGACGACTTCCACGGCGGGGCCTTCCGCCTGATCGGCTACGACTACTACTACGCCCAGGACACCGAGCGGGGGTCCGGCGAAGACCTGTGGCGGCGCGCTTACGACGACTACGACACCTTCCTGCGCGCCGGCTCGGCCTCGGACTTCACGGCCGAGTACGGGGTCGATCCCCTGGGCTTCCCGCAGAAGCTGGCCGCGCACCCGACCTATGACGCCTACTGGCAGGCCCAGGCGCTGGAGACGATCCTGGGCGCCCGTCCGCACAAGGTTGCGACCCTGTTCGTCCAGGGCCAGTGGGACCAGGAGGACATCTACGGCGCGGTCGCCGTCTGGGAAGCCACCCGCAAGCAGGACGCGGCGGGCGAAGACCGGCTGGTGGTCGGCCCCTGGTACCACGGCCAAGCCAACCGGGACGGCTCGGCCATCGGGCCGATCAAGTTCGACGGCGACACCGCGGCCTACTTCCGCCGCTACATCCTGCAGCCTTTTCTGGATGCGCGGCTGAAGGACGGCGCGCCGGCGGCCAGGCTCGCGCCCGTCACCGCCTATGAGACCGGGACCGACGTCTGGCGCGGCTACGCCGCCTGGCCGCCGCAGGCCGAGACCGGCACGCCGATCTATCTGCAGCATGGCGGCGGCCTCGGCTACGCGCCCACGCCGGCGCCGGCGCGAGGGGGCTCGCTGTTCGACGCCTACGTCTCGGACCCGGCCAAGCCCGTGCCCTATCGCCTGCGCCCGATCCGGCCGACCTACTCCACGGGGTCGACCTGGAGCCAGTGGCTGGTCGACGACCAGCGCATCTTCTCCGACCGGCCGGACGTGCTGAGCTTCACCACCGCGCCGCTGACCGCGGCCGTGCGCATCGCGGGCTTCCCGCATGTGGGGCTGTGGGCCTCAACCACCGGCACCGACAGCGACTGGGTGGTCAAGCTGATCGACGTCTATCCGGACGAGGTGGCGAG
>CAXTEX010000133.1:0-5738 GCA_964243445.1 uncultured Caulobacteraceae bacterium | reverse complement strand
GATGTCGGCGCGGGTGGACAGCAGCTGGCCGAGCTTGATCGCGGCCGGCCCCAGCGCCTCGAACGCCCGCGCCAGCCGCTCGCCCGGCCGACCGCGTGCCGCCGCGCCGCCGCTGAGCAGGCGCAACACGGCGGCGGGCGCGCGCAGGGGTGCGGGGGCGAGGTGGGCGGCCTCGCGCGGGAGCAGGGCGTCGTGGTGGGCGAGGACGAAGCCCGCGGCGACCAGGCGCCAGGCGTTGGAGAGGGGGTTGGGCATCAGGGCGAACTGTTCTCCCCCACATCGTGGGGGAGCACCGCCGAAGGCGGGGAGGGGGAGAGCGGCGACGCCGATCGAACTACGGCGCAGGAAACGTCTTCCGCGCTCCGCGCGAGCCCTCCGCCGGCTTCGCCGACACCTCCCCATCCTTGATGGGGAGGACGGACGGGCGGCGGCCTCAAACCGCCCAACCGTGGTGAAGCGCCGCCACGCCGCCGGTGAAATTGGTCCAGCCCTCGCGCTTGAACCCCGCCTGCGCGATCATGGCGGCGAAGCGGGCCTGGGTGGGAAACCGCCGGATGCTCTCCACCAGATACTGGTAGCTCTCGCGGTCGCCCGCCACGGCCGCCCCCACCCGCGGAATGACGTTGAAGCTGTAGGCGTCGTAGGCGGCGCGCAGCGCCGGGGCGACAGGCTGGGAGAACTCCAGACACAGAAAACGCCCGCCGCGCTTCAGCACCCGCCGCGCCTCGCTGAGCGCTGTGGGGATGTCGGTGACGTTGCGGATGCCGAAGGCGATGACATAGGCGTCGGCGCAGGCGTCGGGCAGGGGCAGGCGCTGGGCGTCGCCGACGGCCCAGGCGATCTCCGCCTCGACGACGCGTTGGCGGCCGACGCCGACCATCTCGGCGTTGTAGTCGACCACCAGCACCTGGGCGTCGGCGCCGCCGCGGCGCGCCTTCACGGCCCGGGCCCGCCTGGCCAGGCGGCGGGCGATGTCGCCCGTGCCGCCGGCGCAGTCGATGATCACCTCGCCCGGCTGCGGGTTCAGGCGCGCGGCGGTCATGTCCTTCCAGGCCCGGTGCACGCCAGCGCTCATCAGGTCGTTCATCAGGTCGTAGCGCGAGGCCACCCGGTCGAACACGCCGCGAACGAGCGCAGGCTTTTGGTCCGGCGGGACGTCCTTGAAGCCGAAGGTGGCGCGGGGCTCGCTCATGGCGCGATGCTTAGACCCAAACCGCGGCGCGCGTCATGCGCTCACGACGCCGGCGCGCCGACGCGGGCGGCCAGGGCGTCGGCCACCGGGCAGGCGGCCTCGAACACATAGTCCGGACGCCCGACGCTGACGGGCCCGACGCCCGCCTGGGCGAGGTCGGCTATGATGTCCAGCATGGCCGCCTCCGGCGCCAGCAGGCCGAAGGGCTGGCGCGTGGCGCCGCGGGCCAGGTGCGCCTCGGTGGCGGCGCGGGCGGCGGCGTCCTGCTCCTCGGGCCAGCGCAGGGCGGCGAGGCTGCGCGCCCGCGCCCGCGCCTCGGCCACCGAGACCAGCCGCCGCGCCAGGGCCAGCTGGCCGGCGTCCCAGCGCGCGCGCAGAGAGGCGGCGAGCTGGGCCTGGCTCTTCAGGATCACGCCGTCCGAGATGATCTTCAGGTTGTTGGCGGCCAGCGTCGCGCCGGTCGTGGTGATGTCCACCACCAGCTCGGCGAGGCCGGCGGCCGGCGCCCCCTCGGTGGCCCCCCCGCTGTCCACGATGCGGTAGTCGGCGATGCCGCGGGCGGCGAGGAAGGCGCGGGTCTGGACGGCGTATTTGGTGGCCACCCGCAGGCGCGAGCCGGTGCGGCTGAGATAGAGGTGCGCCACCTCCTCCACGTCGGCCATGGCGTCCACGTCGATCCAGCTCTGGGGCGCGGCCACCACCAAGTCCGCGCGGCCGAAGCCTAGCGCGCGCAGCAGCATGACGCGACTGTCCAGCCCCTCGCCCGTCTCGCGCAGCAGGTCCTCGCCGGTGACGCCGATGTGAATGTCGCCGGCGTCGAGGGCCGAGGCGATGTCGCCGGCCGACATCAGCCGCACCTCGGCGCCGGGCAGTCCGCGCAGGGCGGCGCGATAGCCCCGCTCCCCGCCGTCGGCCTCCAGCGCGAAGCCGCACCCGGAGAGCCAGCCGTCCACCTGCTCCTTGAGCCGGCCCTTGGAGGGAATGGCGAGGATGAGCGCGCTCATCGGCTCCTCACCCCTCCGCCGCCGCGCGCGCAGGGCGCACGGTGCAGCCGATGGCGCCGGTGCGGCCGTGGGCGCCAAGACGCGCCGGCAGACCGTCGTAGCGGCCGCCGGCGGCCACGGGGCGGTCGTAGCCGAGCGCCAGGCTGCGCACCTCGAACAGCATGCCGTCGTAATAGCCGAAGGCGCGCATGAAGCCGGTGGAGAAGATCATCGCCCACTCCGGCACGCCCGCCGCCGTCAGCCCCCGCAGCCTGCGGACCCAGGGCTGCAGCTGGACGTCGAACGCCACCTTGGCCTCGTAGGCGAGGGACTCGATGCGGTCGAAGGCCTCCCGCGGCGGGGCGACGACGTCGAGGTAGCGGGCGATCAGGTCCGCTTCGCCGACGCTGAGCCGGGCGGCCGAGGCCTGCTCGGCGCGCACGCACAGGCGATGGGCGATCTCGGCGGGCGAGCGGCCGCCCACCGGCGAGATGCCGGCCAGCCGCCACAGCTCCTCCAGCACGCCGGTGGCCTCGCCCTCGGGCAGTCCGCTCAGCAGCTCCGCCAGGCGGCCGCCGGTGCGGAGCGCCGCGCCGGACTGCTGCCGGTCCAGCTCGGCCCTCAGGCCCCGGCCGCTGGCGTAGGCGCGCACCAGCCGCTGGCGGAGCGCCTGGGGCAGATCCAGCGCCGTCAGGAACCCGTCGAACAGGGACACGTCGCCGAGCACCAGGCCGAGGTCGGCGCGGCCGCCGGCCTGGGAGGCCGTCCAGGCGAGCACGGCGATCTCCACGTCCTGGGCGACGCGGTCTTCGGGCTCGCCATAGACCTCCGCGCCGATCTGCAGGAACTCGGCGGGGCGGCCGCTGTCGCGGGGCGCGGTGCGGAAGGCCTTGCCCTCGTAGAGATAGCGACCCTCCGAAGCGCCCGCGGCGATGTGGGCGGTGGCGATGGGGATGGTGAAGTCCGGGCGCAGGCACAGCTCCGCGGCGCCCTCGCCCTGGACGGTGAACAGGCGCGCGCGCATGGCCTCCCCGGCGAGGTCGAGCAGCAAGGAGAGCGGCTGCAGCACCGCCGCGTCGGTCCAGACGCCGCCGAACGCCTCGAACGGCGCGCGGACAGGCGCGATCTGCTCCGGCGCGAGGACGCGCTCCGCCAGCACCGCTCAGCCCTCCAGGATGCGGCGCAGGTGGGCGACCAGATCGGCGCGGGGGATGGTCGCCTGCCCCGGCCGCTCGGCGCGCCAGGCGGCATTGTCGCCGACCTTGCCGGCCAGGGCGCGGCCGAGATCCAGGTCCTTCACCGTGACCGTCCCAGCGGCCAGCTCGTCCTCGCCGACGATGACCGCGGCGGGCGACAGGCGGCGGTCGGCGTATTTCATCTGCGCCTTCATGCCCGAGCCGCCGAGATAGACCTCCGTGGCGATCCCCGCTCCGCGCAGCTCGCCCGCAATGGCGAAATAGTCGGCCATGGAGGCCTCGTTGAAGGCGATGACCACCACCGGTCCGCGCGCGGTGACGCCCGGCTCCCGCCCCGCCGCCCGCAGCGCCGCCACCAGCCGGCTGACCCCGAAGGAGAAGCCCGTCGCCGGCACGCTCTCGCCGGTGAACCGCGCCACCAGATCGTCGTAGCGGCCGCCGCTGGCGATGGAGCCGAAGCGCACCGGGCGGCCTTGGTCGTCCAGCGTGGGCAGGCTCAGCTCGGTCTCGAACACCGCGCCGGTGTAGTATTCCAGGCCGCGCACGATGGACGGATCGAACACCGCCGCATCCTCGCCTACGCCCATGGCGGCGAGCGCCGCGCCGATGCGCGACAGGTCCGCCAGGCCCTCGTCGCCCTCCGCCGAGCCGCCGATGGCGTCGGACACCTTGGCCAGGGTGGCCTCGCGGCTGTCGGCTCCGGCTTGCGTATAGGCCAGCACGCGTTCGATGGCCGAGGCGTCGAGCCCCGCGCCGCGGGTGAAGTCGCCGCTCTCGTCCTTGCGCCCCGTCCCCAGCAGCAGGCGCACGCCGTCCGCGCCGAGCCGGTCCAGCTTGTCCACCGCGCGCAGGACGGCGAGCTTCTGGCCGGCGTCACTCACGCCGGCGGAGGACAGCAGCCCGTTCAGGAGCTTGCGGGTGTTGATGCGGATGACGGCCGAGCCGGGCTCCAGCCCCGCGGCCTGCAGCCCCGCCACGCCCATGGCGATCACCTCTGCGTCCGCCTCCGGCCGGGCGGAGCCGACGGTGTCGGCGTCGCACTGCAGGAACTCGCGGAAGCGTCCTGGTCCCGGCTTCTCGTTCCGCCACACCGGCCCGAAGGCATAGCGGCGGAAGGGCTTGGGCAGGGTCTCGCGGTGCTCCGCGTAGAAGCGGGCGAGCGGCGCGGTCAGGTCGTAGCGCAGCGCCATCCACTGCCCATTCTCGGTGTCCGGGTCGTCCTGCAGGGCGAACACGCCCTCGTTCGGACGGTCGCTGTCGGGCAGGAACTTGCCGAGCGCGTCGGCGTACTCGAAGGCCGAGGTCTCCAGCGCCTCGAACCCGAACTGCTCATAGACCTCGGCCACCGCCAGCAGGATGGTCCGCTCCGCGCGCAAGTCGCGGGCGCGGCGATCGGGAAAGCCGCGCGGGCTGCGCGCCTGGGGACGGAAGGCGGAGGGATCGGACATACGGGGCTCGGTTCGGGTCGCGTGCCTAGCGGATCGACGGCCTAGCGGCAAGGAAGCCACACGCCGGCCCTCCACCTTCGGATCGTCGTTCACGGGTGGTTAAAGCCGGCGCGCGAGGGTGCGCCCTGTCCGGCCCACGGCGAGGTCCAAGCTTTGCGCAACCTGATCGCCGCGGTGGAGCGGGTCGAGCCCCTGACCGTCTCCGGACGCGTCGCGGCGGTGAACGGCCTGCTGATCGAAGCCCGCGGCGGACTGACCCGCCTGCCCATCGGAGCGCGCGCCGACATCGAGCGCCCCCGTGGCGAGTGGCTTCCCGCCGAGGTCGTGGGCTTTCGCGACACCCGCGCCCTGCTCATGCCCTTCGGCGCGGTGGAAGGCGTGGCGCCCGGCGCCGAGATCCGCATCCGTCCCGAAGGCGACGCGGTGCGCCCCACCCTCGCCTGGCGCGGCCGCATCATCGACGCCTTCGGAACGCCGATCGACGGCAAGGGCCCCCTGCCCCAAGGACCGGTCCCCTATCCGCTGCGCACGCCCCCGCCGCCGGCCCACGCCCGCGGCCGCGTCGGCGAGCGGCTGGACATGGGCGTGCGGGCGCTGGACGTCTTCACCACCTGCTGCCGCGGACAGCGCCTGGGCGTGTTCGCGGGCTCAGGCGTCGGCAAGTCGGTGCTGCTGTCGATGCTGGCGCGGGAGGCCACCTGCGACGCGGTGGTGGTCGGCCTGATCGGCGAGCGGGGCCGGGAGGTGCGCGAGTTCATCGAGGAGACGCTGGGCGAAGCGGGCCTGCAGCGCGCCATCGTGGTGGTCGCGACCTCCGACGAGCCCGCGCTGAAGCGCCGCCAGGCGGCCTATCTGACGCTGGCTATCGCCGAGTTCCTGCGCGACCAGGACCTGGAGGTGCTGTGCATGATGGACAGCG
>CAXTEX010000132.1:0-5832 GCA_964243445.1 uncultured Caulobacteraceae bacterium | reverse complement strand
CGCCGAGCGGCACCTCCTCGGGCATCCAGTGCACCTGCTGCTGGCGCTTCCAGAACTCGTAGGCCCAAGGATAGCGGAACGGCTTGTAGGCGTGGGAGGGGGTCAGCAGGCCCGGTCTGGCGCTCAGCTCGATCATGGCGTGGCCCTCTGCGGAATCATCCCACGCCACAGATAGCGGGTCTTCACACGATGCGGGAGTCGCAACCTGCGCCTTCCACAAGATGTTGTGGGCGAGGCGGGCCGCCGCACGGCATGGGCTGCGCCCTACATCCTGCGCCCTGACGCCGCGCTTGGATGTCGTCGTCCTGCGGAGCCGGTCAGGAGGCCGTGCTGAGATTGGACCCGATCATGTTGAACTTCGCACCGATGGACGTGCCGAGGTAGGACGCTCCGGCGATGATCACCGTGCCGATGAGCGCGGCGATCAGGCCGTATTCGATGGCGGTCGCGCCGCTTCGATGAAAAATTTCACAAGTGACATATTTAAATCCCTTCGATGGGATGCTTTAGCTCCACACGACTAAGCAAGCGTTTAAGCGTCGGGAAGAAACGCCTTGCTGACGGCGCCCGGCCATCCCCGCCCGGCTTCAATGCTTAGCTTGGCGTTTAGTCGGGGATCGAGATGATCGCGCCTTGCGCCTTTAGGCGGTCGAGCACGCCGTTGGGACGCAGCAGGAAGTTCAGGTCGATGACGGCGACCGACTTGCCGGGCTTGACCAGGGCGGCCTGTATGGTCTGCACCCCCTGATCGGTGCCGCGGTCGAGCAGGGCCTGGACGCTGGGGATGCGCTGCAGACAACCGGTGAGCAGCGACGCCTTGTAGGTCGCCCCGACGGTCTTCAGATCGGCCCTGGCCCAGGCCGCCGCCATGGCCGGGACATGGGCCGACTCCTGGTCCACGTCGTTCATCGCCGCATCGAAACAGGCGAGGTTGTCAGCGGCCGACAGCCTGGCGACGGTGGCGATATAGGGGTCGAGGCGGAAGTCGCCCACATAATGCACCGGCACATGGGCGTCCTCGGCCAGGTGCGTCACCGTAGTGGCGGGCTTGCCCTCCGACAGGCCGGCGGCCCTGCGCCAGTCGGAGATCAGGAACAGGCCCGCGATCGCCGGCTTCCAGCTGTCGTAGGTCTGGGGCTTGGCGTGGATGTCGGCGACCAGGCGCAGGTAGCGCGCCCGCTCGGCCGGCGGCAGCACGGTCTGCAGCGTCTGGCCGCGGCCGAGCTGCAGGGGGGCGCGGTTCACAGCCAGCTTCACCAGCTCCAGCGGACTGAGCGAGGGCCGCGGCTCCAGATAAAGGGCGTCGGCCCCGTCCAGGGCGTGCTCCAGCCGCAAGGTGTCCCAGGCCAGCAGGTGGGGGAGCGGGGTGGCGGCGCCCAGGATGATCACCTGGGCGTCGCCCTTGGTCACCTTCCACAGGGCGGGTCCCGGCAGGTGCTTGACCACGTCGATGACCCCGACGGTGACGCCGCCCGGCTGGGTCGCCGGGGCGGCCGAGGCGTCCCAGGGGGAGGGCCCCTTGGCCGCCCAAGGCGCCGCGGGCGGCGCATGGGCGGTCGCCAAGGCGACGCCCGAGACCAGGCAGGCCAGGCCCACGACTGCGCGGCGACCCCAGCCCTGCGACGCAGGGCCTTGCAACGAATGGCCTCGCAAGAGCGGGCCTCGCCACGCAGGGCCTTGCGACGGGGGGCCTCGCGACGAAGGGGCATGACCGGGCGCGTCCATGGCGGCGATATGCGGGCGGCTTGGGGCGTTTGCGAGGCGGGGCGCGCCGATGCTTGGCGCGACGGACGGGTTCTCGTCTATAGACGGCCGGGGCGAGCGGGCGGAACGGAGGCGGCGTGACGCAGGAGGCGGCTCAATCGACGGCGGAGCGGACCGATCTCGCGCTCGACGTCATGCTCCTCGCCATGGCGGGCTTCGTGGACGCGGTGGCGCTCGTGCGGCTCGGCGTCTTCGTCTCCTTCGCCAGCGGCAACTCGACCCGTTTCGCGGCGCTGCCGTCGCAGGGCCGCCTGGGCGAAGCCGCCGCGGCGGGCGGGCTCGTGGCCCTGTTCGTCATGGGCGCCTTCGCCGGGCGGCTGGTCGCCCTCTCCGCAGGGATCTGGCGGCGGCCGGCGCTGCTCAGCATCGTGGCGGCCCTGCTGGCCTTCGCCGCCGCGGTCACCGGCCTTGGACACGGCGTGGCGGTGACGCTCGGCGCGGCGGCCATGGCGCTCGGCATGGGGCTGCAGAACTCCGTGCTGCATCAGGCTGGCGGCGTGCGGGCCGCGCCGACCTATGTCACCGGCACCCTGGTCAGCCTCGGCCACGCCCTGGCCGACGCGATGCTGGGCCTGGCCTCGCCCTGGAGCGCCTACCTGTTGATGTGGCTGGGCCTTCTGGCCGGAGCGGCGCTGGGCGCGCTGGGAGCGGGACGCTACGGCGCCGGGGCGCTGATCCTGCCGGCGGCGGCGGCGGCCTTGCTCGCGCTGCGGCTCGGTGGTCAGGTGCGCCGCGGCCAGGCTGGACAGGGACCCTCATGATTCGCGCGCGGCGCGCCCGCATCGTGGCGACGCTCGGCCCCGCCAGCCGGGCGCCCGGTGCGGTGCTGGAGCTGGCCCGCGCCGGCGTCGACGTCTTCCGCCTGAACTTCAGCCACGGCGTGCACGAGGACCACGCCGCCGCGGCGGCGGCCGTGCGCGAGGCGGAGACCGCGCTCGGCCGGCCGCTCGGCGTGCTGGCCGACCTGCAGGGACCCAAGCTCAGGCTCGGACCGTTCAAGGACGGCGCGGTGCTGATCGCGCCGGGTCAGGCCTTCCGCCTGGACCTCGATCCGCAGCCCGGGGACGCGAGCCGTGTGTCCAGCCCGCATCCGGAGCTGTTCGCGGCCCTGCGGCCCGGCGCGGTGCTGCTGATCGACGACGGCAAGGTGCGGCTGCGGGTCGTCGCCTGCGGCAAGGATTTCGCCGAGTGCGAGGTGGTGCAGGGCGTGCGCCTGTCGGACCGCAAGGGCGTGGCCCTGCCGGGCGCCGTCATCCCCATGAGCGCGATGACCGACAAGGATCACAAGGACCTGGCCTTCGCCCTGCGCATGGGGGTGGACTGGGTCGCGCTCTCCTTCGTCCAGCGCGCGGCCGACATGGCCGACCTGCGAAAGCTGGTGCAGGGCCGCGCCGCGGTGGTGGCCAAGATCGAAAAGCCCTCGGCGCTGGACCAGATCGAAGAGATCCTGGATTTCTGCGACGGAGTGATGGTGGCCCGCGGCGACCTCGGCGTGGAGCTGGAGCCGGAGGAGGTGCCGGTCGCCCAGAAGGCGCTGCTGCGCGCCGCCCGCGCCCGCGGCGTACCGGTGATCGTGGCCACCCAGATGCTGGAGTCGATGATCGCCTCGGCCACGCCCACCCGGGCGGAGGCGTCAGACGTCGCCAACGCCACCTACGAGGGCGCGGACGCCCTGATGCTGTCGGCGGAGACGGCGTCCGGCGCCTACCCGCTGGAGGCCGTGCAGATGATGGGCCGCATCATCGAGCGGGTGGAGCGCGATCCCCGCTGGCCCGAGCTGATGGGCGCCGAACGCCGCGACGCCGCCGACGACGCTGACGCCCTGGTCGCCGCGGCGAGGCGCGCGGCGGAGTCGGGCTCCACCGCCTGTCTGGTCGCCTACACCACCACCGGCGGCACCGCCCGGCGGCTGGCGCGGGAGCGGCCGCTGCAGCCTGTGGTGGCCCTGACGCCCAGCCTGGACGTGGCCCGCCGGCTGGCCCTGGTCTGGGGACTTGAGCCCCGCGTGGCGGAAGACCCCGCCACCCTGGAGGGCATGACCGAGGAGGCCGTGCGCGTCGCCGTCGAGCTCGGCCTCGCCAAGCCTGCGCAACGCATCCTGATCCTGGCCGGCACGCCCTTCGGGGCGCCGGGCGCGGCCAACCTGCTGCGTTTCGCCCATGCGCCGGTATAGCCCATGACCGCCCAGACGCCCTTCCTCGCCGTGGACTGGGGCACCACCAACCTGCGCGCCTGGGTGGTCGGCGAGGACGGCCGACCCACCGCGCACCGGGAGTTCGCGCTGGGCGTCTCGCGCCTGGCCCCGGGCGAGGCCGCCGTCCGCTTCCGCGAGGAGGTGCGCCCGGCCCTGGACGCCCAGGCCCTGCCCGCCCTGATCACCGGCATGGCGGGCTCCAACATCGGCTGGCGCGAGGTCCCCTACGCCGACTGCCCCGCGGATGCGCAGGCCCTCGCGCGAGGCGTCCTCGCGGTGCCGGGCGAGCGCCCCTATGTCGGCATCGTGCCGGGCCTGCGCGGGCGCGGCGTCTACGGTCCTGACGTGATGCGCGGCGAGGAGACCCAGCTGTTCGGCTGGCTGGCGCAGGACGAGGGCCGCCGTCGCGGCGCCCAGGTCATCTGCCATCCCGGCACCCACGCCAAATGGGTGCTGGCGGTGGATGGCCGCATCGAGCGCTTCGTCACCGCCATGACCGGCGAACTGTTCGCCCTGCTCACCACCCACAGCGTGCTGAAGGGCGCCGAGGGCGAGGCGGAAGGGCCGGCCTTCGACGAGGGGCTGGAGGCGGCCGGCGACGGGGCGGCCCTGGCCGCACGGCTGTTCACCGCCCGCTCGCGCGTGGTCGGCGGCGGCGGATTGCAGCCGAGCGACGTGCGCGCCTATCTCTCGGGGCTGTTGATCGGCGCGGACGTCGCCGCCAGCCCGGGGCTGCTCAACGCTCCGGCCGGCGCGCCGGTCAGCATCGTGGGCGACTCCAGGCTCTGCGCGCAATACCGCCGCGCGCTGGCGCATCGCGGGATCGAGGCCGGCGTTTACGACGGGGAGGCGGCGGTGCTGAGCGGACTGGCCGCCCTGTTCCGCGCCCTTCCCCGCTCCGAGGCGCCATCATGATCTCGCTCCAGGACGCCTTCGCCGAGGCCCCGATCGTGGCCATCATCCGCGGCGTGAAGCCAGACGAGGTGGAGGGCGTGGCCGAGGCGCTGATCTCCGCCGGCGTGCGGGTGATCGAGGTGCCGATGAACTCGCCCGAGCCCCTGGACAGCCTCCGCCGCATGGCGCGCTTCGCCGACGAGATCGTCTATGGCGCAGGCACGGTGCTGACGCCGGAGGTGGTGGATCAGGTGGCCGAAGCCGGCGGCCGGGTCATCGTGGCGCCCAACACCGATGCGGCGGTGATCCGCCGGTCGCTGGAGCGCGGGCTTGTGCCCATGCCGGGCTTCGGCACGGCGAGCGAGGCCTTCCAGGCCTATGCGGCGGGCGGGCGCTACCTGAAGCTCTATCCGGCCGCGACCTATGGCCCAGCCCACGTGAAGGCCATGCTCGACGTGCTACCCAGAGACGTCGTGGTCCAGCCGGTCGGCGGGGTGAAGCCCGAGCAGATGGGGGAATGGTGGGCGGCCGGCGCCCGCGGCTTCGGCATGGGCGGCGACCTCTACAAGCCCGGCTTCACGCCGGACGAGGTGCACGCGCGCGCCGTCGCGGCGGTGGAGGCGGTGCGCAAGCTTCGTCCCGACACCGCCAAGGTGACGCCCTAGCATCAGCCCTGTCCAGGCGAACTGAGACGGCGGGAGCCAGCCTCCTTCAGGCGGTCGGCTCCCGTGCTCAGACCCGCTCCACCGCCATCGCGGTCGCTTCGCCGCCGCCGATGCACAGGGCCGCGACGCCGCGCTTGCCGCCGGTCTGCTCCAGCGCCGACAGCAGGGTGGCGATCACCCGCGCGCCCGACGCGCCTATGGGATGGCCGAGCGCACAGGCTCCGCCGTGCACGTTCAGCTTCTCATCGGGGATGCCGAGCTCCTTGGCGGCGATCATGGCCACCACGGCGAAGGCCTCGTTGACCTCGAACAGGT
>CAXTEX010000131.1:0-5884 GCA_964243445.1 uncultured Caulobacteraceae bacterium | reverse complement strand
ACGCCGAGCTGCTGCTTGGTCTGCAGGGCCTGCAGGGTCGCGCTCTCCGCCGCCACGTCGGCGTCCACCAGGTTGCCGATGCCGGTGGTCAGGCTGTCGCTGAGGTTGGAGACGAAGGTCAGGTTGGCGGTGACCTGATTGGCCTCCGTGCCCAGCTTGGAGACCGCGAGGTTCACCTTGGTGATGGAGGTGTTGATGGTGGTCAGCAGGTTGGTGGCCTGGGTGGCGGTGGTGAACGATGAACCCGCCGTCAGGGTCAGGTTGGCCCCGCCGAGCGCCAGGGACTGCGCCTGCAGCGTCAGCTTGCTGGTGCCGTTCGGATCGGCGAGGGCGTAGAGATTGGGCGCGCCGCTGGCGATGACGTTGGCGCCGTCGAAGCTGGCGTTGCTGACCGCGTTCTTGATCTGCACGATCAAGGACTGGAAGTCGGAGTTGAGCGCGGCCCGGTCGGAGGTCGACAGCGAGGTGTCCGAACCCTCCAGCGTCTTGGCCTTGATCTGGTTCAGCAGGTCGGAGATGGTCTGACCTGTGGAGACCGCCACGTCCAGCACCGAGGACGCCCGGTTCAGCGAGTCGGTGACGGCGCCCAGCGAGGAGACCTGGGCGCGCTGGCCCTGGGCGATGGCGTAAATCGCCCCGTCGTCCTTGGCGCCGGCGACGCGCAGGCCGGTCGAGACCTGGTTCTGGGCGGTCGACAGCTGCTGGTTGGTTGCGTTCAGCGACTGCAGCGCGATCAGTGCGCCGGTGTTGGTGTTGATGCTGTTCAGCGACATCAGCGGTTCCTCTTCGACCTCAAGGTGGGCTCCGGATCGTCGTGAAGGACGTCGGCGGCGAGCATATCGAAGAGCCGGTCGCAAGCCGCGGACCACCTCGCGCCCGCGTTAACCCTCTGAATTTACTATGATGGCGTGCGCGCTCCCGAAGGGCGGATAGGCAAGGGCGGTCGCGAGCCGGTCAATCTTGCCGGGCAGGGACGGCTCAGTCGAGGCGTTGGGCGCCCTCGGCGACGAGGAAGTCCAGCAGCGAGGCGCGGTCGACATCGCGCGCGATGAAGGCTTCCCCGATCCCTCGCGCCAGCACGAAGACCAGGCCGTCGTCCGCCTTCTTGTCCTGCCCCATGCGGTCGGCCAGCCGCTCGGCGGCGAAGGGTCCTCCTGTCAGCGCCTGCAGGCGGGTCGGAAGGCCGGCCTCGGCGATCGCGGCTTCCGCCCGGGACGCCGCTTCGGGCGTGCACACCCCCCGCTCGACGGAGAAGCGGAAGGCCAGGGCGCAGCCGACGCCTACCGCCTCCCCATGGAGCAGCTGATCGCCGAAGCCGGTCTCGCTCTCAAGAGCGTGGGCGAAGGTGTGGCCAAGGTTCAGCAGGGCCCGACG
Organism: uncultured Caulobacteraceae bacterium; assembly: GCA_964243445.1. Lineage (GTDB taxonomy): Bacteria > Pseudomonadota > Alphaproteobacteria > Caulobacterales > Caulobacteraceae > CAHJWH01. The sequence goes on along the minus strand of CAXTEX010000131.1, from coordinate 4,510 downwards.
TCCCGCCTCGCGTTCGTCGGCCGCCACGATCTCGGCCTTCATCTCTACGCAGCGCGCCACCGCCTCGGCCAGGGCGTCCGGCTCGCGGGCCAGCACCGCCGACCCGTTCGTCTCCAGCCAGGCGAAGAAGCCGGCGTCGCCCAGCAGGCCGTACTTCAGCACCTCCGCATAGCCGGCCCGCATCTCGCGCGCGGGCAGGGTGTCGAGCACGTCCAGATCGGCCAGCACGAGACAGGGCTGGTGGAAGGCGCCGACCAGGTTCTTGCCCGCCGGCGTGTCGATGGCCGTCTTGCCGCCGACCGAGCTGTCCACCTGGGCGAGCAGGGTGGTGGGAAGCTGGATGTAGTCGATCCCGCGCTTGTAGATGGCCGCCGCAAAGCCCGCGAGATCACCCACCACGCCGCCGCCGAAGGCCACGATCCGATCGCCCCGGTCCAGGTTCAGGGCCAGCAGCCGATCGGTCAGCATCTCCAGGCCGGCGAAGCTCTTGGTCTGTTCGCCGGGCGGCAGGACGATCATGTCCGTGGCGATCCCGCCGGCCTTGAGCGCTGCAGCCAGCCGTTCACCGTGATGATCGGCGACATGGCGATCGGTGACCACGACGGTGCGGGACCGCGGCAGGTGCGGCGCGAGCAGGACGCCCGCCTGCGCGAGCAGGCCCGACCCGATCACCACTTCATAGGCGCGCGCCCCAAGGCCCACGCTCACCCGCCGCTCGCCGTCGCTCATCGCCCGCTCTCCATGCGCACGTGGGCGTCGAGCGCCGCCAGCACCGCCGCTACGGTGACCGAGAGGCTCGCGTCTCCAGTCTCCACCGTCACATGCGCCTCTGCATAATGGGGGTGGCGCTGCTCGGCGAGGCCGGTCAGGACCTCGACCGGATCGCGTCCATGCAGCAGCGGCCGCGTCGTCCTGCGGCTCACCCGGCGGGCCAGGACCGCAATGTCCGCCTTCAGCCAAACGCACAAGGCGGCTTGGCGGGCCAGGGCCCGGGTCTGCGCGTCGGCGAAGGCGCCGCCGCCGGTGGCCAGGACATGCGGCGGCTCGCGGGTCAGCAGGCGGGCGATGACGCGCCGTTCCCCGTCTCGGAAGGCCTGTTCGCCACGTTCGGCAAAAATCTCCGCCACGCTGCGGCGCGCGGCGCGCTCTATCTCCTCGTCGGCGTCGCGGAAGGGCAGCCGCAGCGCCGCGGCCAGGGCGCGTCCCACCGAACTCTTGCCCGCCCCCATGAGGCCCACGAGCACGATCGAGCGCTGCCGTAGGCTAGGATCCGGCGTCGGCCCGGCGGGCGGGGCGGCGTTCTGCGGGACGGCGATGGGGGAGGGCGTGGCCACACGCGCGCTTAACACGAAGCATCCAGAATGGGCATCTCACGACCGACCGGTCCCGCCATGCCCTCCGCCCGCATCGAAGCCTTTCTGGAGATGATGTCGGCCGAGCGCGCCAGCGCGCGCAACACGCTGATCGCCTATGGCAAGGACCTCGACGACGCCCATGCCTTCACCCTGGGGCGCGGACGCCCGCTGGAGCGGGCGCAGGCCCAGGACGTGGAGGCCTATTTCGCCGAGCTGTCCAGGCGGGGGCTGTCGGCGGCCACCGCCTGCCGGCGGCGCGCCAGCGTGCGCCAGTTTTTCCGCTTCGCCCTGGAGGAGGGCTGGCGCAGCGACGACCCATCCCGCCGGGTGGATGCGCCCAAACGCGGTCGGCCCTTGCCCAAGCTGTTGTCGCGCGAGGAGGTGGAGCGGCTGATCGCGGCCGGGGCGGCGCTGGGCGAGGCCGAGGGCGTGCGGCTGGCCTGCATGATCGAGGTGCTCTACGCAGCGGGCCTGCGCGTCTCGGAACTGACCGCGCTGCCGCTTCAGTCCCTGGTCCGGGACCCGGCCTATCTGATGGTGCGCGGCAAGGGGGAGAAGGAGCGACTGGCTCCGCTCAACGGCGCGGCGCGCGCGGCGGTGAAGGCCTATCTGGCCCAGCGCTCCGCCTTCCTTCCGAGGCGGGACAAGGCCAACCCGTGGCTGTTCTGCTCCACGGGCGCGAGCGGCCGGGTGACGCCCCGCCGCGTGGCCCAGCTTCTCGATGCGGCGGCGGCGCGGGCCGGGATCGATCCGGCTCGGGTCAGCCCGCACGTGCTCCGCCACGCCTTCGCCACCCACCTGCTGGAAGGCGGCGCGGACCTGCGGGCGGTCCAGACCCTGCTCGGCCACGCCGACATCGCCACCACCCAGATCTACACCCACGTCAGCGGCGAGCGGCTGAGGCGCACGGTGGAGACGGCGCACCCCCTGGCGAAGAGATAGGCAGGCTGAGGAGGCTGGCCCGGCGCTGCAGGATCAGGCAAACGCCATCGTCTTCGCGCCCGTGAGCAGAGGTCAGCCGCATGGAGGGGCTCCATCAAGACGTCTCCCCTCGCGCCTCGCCGGCGGTCGCTGAGCTCGGTTGGATCGGCAAGGCCCCACACGCCCCCTACTTCGTCGAGGAGGACGGGCGGGCGTGGACGCCCGTCGGAGCGAACGACTCCATCGCCTGGGTCGAGCTGGCTCCGCTGTACCGAAGGCGCGACGTGGCGGCCGTGGAGGCGCATCTGCGGCGGCTTTCGGCCGGGGGCGTAACCTGCATCCGGCTGATGCTGGAGTGCGCGCAAGGGCGTCACCGATACGTCGAGCGGCCGTTCGGGCGGTTCAGCCCGGCCATGGTGCAGCTGTGGGACGACCTGTTCGCGCTCTGCGAGCGGACGGGCCTGCGGGTGCTGGTGACGCCCTTTGACACCTTCTGGACCTGGGTGCGGTGGGCGCGGCACCCCTACAATCGCTTGAACGGCGGCCCCCTCGCCAGCCGTTCGCGCTTCCTGCTCGACGCGCAGACGCGACAGGGGATCAAGGCGCGGCTGGGCTTCGCCGCGGAGCGCTGGGGCGGGTCCGGGGCGCTGTTCGCCTGGGACCTGTGGAACGAGATCCATCCCGCCTGGGCGGAGGAGTCCGCCGACGTCTTCGACGCGTTCATCGCCGACCTCAGCGAGCATGTCCGCATGCTGGAGCTGCGGCTTCATGGGCGCAGCCACCTGCAGACCGTCTCCCTCTTCGGACCGGAACTCAAGCTGCGCCCGCACCTGCCCCTGGCCGAGCCGATCTTCCGCCACCGCGCCCTCGATTTCGCGACGCTGCATATCTACGCTCACGGCGCGATCGACGATCCGCGTAATACGGTGGACGCCGCCATCGCCTTCGGCGCGGTGGTGCGCGAGAGCCTGGCCGAGACGCCGCCGGACCGTCCGTTCCTGGACACCGAGCACGGCCCGATCCACGCCTTCAAGGACCGCCGCCGCACCCTGCCCGAAGCCTTCGACGACGAGATGTTCGCCCACATGCAATGGGCGCACCTGGCGTCGGGCGGGGCGGGCGGCGGCATGCGCTGGCCCAACCGCTCGCCTCACGTGCTGACCCCAGGCATGCGCTCCGCCCAGCGGTCGCTGAGCCGCTTCCTGTCCCTGATCGACTGGACGCGGTTCCAGCGGCGCAACCTGAACCGCGAGGTGGTCACCGCGCCAGGAGCCAAGAGGCTGGCTGTCTTCGCCTGCGGCGACGCGCGCCAGGCGGTGGTCTATCTGCTCCGGCGCGATACGCTGGACGAGGACGGCCGGCTGAGGCCGAACGCTCCGGCGGTTGGCGTCCTGGTAAGGGTGCCGGGGCTCGCGCCTGGGCGCTATCAGGTCACCGCCTGGAACACGGGAGCCGGCGAGGGCCATCCAGTCGGCGTCTTCGCCGTCATCGGCCGGGCGTTGACGTTCGATACGCCGCCGATCTCGGCCGATCTCGCCCTAGCTGTCTCGCCAGCCTGAGCGTCCGCTAAGCCGCCACCTTGCGCGGGACCAGCCGCTCGCTCTTCAGCGCCGACTCGGCTCCGGAGTAGCCGGACTCGGTGTATTCGGCGTCCTCGTTGACCTGCCAGGTGTCGTACTTTCGGCTGCCCGCCAGGATGTTCTCCGCCGTGAGCATGGCGGTCATCATGGCGTGGTCCTGGTTATTGTACTTGTGCATGCCGTTGCGCCCGACCAAATGCAGCGTCGGGTACTTGGTCTCCAACTCGGCGCGGACGGCTTCCACATTGGCCTGGTAGGCGTCGTCATAGACAGGGTAAGCTTTGGGCTGGCGCACCACGGAGGCGTCGACCACATCCTCGGGGCGGATCAGGCCGATGCGGCCGATCTCGCGCTTGGCCAGTTCCACCAGCTCCGCATCCGGCGAGGTCCACAGGCCGTCGCCCTCGAAGCAGAAGTATTCCAACCCCAGGCAGGCGTAGCCCTGCGGCGCCATCTCCGGCGACCAGGACAGGAAGTTCTGGATGCGCCCGACCTTCACGCTGGGGTCATGGATGTAGATCCAGTTGTCGGGGAAGGACTTGGTCGACTCCAGCTTGGTGATGAGCGCCACGGTGACGAAGTCACGGTAGCGAAGGGCCTGCGCGTTGACGATGCAGGCTGGGCGCGGGTCGATGGAGGCGACCAGGTCGGTGA
>CAXTEX010000130.1:0-5920 GCA_964243445.1 uncultured Caulobacteraceae bacterium | reverse complement strand
TCGTAGGTCACGCCCTCGTATTCCAGGGCGTAGAAGGGCTGGCGCGTCATCAGCACGGCCATGGCGTCGGTGAGCTGGATTTCGCCGCCGGCGCCGCGCGCCACCGTCTCCAGCACCGCAAAGATGTCGGGGTTCAGCACGTAGCGGCCGGAGATGAAGAGGTTGGAAGGCTCGGTCCCCGGAGCAGGCTTCTCCACCATGCCGGTCATGCGGTTCAGCCGGCCTTCCGCGCCGTCCTCCAGCGCCACGATGCCGTATTGATGCGCCTTGCCGGGGGGGCAGGGCTCCACCACCACGATGGCGGCGCCGCCCGTCTGTTCGTAGGCGGCGATGGCCTGGGCGGTGGCGGCGGGAGCGGCGTCCATGATCGTGTCGGGCAGGAGCACGGCGAAAGGCTCGTCGCCGATGATGTCGCGGGCGCACCAGACCGCATGGCCGAGCCCGCTCGGCGTCATCTGGCGCACATAGGAGATCTCGCCGGGCCTGGGCAGGTCGGCCAGCAGTTCGTCGAGCAGGGCGGTCTTGTTCTTGGCGGCCAGGGTGGCCTCCAACTCCACCTGATGGTCGAAATAGTCTTCCATGGCCGCCTTGCCCCGCCCGGTGACCAGCACGAAGTGCTCGATGCCCGCCGCGCGCGCCTCGGCCATGACGTGGTGGATCAGCGGGCGGTCGACGACGGTCAGCATCTCCTTGGGTGTTGTCTTGGCGGCGGGCAGCATGCGGGTGCCCAGGCCCGCCACGGGCAGCACGGCTTTACGAACGCGTTTCATCGATGCTCCGTCAGCGCCCGACTACGCGGGCGGGCTTTCCCGTCACGATCGGGATCACTCAACGGTGACCGACTTGGCCAGGTTGCGCGGCTGGTCCACGTCCAGCCCCTTGTGGACGCCCACATGGTAGGCGAGCAGCTGGATCGCCGGCGCGAACACCAGCGGGGCCAGCAGCGGGTCGCAGTCCGGGGCCAGCAGCACGCGGCCCGTGGCCTGCGCGTGGGCCGCCCCGCGGGCGTCGGTGATCAGCACGATGGGGCCGCCGCGGGCGGAGACCTCCTGCATGTTGGACAGGGTCTTCTCGAACAGGGCGTCGCAGGGGGCGATGACGATGACCGGCGTGGCTTCGTCCACCAGGGCGATGGGGCCGTGCTTCAGCTCGCCCGCGGCGTAGCCCTCGGCGTGGATGTAGCTGATCTCCTTCAGCTTCAACGCCCCTTCGAGCGCCAGCGGGAAGGCTTGGCCGCGGCCAAGGTAGAGCACGTCGCGGGCGCGGGCGAGGTCGCTGGCCAGGGCGCGGGCCTCGCCCTCCACCGCCATGGCCTCGCCGATCAGCCGCGGCGCCTCCAGCAGCAGGCCGACCAGCCGCGCCTCCTCGTCCGCATCGATCCGGCCGCGCGAGCGGGCGGCGGCGATGGCCAGTGCGGTCAGGGCGCAGACCTGGGCGGTGAAGGCCTTGGTGGAGGCGACGCCGATCTCCACCCCGGCGTTGGTCGGCCACATGTGGTCGGCCTCGCGGGCCATCGACGAGCTGTGGGCGTTGACCAGAGCGGCGGTGGCCAACCCCTTGGCCTTGCACCATTTCAGCGCCGCGAGCGTATCGGCGGTCTCGCCCGACTGGGACACGGCGACGGCCAAGGTGGAGCGCGACAGGGCCGGCTCGCGGTAGCGGAACTCAGAAGCGACCTCGACGTCCACAGGCAGGTCGGCCAGCCGCTCGAACAGGTATTTGGCCGTCAGCCCCGCATAGTAGGCCGTGCCGCAGGCCACGATCTGCAGCCGCTCCACGCCTTTAAAGTCGAAGCTGTTTGGGGCGTTGGCGCGAAGGGCGACCGGATCGAGATAGGCGGACAGAGTGTGCTGGCAGGCGTCCGGTTGCTCATGGATCTCCTTCTCCATGAAGTGGCGGTACTCGCCCTTCTCCACCAGGGCGGCCGAGGCGGGCACCACGCGCACCGGCCGGTCGGCGGGCGCGCCCGTCTCGTCGAAGATGCGGATGTCGGTGCGGGTCACCGCGACATAGTCGCCGTCCTCCAGATAGGCGACGCGATCGGTGAAGGGACCCACGGCCACCGCGTCGCTGCCGAGGAACATCTCGCCCTCGCCGTAGCCGACGACCAGCGGCGGCCCGCGACGGGCGCCTAAAATCAGGTCGGGCTCCCCGTCGATCATCACCGCCAGCGCATAGGCCCCGCGGAGCCGCTCGAGGGTGGCCTGGAAGGCGTCGAGCGGCGGCGCGCGGGTCAGCTCATGGTCGAACAGATGGGCGACGACCTCGGTGTCGGTGTCGCTGTGGAAGGCGCGCCCCTCGGCCTGCAGCATCGTCTTCAGCTCGGCGAAGTTCTCGATGATGCCGTTGTGCACCACCACCACCCGGCCGGCGCGGTGGGGGTGGGCGTTGCGCTCGGTGGGCGCGCCGTGGGTGGCCCAGCGGGTGTGGCCGATGCCGCTGACGCCCTGCGCCGGGCTCTCACGCAGCATGGCCTCCAGATTGCGCAGCTTGCCGGGCGCGCGGCGGATGGAGACCGCCTCGCCATCGGTCGCCGCCACGCCCGCGCTGTCGTAGCCGCGATACTCCAGCCGGCGCAGGCTCTCGATCAGCCGCTCGGTGACAGGCGTGACGCCGACGATGCCGATGATGCCGCACATGGGGGTCGCGCCTGATTTCGAACGTCTGCGCGCCTTCTAACACCAAGCTCCACGCCAAGACGTAAACCTGGGTTTCCAAGCGTTGCGCGGCCCCCTTCGACCGCTTCGCGGCCACTTCCCCCAACGGGGGAAGATCGAGGTCGCGCCCCTTGATCCTCCCCCCATTTGGGGGAGGTGGCGGCGAAGCCGACGGAGGGGGCCAGCCGCGGTCACCACTTCCCAACGCTCTTCTGTTAAAACGCTCGACCATGAGCAAGCGTAGCTATTTCGGCACCGACGGCATCCGCGGCCAAGCCAACAAGCACCCCATGACCGCCGAGGTCGCGCTGCGCGTCGGCCTCGCCGCCGGCAAGCTGTTCCGCCGCGACCCCGAGCGCCGCCACCTGGTGGTGATCGGCAAGGACACCCGGCTGTCCGGCTACATGATCGAGCCTGCCCTGGTAGCCGGCTTTGCGAGCGTCGGCATGGACGTGCGCCTGTTCGGGCCGTTGCCGACGCCCGCGGTGGCGATGATGACGCGCTCCATGCGCGCCGACCTCGGCGTGATGATCTCGGCCTCGCACAACACTTTCTCCGACAACGGGATCAAGCTGTTCGGCCCCGACGGCTACAAGCTGTCGGACGCCCGCGAGCTGGAGATCGAGGGGCTGATGGACGAGGGCCTGCAGGAGGGCTTGGCCGGTTCCACAGGCCTCGGGCGCGTGCAGCGCATCGACGACGCCCAGGCCCGCTATGTGGAGATCGTCAAGGCGACCTTCCCGCGCTCGCTCACCCTGGCGGGGCTGCGCGTGGTGGTCGATTGCGCCAACGGGGCGGCCTACAAGGTGGCGCCCACGGCCCTGTATGAGCTGGGGGCCGAGGTGATCCCGGTCGGCGTCACGCCCAACGGGACCAACATCAACGACGAGTGCGGCTCCACCCACCCGCGCACCATGGCGGCGCTGGTCCGCGAGTACCGCGCCGACATCGGCATCGCGCTGGACGGCGACGCCGACCGGCTGGCCATCTGCGACGAGCGCGGCTTGAGCGTGGACGGCGACCAGATCATGGCCCTGATCGCCGGCGCCTGGGCGTCCGAGGGCCGGCTGAACGGCGGCGGCGTGGTGGCCACCGTAATGTCCAACCTCGGCTTCGAGCGCTTCCTCGGGCAGCGCGGCATCGGCCTGGAGCGCACCCAGGTCGGCGACCGCTATGTCATGGAGCGCATGCGCGAGGGCGGCTTCAACCTAGGGGGAGAGGCGTCCGGCCACGTCATCCTGTCGGACTTCTCAACCACCGGCGACGGGTTGATCGCGGCGCTCCAGGTGCTGTCGGTGCTGGTCACCTCCGGCAAGCCGATGAGCGCGCTAGCCCGCCAGTTCGAGCCGGTGCCGCAGAAGCTGGAGAACGTCCGCTTCACGGGCGGCGAGCCGCTGAAGACCGACAGGGTGCAGCAGGCGATCAGCGACGGAGAGCGGCGACTGAACGGCTCGGGCCGGGTGCTGGTGCGCGCCTCAGGGACCGAGCCGCTGATCCGCGTCATGGCCGAGGGCGACGATGAACGGCTGGTGGCCCAGGTTGTGCGCGACATCGCCAGCGCGGTGAAGGCGGCGGCCTAGGCCCCCCTTTCAGGAGGAGAGGCGCCGGACTCGCCACGGACGGGGAAGGACTATCGCCCCCGGTTCATCCAGCTGATCAGGGGGATGATCGGCAGGCCCCAGGCTATGCCCACCACCAGATAGAAGGGCAGCTCCGCCCACCAGCGCTGGGGCAGCCAGCCGGAGATCGTCACGGCCGCCACCGCATAGGCGATCACGAACACCACGACGCCCACGCCGCCGATCAGTTTTCTCAGCCGTGCAGACATGAGCCCCAACCCGCTCCGCTGGTTCGGCGAGATGGCGCGCCGGTCGCCCACATGGACGTCAAGGCGGCTAAGGTCTAGAGCCCGCTTGGGGCGTGGCCGGAACGGATGGCGTATGCGTTGGAGCTATAACCTGGAGCGGTCGCGCTCGGTCGCGGCATGGCTGTTCCTGGTGGCCGCCCTGATCCTGGCCATGGTGGTCGTCGGCGGCGTCACCCGGCTGACCGGCTCGGGCCTGTCGATCACCCAGTGGAAGCCGATCCGGGGCGTCCTCCCGCCGCTCAGCCTGGCCGACTGGCAGGCGGAGTTCGCCAACTACAAGCGCATCCCGCAATATCGCTTCGTCAACGCCGGCATGACGCTCGGCCAGTTCCAGTTCATCTACGACTGGGAGTGGGCGCACCGCCTGCTCGGGCGGCTGGTCGGCGTGGTCTTCTTCGCGCCGATGCTCGTCTTCCTGCTGCTGAAGAAGATCCCCCGCCGGCTGGTCTGGCGCTGCTGGCTGCTGCTGGCGCTCGGCGCGCTGCAGGGGCTGATCGGCTGGTGGATGGTGGCGAGCGGGCTGGACGCCAGGGTCTATGTCGCGCCGGAGCGGCTGGCCACCCACTTCGGCCTGGCGCTGGCCGTCTACGGACTGGCGGTGTGGACCGGCTGGGAGGCGTGGAGCGGGCGCCCCCGCGGAGGCGACCACTACGCCCCGCCGCGCTGGATCGCCTGGGCCACGGCCCTGGCGGCGCTGGTGTTCGTGCAGATGATCATGGGCGCCCTGGTGGCGGGCAACCATGCGGGGCAGGTCTACAACGACTGGCCGCTGATGGACGGCCAGATCGTCCCATCCGCCTACGTCGCGCGGGGACAGCAGGGCCACGGCCTGTGGGCGACCCTGATCCACAGCCAGGCCGCGGTTCAGTTCAACCACCGCATCATGGCCTATCTGGTGTTCGCCATGGTGCTGGGGCTCTGCCTGACCGTGGTCGCCACGCGCCGCGCGCCGGCGCCGCTGAAGAGCTTCGCGCTGGGGCTGATCGCTGTCGTCACGGGGCAGGTGCTGCTCGGCGTCGTCACGGTGATGCTGCAGGCGCCGCTCTGGCTGGGCGTCGTGCACCAGCTCTGGGCGGTTGTGCTGCTCACCAGCGCGCTCGGCTTCGTGTGGCGGCTGCGCCGGAGCTGAGGGCGGTCGCGCGCGAGCGGACGGAAGCTCGGAAGCCATGGTATGGGAATACCGTACATAAAACCCTCATTCGTTTCAGGGACTTCCTGTACCGCCGTCACATTGCGTGTTGACTTCGGCCTGCGCCGCAACTATCCCGCCGACCTTCGACGGCTGCGCCCCTGCGCGGCTGCGCTCACGGACTCGCCCCCATGCAAAAGACCACGGTTTCGCTGAAACCGGCGGACGTGGAGAAGAAGTGGATCATCGTCGACGCTGAGAACGCGG
>CAXTEX010000129.1:0-6106 GCA_964243445.1 uncultured Caulobacteraceae bacterium | reverse complement strand
CCGTCCGACTTCGTGCCCTGGCTGACCGACCGCAAGTTCGCCTTCATCCGGCTGGAGGGCACCACGTTCGGCGGCGTGCCGCTGAACTGCGAGCTGAAGCTGGAGGTCTGGGACAGCCCCAACTCCGCCGGCGTGGTGATCGACGCGGTGCGCTGCGCCAAGCTGGCCATGGATCGCGGGATCGGCGGGGCGCTGACCGGCCCGTCGGCATGGTTCATGAAATCGCCCCCCGAACAGTTCACCGACGAGGAGGCCCGGGTCCAGACCGAGCGTTTCATCGACGGGCAGGCTTAGTCGATGAGGGGCGAGGTCGCATGACCACGACCTTCCATCTCGTGCGCCACGGCAGCCACGACCGGCTGGACCGCACGCTCTGCGGCCGCATGGACGGCGTGCGCCTCGGCGAGGCCGGGCTGGCGGAGGCGCAGGCCGCGGCCGAACGCCTGGCGCACGAGCCGCTCGCCGCCATCGTCACCAGCCCGCTGGAGCGTTGCCGCCAGACCGCCGACGCCGTGGCGCGCAGCCATGGCCTGGAGCCCGAACTGGACGAGGCCTTTTTGGAGCTCGACTTCGGCGAGTGGACGGGATTGAGCTTCGACGCATTGCGGGCCGATCCCCGCTACGAGCCCTGGAACAACCGTCGCACCCTGAACAGACCGCCGGGCGGCGAGAGCCTCGGCGAGACCCAGATGCGCGCCATCCGCGGCCTGGAGCGCCTTCGCGACCGCTATCCCGACGCCGCCCTGGCGGTGGTCACCCACAGCGATGTGGTCAAGGCCCTGACCGCCCACGTGCTGGGGACCAGTCTGGACTTCTACCACCGCTTCGACGTCGACCCGGCCTCCATAACCACCCTGGTGCTCGGGGACTGGGGCGCGAAGCTGCTGCGTCTCAACTTCCGCTAGCCCGTCATGACTATGAGAGGAGACCGCGCTCCGTGATCGAAGCGGCGATGATCTGGAACGAGCCGAACAACAAGTCGCACTGGGACCCCGAGGTCGATCCGGACTGGTCCAGGTTCGCCGACCTCGTCCTGCGGGCGGGCCACGCCATCGCCGCGGTCAATCCCCGCCTGCCGCGGGTGCTCGGCGGCATGTCGCCCATCGACCCCGGGTTCGTGCGCCGGCTCGAGCGCTTCGGCGCGCTGGAGGCGCTGGACGCCCTGGCGGTGCATGGCTTCCCGCTCGACTGGAACCTGTGGTCCATCCACGACTGGCCGGCCAAGATCGCGGAGATCACCGCGGTGACCGACAAGCCGGTCTGGGTCAGCGAGGTCGGCGTCTCCTCCTTCGGAGCCGAGGAGGTGCAGGCCTGGGGCCTGACCCGCACCGCCGAACTGCTGCGCGGCGTCGCGCCCCGGGTGCACTGGTATTCGCTCTACGACCTGCCGCGCGAATGGGAGGCCACGACCCGCCACAAGGAGGCGGAGGGCAGCTCCTACTACCGTCATTTCTACATGGGCGTGCTGCGCGAGGACGGCTCGCCTAAGCCGTCGCTGGAAGCCTACCGCCCCCATGCGCCCTGGATGGGTCTGTGCCAGTGGTTCCACTTCGAGGACCACCGGCTGGACGAGGCGGTGCGCTGGATGAAGGCGCTCGGCGTCACCTATCTGCGCACCGGCCTGTCCTGGGCCGACAGCTTCCGTCCGGGCGCGCTCGACTGGTTCGACCGCCAGATGGAGGCGCTGGCGGACTTCGACGTCACCGTCACCTTCTGCTTCACGCCCGAGCACCTCGGCGTCTCGCCGCACCACAGCAGCGCGCCGCAGCGGCCGGAGGAGTTCGCGGAGTTCTGCGCCGCCATGGTCGAGCGCTACGCGCCCGCCCGCGCCGTCGCTGCGGCCTGAGGTCATGGCCTCGTCATCGGCGGCGGGTCTGGACCTGGACTGGATTACGCCGACCCTGTGCGTTGGCGGGGCCTTCCCCCCATCGGCCATTCCCGGTCTGGCGGCGCTGGAGGTGGAGGCGGTCGTGGACCTGCGCAGCGAGGCCTGCGACGACGCCTTGGCCTTGGCGCGGGCGGGCGTCGACTTCCTGCATCTGCCGACCCAGGATCACTGCGCCCTGGCGCCCGCGGACGTGGACGCAGGCGTAGCCTTCGTCCGGCCCAGGCTGGCGGCCGGACGCAAGGTGCTGGTGCACTGCCGCGAAGGCATCGGCCGCTCCGTCACCCTGTGTCTCGCGGTCATGGCGGACGGGGGCGTGGCGCCGCTCCAGGCCATGGCCGCGATCAAGCGGGCCCGCGTCTGGGCCTCGCCCAGCCCGGCCCAGTTCGACGCCCTGAGCGACTGGCTGACCCGCCGCGGCGTCGTGGCGCCGCCCTTCGAGGCCATGGCCGCCATCGCCTACAGCCACCTGGGCTGAGCTGAGTGCTCGTCTACGGCGACGCGGCGCGCGACGTCGACCCGCGGCGGGTGCTCGCCCGCTTGCGGACGCGTCTGGCGGGCCTTCATGTCCTGGAGCGGGCGATCGAGCGCCACGCGCAGCTCGCCGCAGCCTTCATCCTGGCGGCGGAGCTGCTGCAGGGCTTGGCGGACGCGGACATGGACGCGCGCGGCGGCGACGGGCGGACCCCGACGCAAGCCGCCGCCACCGCCCTGGTCCAGCGGCTGGCGGAGGCCCTGCTGCAGTCGTGGGCCGCCTTGGGCGCCGGCGACGCGGCCGCTCCCGCAGCGTCGGAGCCGGCGGCGGCGCTGGACGTCCTCGAAGGCCTGCCCCTGCCTCGTCTTGTCCGGCTCAAGGCGGCGGAGGGCTACGCCTTCTACGCCCTGTATCCGGAAAGCTACGCCGAAGCCGCCCGGCGGCTTGGCCAAGGGCTTGGAGCGACGGTGATCGGGGTGAGGAGCATCGGCGCCGGGCTCGCCGCGCTGGTGGCCGCAGCGCTTCAGGTAGACCCGCCCGTCAGCGTGCGCCCGGTCGGCCATCCGTTCCAGCGCACGCTGCGCCTGCGCCCAGAGCTTGAAGCGGAGTGGCGCGAGCGGGTGGACGGCGGTTTCGTCATCGTGGACGAGGGGCCGGGCCTGTCGGGCAGTTCGTTCGGCGCGGTGGCGGATCGGCTCGAGGCGCTGGGCGTCGACGCCGAACGCATCGCCTTCCTGCCCGGTCACGGCGGCGAGCTTGGGCCGCACGCCAGCGCGGCCCATCGCGCCCGCTGGTCCAGGGCGGAGCGGCCCTGCGTCGATTTCGACGCGATGGTGCTGGACGCAGCCGAGTCGGGCCACGGGCTGGCCTCTTGGTTCGAGGACCTGACCGACGGCGCTCCGGCGACCTTGCGCGACGTCTCCGGGGGGCGCTGGCGGGCGCAGCGCTATGCGGGCGAGGCCGACTGGCCGGCCGTCGACACCTTCCAGGAGCGGCGCAAGGTCCTGCTGGAGACTGCGGGCGGCATGTGGCTGCTCAAGTTCGTCGGTCTGGGCGAGACGGGCGAGCGGGCCTTCGACCATGCCTCCCGCCTGGCGTCGGCCGGGTTCACGCCCAAGCCGGCGGCGCTGCGCTACGGCTTCATGGCCGAGCCGTGGCAGGCCCGCTCAGGCCCGCTTCGAGCCCGCCCGCAGCAGCGGCGCGCCTTCGTGGAGCATCTGGGCCGCTACCTCGGTTGGCGCGCCGCCAACCTGCCGGCGGCCGCCGACGCAGGCGCGGACATGGGAGCGCTGGCGCAGATGACCCGGGTGAATGCGGTCGAAGCGCTGGGCGAACGGGCGGCGTCAGCGGCCGCCCTCGATCCCGGCTTCTGGTCCGACGCGCCCGCCTTACGCAGGGTATGGACCGACAACCGCCTGCACGGCCACGAATGGCTGGAGCATGACGGCGGCTGGCTGAAGACCGATGCGGTGGACCACGCCGCCGCCCACGACCTGATCGGCGCGCAGGACATCGTCTGGGACGTGGCGGGCGCGCGGGTGGAGTTCGACCTGGATGCGGCGGAGACGTCGCGGCTGTTGGGCGAGCTCGCGAGGCAGGCGCCGGTGGATGCAGCCCTCCTGAGATGGCTGGAGCCGGCCTATCTGGCCTTCCAGCTCGGGGCCTTCATCCTGGCGGCGCAGGCCCATGGCGGCTGGCCCGAGGAGCAGGGACGTCTGGAGCGCGCCGCCGCCCGCTATCGCCACCGGCTGGTCCGCCTGCTTCAAATTGCCTAGACCTTCCCTACGCCTAGGAGCGACCACGACGCGGCTCGACGGCGGACAGGGACGGCGGCCCGGTCGCCCAAAGGACGAGGCGACACGCCATGGCCGGTGACGATACCCAGGCGCACGGGTCCGCGCTCAGGCGCTGGTTGTTCGAGGACGCCCTGCCGCTCTGGGCGAGCGCGGGCGTGAACGTGGTCACCGGCGGCTTCGGGGACGCCATCGGCTGGAACGGCGCGGCCATCGACGGACCCCTGCGGGCGCGGGTCCAGGCTCGACAGGTCTATGTCTATGCGACCGCCGGGCGGCTCGGCTGGCCAGGGTCCTGGCGGTCGGTGATGCAGGGCGGCCAGGACTTCATCGCTCGGTCCTTCCTGCGACCCGACGGCCTCTACCGCACCCGGATCGCCCGTGACGGTACGGTGGTCGACGAAACGGCCGTCCTCTACGACCAAGCCTTCTTCCTCTTCGCCGCCGCCGCCGCCGCGCAAGCCGACCCGGATCAGGCCGGACGGCTTGCAGCGGACGCGCTCGCCCATCTGGCTTTGGTGCAGGCGCGCTTCGCCCATCCGGCGGGGGGCTACCGCGAGGCCTCGGCGGAGCGGCCGTTCCAGTCGAACGCCCACATGCACCTGCTCGAGGCGGCGCTCGCCTGGGAGGCGCTGTCGCAGGATCAAGCCTGGCGCACGACCGCCGACGCCGTGGCCACCCTGTGTCTGGAGCGGTTCGTCGACCCGCAGACCGGCGCCGTGCGGGAGGTGTTCGACGAAGGCTGGTGGCCGGCGCCCGGCGAGCCGGGCCGGATCGTGGAGCCCGGCCATCAGTTCGAATGGGCCTGGCTGCTGGAGCGATGGGGCGTCGCCCGCGGCCATGGCGGCGCGCGCAGGGCGGCGCGGCGGCTGTTCCAGATCGGCGTGACGCACGGGGTCGACCCCGCCCGAGGCGTCGCCTTCAACGCCCTGGACGACCGCCTGGCCCCCCTCGACGCCGTCGCGCGCCTCTGGCCCCAGACCGAGCGCATCAAGGCCGCGGTCACCCTGGCGGGCGAAGACCGGGAGGAGCAGGTCGCCGCCGCCTGCGCGGGCCTGCGGCTTTATCTGGCGGACCGGCCTGCGGGGCTCTGGCGGGACCGGATGAACCCGGACGGGACCTTCGTCGCCGAGCCCGCTCCGGCGAGCTCCTTCTACCATATCGTCTGCGCGCTGGAGACGCTGTTCGCCGCGCCCGCCGGCTGAGCGCTCCGCCCGGCGCCCGATCAAGCGCCAGGACCCGAGAGCGGCGTCGCAAGCCCGGAGCCCGACCTTGCCATCGACGCGCGCCGCGTGCTGCAAGCGGGCGGGGGAATGGCTATGTACGGCTGGCATAACGCACAGAGCCTGATCGGGCTGACGCTCATCCCCGCCCTGTGCTGGGCCCTGTCGGAGGACCGGCGGCGTTTCCCCGTCCGCCTGGCGCTCGGCGCGCTCGGCGTCCAGCTCGGCCTGGTGCTGCTGCTGTTCGGCTTCAAGCCGGCCCAAGGGCTGCTGCAGGGAGTGGGCGCAGGGGTGGACGCCCTGGCTGGATCGACCCAGGCGGGCACCCAGTTCGTGTTCGGCTATCTGGCCGGCGGCGACCAGCCCTTTCCCGTCGCCGACGCCCAGCCGCTGTATCTGCTCGGCTTCCGGGTGCTGCCGGTCATCCTGGTCATCTGCGCGCTGGCCGCCCTGCTGTGGCATTGGGGCGTGTTGCGGGTGATCACGCGGGCTTTCGGCTTCGTTTTCCAGAAGACGCTCGGCCTGCGCGGCGCCCCGGCTTTGGGGACCGCGGCCACCATCTTCCTCGGCCAGGTCGAGGGGCCGATGTTCGTGCGCGCCTATCTGGGCCAGCTCACCCGCTCGGAGCTGTTCACCCTGATGGCGGTGGGGCTGAGCTGCGTCTCGGGCTCCACCATGGTCGCCTACGCCACCCTGCTGAAGGGCACCCTGCCGCACGCCGCCGCCCACG
>CAXTEX010000128.1:0-6190 GCA_964243445.1 uncultured Caulobacteraceae bacterium | reverse complement strand
TTGCCCTGGCCGTCGATCAGCGGATAGCGCTGGGCGAAGTCCTGGGCCAGGCGCACCAGGGCCTCGTAGACCGACTGGTCGCCGTGGGGGTGGAAGCGGCCGATGACGTCGCCGACGACGCGGGCGCACTTCTTGGCGGACGTGCCGGGCTCCAGCCGCATCTGGCGCATGGAATGGAGCAGACGCCGGTGCACGGGCTTCAGCCCGTCGCGCACGTCCGGCAGGGCGCGGTTCATGATGGTGGACAGCGCGTAGGCGAGATAGCGGCGGGAAAGGGCTTCGCCGAGCTGCTCCTCGACGATGCGGCCGCCCTCGCCCGGACCATCTGGGGGGGAGTCGGGCGGAGGCGGGACGTGCTTGCTCATCGCGCCCTAGATAGCGCGGCGTGCGAGTCGGTGGGAGGGCGGCGCGGCGCCGCCCTCCGGATGGTCAGCTCTTTTTGTCTTCGTCCTTGAAGGCTTCCTGCACTTCCTCTTCGGTGATGCGGGCCTTGGGGTTGCCGGGTTGGCCTAGGTTTTGCTCCTCGGTGCCGTCGCCCATGACGCCGGGCTGGGTGCCGTCCTGCTTGGGATAGTCTTCGGCCATGGCCAATCCTCCGCTGATCACACCAGATCAACCCGCCAGCAGCGGCCCCGTTCCTGCGCGCCGTCGCAGCAAGGCGAACCGGGGCGCCCCCTGGTAGGCCGCGCTCCAGCAGGCCGCGAAGACGGCGAGCAGCAGCGCCGGCATGAGCTGCACATGGGCGAACAGCGATAACGGCTCCAGCACGAAGGTGGAGGCGAAGCCCAGGGCGACCAGGGCGCGGGTTCCGGGTGGGGCCGTGGCGTGGGTGCGCAGGTGCTCAGCCAGGACGCCCAGCGGGATGACGAGCGCCACGAGGTCGTAGTCGAAGGCGTAGGGCGAGGCGATCAGGGCCGCAGTCACCGTCAGCCCGGCCCGCAGCGGCAGGCCCACGCCGTCGCGCCAGGCCTTCATCGTCAGGGCGATCACGGGCAGGGCGAGGGCGAGGTTGGCGCCCAACGCCAGGGCCTGGGGCGCCCCGAGCTGGCGAAGCGCCGCGAACAGGCTGGGGTCCTTGGCCAGGGGCAGCAGGCCCGCGGAGAGATTGCGCGAGACCATCGGCACCGTGCGGGCGAACTGCAGCCAGGCGTCCAGCCCGAAAGCCCAGGCCGAGGTCGCGACCAGGGCGGCGGCGCATCCCGCCATCGCGGCCAGGGTGCGCCAGCGCCCGCCCGCCACGAGCGCCAGCGGGACCAGGACGCCGAAGTGCGGCTTGTAGATCAACAGGCCGAGCACCGCCCCGGCGAGGATCGGACGCCGCTCGATGAGCAGCAGGCCACAGCCCAGGAGCGCGGCGGTCAGGAAGCCCGTCTGGCCCTGCACCAGGTTGAGGAAGGCGGCGGGAAAGGCGAGGGCGAGCAGCAGGGCCGCGCGCGTCGGGCTGATCAGGCGGACGGTCGCGAGATAAAGCCCGCCGGTGAGCGCCAGCCACACGCCGAGCGCGGCGCGGTACGGCAGCAGGGCCAGGGGCGCGATAGCCAGCTGGAAGCTCGGCGGATAGCACCACAGATAGAGGCCCCGGCTCGCCGCCACCGCGCCTCGCTCGGCGGCGAGTAGGGCGGCTGGAAGGTAGGCTGTCGCCGCATGTCCCTTCAGGGTCAGGCTGGAGGCGGCGTAGAAGATGATGAAGTCGGCGCCCAGCGGGTGGCCCGAGCGGTCCAGCCCGTGACGCAGCGTCGCCGCCAGACCGACCAGGGCCAGGGCGTAGAGGGCCAGGAGCATGCGCGGATAGCCGCGCACCCGGTCCGGCGTCACCAACGCGTCCGCAGCGCGCAGCCCGTCTTGCATGATCGCCCCCGCCCGTCTGCGATTAGAAGCTGGTGAGCCGTTAAGACTTCGCTTGGAGGTGCTCCGCGGCGACCGCCACGTCGGTAGGAGCAGGCCTGAGCCTTAAAGCCGGCCGGCTTTCTCCAGCGCCTCGACCAGCCATACGCGGGCGGGCGGGGCGGGGCGGTTCAGGGGGCCGAAGACGAACTGCTCCAGGAAGTGGCCGGTGATGGCCAGGCCGTCGCCGACGTCGCCCGCGTCCAGCCCGCCCTGGGAGGACAGCATGAAGGGCGGCAGGCGCAGCAGCCGGTCGCGGTAGGGCTCGCCCGCGGCGCGACAGACGGCGCGGCCGGTGCGCGGGCTGACGTAGACCAGATCGTCGAGCTCGCCCGTCGCCGCGCAACGCGAAAGGTCCAGCCCGAAGCCAAGCTCGTCCAGCAGTCCGGCCTCGAAACGCACATAGATGGCTGGCCAGATGTCGGGCGCGGTCAGGGCGCCGGCGAAAGCTTCGAAGGCCAGATAGGCGCCGGGATGCGGCTCGCGTTCCGGCAGCGCGCCCTGAGCGGTCGCCGCCGCAGCCGACAGGCCCGCGAGGGCCACGGCGTCGTCGAACAGCGCCGAAGGGCCCTCGCCGAAGGGCTCCAGCCGGGCGGAGCCGAGGTTCTCCGCCGTGCGCGTGCGATAGCTGGCCATGACCCGCACGCCGGGCTGCAGGTCGGCCCGCATCCGCCGCGAGGCGCCGCCGGCGACATGGGCGGCGACCCGGCCGTGGTTTTCGGTCAGCAGCTCCACCACCGCGCCCGTTTCGCCGTGGATGCGGGCGGAGAGGACGAAGGCGGGATCACACCACTCCATGACCACGCTTCCTCCCGTCGCGGGAGGATGGGCTCAAAAGCGGCCCTGCAGGAAGTTGGGTCGGCCCTCGGTGCGATGCTCGTGCCAGCCGCTGGGCGCTGCGCCGTTGCGCCAGAAGGCGGCGATCAGATTGGGCATGAGGGAGGGCAGGCTCGCGGCGAACAGCAGCGCGAAGGCGACCGCCAGCCCGATGATGCGATAGCCGTTGTGGATCACCGGCGGCCGTCCGCCCCGCACATCCGCCAGGCAGGCCGGGCAGACCATATGCTCCACGATGCGATGGGAATAGGCGACCGCGCCCTGTTTGGACGGCGAAACGGTGCGCAGCCGACGCCGCTCCAGCCAGCTCTCCAGGCGGCGCGCCGGGCGGCGGCACCGATGGCAGATCACCTTGTAGTCCGACGACGTGTTCGCCATCGCGGCGTCTCCTCCCGACCCCGAAGATGGGCCTGCGGGACGGCGCGTTTCAAGCCTTGGCGGACGGATCGGCTTCAGGCGTCGAACTCCAGCCCCATGTCGCGGTACAGGTTGCGGTCCTCCGACCAGCTCGGCGCGACCTTGACGTGCAGGAACAGGTGGACGGGCCGGTCGAGGAGTTCGCGCAGCTCCTCGCGGCTCTTCTGGCCGATCCATTTCAGGGTCTGGCCGCCCTGGCCCAGTACGATGGGGCGTTGGCCTTCGCGCTCGACATAGATGGTCTGCTCGATCCTGGCCGAGCCGTCGGCCTTGTCCTCGAAGGCGGTGGTCTCCACCGATGCGGCGTAGGGCAATTCCTCGTGGAGGCGCAGGTACAGTTTCTCCCGGGTGATCTCGGCGGCGAGCAGGCGCACGGGCAGGTCGGCGGTCTGGTCCTCGGGGTAGAGCCAGGGCCCCTGCGGCATCAGGGCGGCGAGGCGCCGTTTCAGGTCGTCGACGCCCGAACCATTGTGGGCGGAGACCATATAGGCCTCTGTGTAGACGCCGTGCGCGAACAGACGCTCAGACAGGCCGAGCAGCTGGTCGCGTCGAACCAGGTCGATCTTGTTCATCGCCAGTATGGCTTGGCGGCCGGCCGCCTTCAGCCCCTCGACGATGCTTGCGGTGTCCTCCGCCGAACGGTGCTGGGCGGGCGTGGCCTGGCCTGCGGCGTCGCTGAGTTCGCCCTCCACATCGATCAGGTGCACCACAGCATCCGCGTCATGCGCGCCGGCCCAGGCGGAGCGGACCATGGCGCGGTCGAGCCGGCGGCGGGGCGTGAAGATGCCGGGCGTGTCCACCAGCACCACCTGGCTTGCGCCCTCCATGGCCACGCCGCGGACGGGAAAGCGGGTGGTCTGCACCTTCTGAGTGACGATGGACACCTTGGAGCCCACCAGTCGGTTGACCAGGGTGGACTTGCCGGCGTTGGGCGCGCCGAGCACGGCGGCGAAGCCTGCGCGGGTGGGAGCGGGATCGGACATCATGGCGTTCTTCGCACATCCGCCCCGCCTCGTCCCGCCCATCCCCGTGAAAGTGGAGGATCGCCTGAGGGCCTGCGTCCTTCGAGACGCCCTCTTCGAGGGCTCCTCAGGATGACGAGCGTTGAAGATCATCCTCACCGTTCGTCATGCTGAGGAAGGCTGCGGAGCGGCCTGTCTCGAAGCACGCACGTGCGTGCAAGTCGCGCGCGTCAGTCCACGCCTTCCCGGGCGAGCAAGGCTTCGGCGGCCGCCTTTTCCGCCGCCTGGCGGGAGGCGCCCTGGCCCTGGGCGGGGGGCAGACCCTTGACCGCAGCCTCGACGGTGAAGCGGGGGGCATGTTCCGGGCCGGAGCGGGCGACCACGGTGTAGGCGGGGAGGGGTCGGCCGGCGCCCTGCGCCCACTCCTGCAGGCGGGTCTTGACGTCCTTGGCGCGGGGGCTGTCGAGCTGGGCGAACTCTTCCTCCCAGACATCGGCGATCATCGCGCGGGCCGCCTCCAGTCCGCCGTCCTGGTAGACCGCCGCGATCAGCGCCTCGCAGGCGCCGGCGAGGATGGAGTCCTTGTCGCGGCCGCCCGACTTGGTCTCGGCCCCCGACATGCGCAGCGCCGCTCCGAGCCCGATCCGCCGGGCCACCTTGGCGCAGGCGGCGCGGCTGACCAGCAGGTTGAGCCGCGGAGCCATCTCGCCCTCGCTGGCGGTGGCGGAGGCGGCGACCAGCCGTTCGGCCACCACCAGCCCCAGCACCCGGTCGCCCAGGAACTCCAGCCGCTCGTTGTCCAAGGTGTCGCGCGCGCCGTCGCCGACGCTGGAGTGGGTCAGGGCGCGCTCCAGCAGGGCGGGATCGGCGAAGCGCCGGCCGAGCCGTTGCTGCAGCGCCTCCACCGCCTCCTGGCGCGCGTCGAGGCGCGCCATCAGCCCAGCAGATGGAAGAAGCGGTCCCAGCGCGCGTCGGTGATCCAGGTCCAGGGCTTCAGCACTGAGACGCCCGGCCGCCAGGAGAAGAGGATGATGTCGGCGCGGCCCTCCAGGTCCTCGAACGGCACGAAGCCGACGCCAAGGTCCTGCGAGATGAAGCGGTCCACGTCGCGGTTCCAGGGGCAGGACGCCTCGCCCGCGTCCACGTCGCCGGGGTCGAAGCGGCTGTCCAGCGAGTCGTCGCGGTTGTCGCCCATCATGAAGTAGCAGTTCTTGGGCACCACATAGACGCCGGTGTTGTCGGCCTGGCCGTCGGGACCGTAGCTGTTGGTGACGAAGCTCTTGCCGCTCGGAAGCGTGTTCTTGAAGCGGGCGACGGGGAAGCTGCCGCCGAAACTGGTCTGCTCCAGGCCCGGCTCGACGGGGGTGCGCGGCACCGGGACGCCGTTGATCGACAGCTGGCCGTGGATGACCTGCAGCCGGTCGCCCGGCAGGCCCATCAACCGCTTGATATAGTCCTGGGCCGTGTTGCGCGGCAGCTTGAACACGATGATGTCGCCGCGCCTGGGCTGGCGGCCGAGGAAGCGGCCGTGGCCGATCGGCGGGCTGAACGGGACGGAGTGGCGGCTCCAGCCGTAGGCGAACTTGGACACGATGATGTAGTCGCCCTTGAGCAGGGTCGGCTCCATCGACTCCGAAGGAATTGTGAAGGGCTGGAACAGCACCACGCGCAGCACGAAGGCGATCAGCAGGGCGTAGACGATGGTCTTGACCAGCTCGATCATCTCTTGAGCCGCGCCGCCGGTTTTGCTCTTGGCCAAGCGGGGAGACTCCTTCGGCTCGCCTGCGGCCGCGTCGGCGGCGGAGGCGTTGGGCGCTGCGGTCATGGAGGGCGGCTCGATAGGGCGGGACGGCAGTCGATCGTTCCGCGACCGGCCCGCCTGCCTAAAGCGTCAAGCTGCTGGCGGCAAGTGTCGGGCTGGACGGCGCGGGCTCAGAACAGCGGCGCCAGCGCCGCTCGCGCCGCGTCGCCGAGGTCGGGCCGCTTCAGCGCCAGGGCCACGTTGGCGCGCAGCCAGCCGATCCTGTCGCCGCAATCGTAGGTCACGCCCTCGTATTCCAGGGCGTAGAAGGGCTGGCGCGTCATCAGCA
>CAXTEX010000127.1:0-6240 GCA_964243445.1 uncultured Caulobacteraceae bacterium | reverse complement strand
TGATGACCTGCTCGGCGCGCATCCCGGTCTACACCCTGATCATCTCCGCCTTCATCCCCAACCGGACGCTCTGGGGCGTGGTCAGCCTGCAGGGCCTGGTCATGTTTGGCCTGTACGCCGCGGGCATCGTCAGCGCGCTCTCGGTCGGTTTCGTCATCCGCAAGCTGTTCTGGCGCGGCCAGGCCGAGCCCTTTCTGATGGAGCTGCCGGCCTACAAGCTGCCCGAGCTGGGAAACGTGCTGATGGGGGTATGGACGCGAGCCAAAATCTTCCTGCGCCGCGCAGGCACGGTGATCCTGGCGATGATGGTGCTGATCTGGTTCCTCAGCTCCACCCCCGCTCCGCCGCCGGGCGCGGTCGGGCCAGCCATCAACTACAGCATCGCAGGGCTCCTTGGTCATACCCTGCAGCCGCTGCTGGCTCCCATCGGCTTCACCTGGCAGATGGCGGTGGCGCTCGTCCCGGCCATGGCGGCGCGGGAGGTGGCGGTGGCCGCGCTCGGCACCGTCTACGCCGTCCAGGCCGACGAGAAGGACTTCGGCGCCCTCACGGGCATACTGCACGCCCACTGGTCGGTGGCCTCGGCCCTGTCCATGCTGGCCTGGTTCATCTTCGCGCCCCAATGCGCCTCGACGCTCGGCGTGGTGAAGCGCGAGACCAACTCCTGGCGCTGGCCGATCATCATGTTCGTCTACATGACCGCCCTGGCCTACGCCGCGGCCTTCGTCACCTACCACGTCGCCCGTGCCGGAGGGCTCTGAGCCGTGCAGGCGGTGATCGCCTATGCGCTGGTGGCGGGCGCTGCAGGGTGGGTGGCGTGGTCGATGTTCGTGCCGCGACACGTGAAGGTGCGTCTCCGAAAGACGGTGAGTAAAAAGGATCGGTGAGCGCGATGTGGACCGGTTTGCGCTCCGGGTGCGCGTGGAGGAGGTTCAGGCTCGCGCCTTGACGACCCAGGTGGCTGCTTGCAAGACGACGCGGCTTGGATCGCCACTAGCGGCAAGGGCGGTCCGGACGCGCGGCTCCGCAAGCGCTTTCAAGTCGGGGTTCTCGCGCACGATCCTGCCGAGCGGTCCGACCTTCAGGAGGACCGTGGTCATGGCGTCCAGGTCGCCGCTGCTGACGGCCTGGTCGTCCGCGGTGATGCCGATCTCCCGAAAGCCCGCCCTGTCCAGGACGTCCTCGATGAAGGCCGGTCTCTCGAAGCTGAACGGCGTCAGGTCGGCCCGGTGCTCCAGGCCGGCTGCTCGAAGGGGGAGGAGGTCGAGTTCGTTCTCCTCCAGGGAGCGCCAGCAGACGAAAGCCAGGCGGCCGGCGGGCCTCAGCATCCGGTGAAGATTGGAGAAGGTCGCGACGGGATCGGCGAAGGCCATGACGCCAAAGCGGGAGAACACCGCGTCGACGCTGGCGTCCGCGAGGTCGACCCGCAGGGCGTCGCCTTCGATCAAGTCGACGTTTTCGCGCCCGCTCGCCCGTCTTCGCGCCACGTGGAGCAACAGGGCGGCGATGTCCACGCCTATGACCCGGCCGCTCGGACCGACCGCGTCGGCGAGCTGAAGCACGGTCTGTCCGGCCCCACAGCCCACGTCCATGATGATCTCGCCCCGGCGCGGCGAGAGAGCCCCCATCGCGCGGAGGCCGAGGGGCGACAGCTGAAGGTCCAGCAAATCCGTCACCTCAGCCCACGCCTCGGCGGCCAGGGCGTCGGCCAGGCGGGGCGGTGAGGGGGACTGGACCATCTCAGCCGGATAGCACCGGACTTCGGCCGCGTCGCCTTCACCGCCGCCGGGCGTTCGCCTGGAACGGATAGGTCCGACCCTCATGCGGGCCGGACTCGCCAAGTCGGCCGAGGCCTCCGATCGCCTCCGCAGGCGCTCTCGGGCGACCCGTGTCAAAGACCGCGCCTTGCGGAGCGCTCCGGTACATAGGCCGGAGGCAAGACGGGGCGCCATCTGGCAGGACGTCACTCTGATCGCGGCCATCCCCATCTTCCCAGCTTGTCCAAGGGGCTAGGGGAGCGTGCTGAACGGCTCAGGCGTGGCGTCCTGGATTCCAGGAACAAGCCCGGGCAAGACGGGGCGTCAAAGGCTGCGGGCAACATCAGGCGGCGTCGGACCGGTCCTGCTCGGCCGCCAGCACGGCCTCCAGCCCTTCTCGGTAGGTGGGATGGGCCGGTCGCCAGCCGAGCGCAGCCTTGGCGCGGGCGTTGGGGATGCGCTTGGACTCCGCCCAGAAGCGGCGGGCCATGGGCGACAGGGCGGCCTCGTCCAGGAGCTGTTCCGGCGGGGGCGTCAGGCCCAGCAGGCGGCAGGCGAAGGCGGTGAGGTCGGCGGGGGCTGCGGGCTCGTCGTCGCACAGGGTGAAGACGCCGGCGCGTGCCGGTCGCTCCATCGCCCGAGCCAAGGCGTCGGCGAGATCGTCGACGTGGATGCGGGAGAAGACCTGGCCGGGCTTGACCCAGCGTCGCGCCTCGCCCGCGCGCACCCGGTCCAGCGCCGATCGACCGGGACCGTAGATGCCGGGCAGGCGGAAGACGAACAGGGGCGAGCCGGTCTGCTCAGCCAGGGCGCGCCAGCCCGCTTCGGCGGCCACGCGTCGGCGGCCTTCGGGCGAGGCGGTTGCGGGGAGGGTGTCCTCCCGAACCCAGCCGCCGCGCCGGTCGCCGTAGACGCCCGTCGTGGAGAGATACCCCAGCCAGGATCGGCGAGGGCAGGCGGCGCGAAGGCTGGGTCCGAGCGCCGCCAGCCCGGGGCAGCCGGCCTCGCCAGGCGGCGCGGCGACCAGCACCGCGTCCGCTGCGCCTGCCGCGTCGGCCAGGGCTGGGACGTCGGCTGGGTCGAGGGCGTCCAGGCCCTCCGCCGCCATGCGGGCGCGGGTGTCGGCGTCGCGGGATGTGGCGCTGATCCGCCAAGCGCCGCCGAGCCGCGCGACCAGGGCGCGCCCGGTGAAGCCGTGGCCGAAGACGAGCAGGCGGCGCGCAGGGTCGTCCACGCGCGGGCGGCTCAGGCCGGCGCGTCGGCTGAGGGGACGGCCTCGATGACCACGAAGGCTTGGGCGTAGGGCGGCTCGTCGGTCAGGCTGAGGTGGATGCGCGCCGCCGTGCCGGGTGGCAGCAGGGCGTCCAGCCGCGCGCGGGCCCCATTGGTCAGCGCCATCGTCGGCTGTCCGGAGCGCAGGTTGACCACGCCCATGTCGCGCCAGAACACCCCGTCGCGCATGCCGGTGCCCAGCGCCTTGGCGCAGGCCTCCTTGGCCGCGAAGCGTTTGGCGTAGCTGGCGGCGCGCTCGCCCCGCCGCTCGGAGCGGGCGCGCTCGATGTCGGTGAACAGCCGCGCGGTGAAGCGGTCGCCGAACCGCTCCAGCGAGGCGGCGATGCGGCGGATGTCGGTCAGGTCCGAGCCGATGCCGACGATCACGCGGTCTGGCCCAATCGGATGTCCATCACCATGCGCATATGGGCGATGGCCTGCGGCAGGCCGACGAACACCGCCTCGCCGATGAGGAAGTGGCCGATGTTCAGCTCGGCGACCTCGGCGATGTCGGCGACGGGACCGACCGTCGCATAGTCGATGCCGTGGCCAGCGTGCACCTCCAGCCCCAGGCTCGCGGCCTGGGCGGCGGCGGCGCGCAGGCGGTGCAGCTCATGCTCCGCGCGGGCGGCGTCGCCGTGGCGTACGGCGTCGCAAAACGCCCCGGTATGCAGCTCCACCACCGCCGCGCCGCAGTCCGCCGACGCCTGGATCTGGTCGCGGCTGGCTTCCACGAACAGCGAGACGCGGGCGCCGGCGTCGCGCAGCCGGCCGGCGCCGGCGGTGATGCGGTTGGCGCCTTTGACCACGTCCAGCCCGCCCTCGGTGGTCACCTCCTCGCGCCGCTCGGGCACCAGGCAGGCGGCGTGCGGGCGCTCGGCGACGGCGAGATCGACCATCTCGTCAGTCATGGCCATTTCGAAGTTCAGCGGGCGGCGTAGGCGCCGGCAAAGCTCCGAGAGCGCTGCGATGTCGGCGTCGCGGATGTGGCGGCGATCCTCGCGCAGGTGGGCGGTGATGCCGTCCGCGCCGGACGCCAGCGCCAGGGCGGCGGCGCGCAGCGGGTCGGGATAGCCGTCGCCGCGGGCGTTGCGCAGCGTCGCCACATGGTCGATGTTGACGCCCAGGCGCAAGCGCGCGCGAGGTGGCGGGTGCGCGCTCATGCCGTAAGCCGCCGGCTGCCCGGCTCCTCCACCGGCAGCGCGGCGAGGTCCGGCGGCAGCTGGTCGGCGGGGTAGGCCGGCACCTTCAGGCTGGCCAGCGAGACGAGCGGGGCGCCCACGTCCGCCTCGCCGCCGGAGCGGTCCACCACGCAGGCGGCGACGACCACGTCCGCCCCCGTCGCCCGGATCGCGGCGATGCACTCGCGCGAGGACAGGCCGGTGGTGACGATGTCCTCCACCATGGCCACGCGCGCGCCGGGCTCAAGGTGGAAGCCGCGGCGCAGGCGGAACTGGCCGCCCTCGCGCTCGACGTAGATCGCCGGGACCTTCAGCCAGCGCGCGGTCTCATAGCCCGGGATGATGCCGCCGACGGCGGGCGAGACCACGACATCGACCGCGCCCACACGATCGGTGATCCTGGCCGCCAGCGCGCAGCAGATGCGCTCCGCCCGATCCGGATGCATGAACACGAGGTTCTTCTGCAGGAAGACACCGCTGTGCAGGCCCGACGACAGCACAAAATGCCCTTCGCGCAGGGCGCCGGCCGCCCGGAACTCCTCCATCACCGCATCGGAGTCCATCAGGGCGTCTCCCCCATCGTCACCGCGCCCCAGATCAGCACCGCCCAGCCGCCGATCATCACCACGCCGCCGATCGGGGTGACGAGGCCCCAGAGACGCGCTCCACCCAGCGCCAAAGCGTAGAGCGAAGCGCCGAACAGCAGCCCGCCCACGCCGAACAGCCAGCCCGCGATCGCCGCCTGGCGCGCCATGGCCCCAACCAGCGCGAAACAGGCCAAACCAGCCGCCGCATGGATCAGCTGGTACTGAGCCCCGACCCGCAGCCAGTCCTTGACCGCCGGATCGCTCACGCCGTGCGCGCCGAACGCCCCGGCGCAGACCGCCATCAGCCCGTTCAATGCGGCGAGCGCGATCCAGTAGCGGCCGGTCACGGCCTCAGACGGGTTTGACGAAGTGGAGCGTCATGCGGTCGCTCTCGCCTATGGCGTCGTACTTGGCGCGATCATAGCCGGGCGCGGGCGGCTGGCCCGGCTCCGGCCCCTGGCGGCTCGGCGGCAGGGTCCACACACCATAGGGATAGTCCTTGGTGTCCTTGGGATTGGCGTTGATCTCCGAGGCACCCGCCAGCTTGAAGCCGGCCTTGGCCGCGGCGACCAGGGCGGTGTCGGTGGCGGTGTAGCCGTTGCCGGCGTCCTTCAGCTGAGGCTTGGGATCGGCGCGGTGCTCCTCCACCGCCAGCACGCCGCCGGGCTTCAGCGCCGCATAGGCCTGGGCGAAACCGCCGTCGAGATAATCCCCGCGGACCCAGTTGTGCAGCTCGCGCGAGCTGAGGACGAAATCGGCGCTGCCGGGGGACATGAAGGCGGAGCTCTTCGCGCCGAAGATCACGTATTTGACGTCGCCGAAGCGGGCCTTGTCGGTGAACTTGGCCATGAAGGCGGCGCGGCCCTTTTCCGAACCGCCGGCGATATACTGGCCGTGGGTGGCGAGCGCATAGGGCGCCAGGATCTGGGTCCAGTAGCCGCCGCCGGGCTGCAGGTCGACGATGACCATGCCGGGCTTCAGCCCCCAGAACAGCAGGCTCTTTTCGGGATGGCGGTAGACGTCGCGGGCGCGGTCGGCGGCGGGACGCGCCGGACTGTCTATCGCGGCTTTCAGCGCCGGATCGGCCTTCTCGCTGGTGGCGATGTAGGGCGTTGGATCGTTGGGCGGCGGCGGCAGGTCCTTCGTGGCCCCGGGCGGGATCGCCAATGCGGGCGCAGCGACGGCGCAGAGGAGGGTGGCGATGAGCAGGGCGCGCGGCGGCATGGATGTCCTTGGGCGGAGGCGCGCCAAGCTAGCCTGCGCGCCTGCATCGTTCAACGCCTCGCCAGCCTCTTGCAGGGTGTGTCGGCAGTGGGCGCGCCGACTCGGTTCCTGCCTGCGAGGCTTCATTGCCAGACGCGGAGGACTCCGCTAAGTCCCGCCGTCCTGAGGTGACGTGGCCGAGAGGCTGAAGGCAACGGTTTGCTAAATCGTCATACCCGA
>CAXTEX010000126.1:0-6369 GCA_964243445.1 uncultured Caulobacteraceae bacterium | reverse complement strand
GCGTTGGCGAGCGCGATCAGGCGGGCGCCGGCGAGCACCTCGGCGGCCGAGGCGCGAACGGTCTGCAGACCGGCGAGCCCCTCCACCGAGCCCTCGCGCACGTCGCCGAGCTGGTCGGCGAGCCCGGCCAGCGCCTGCGTCACCCGCGGCGCGGCGCGCACCTCGATCTCCAGCACGGCGGCCACGCCCTGCAGTTCGGCGCGGGCGGCGGCGATGTCCTCCGACACGGCGTCGCCCAGCTCTCGGATACGCTCCATGCTGTCGGAGGCTTCGCGCGCCTGGACGCGGATGTCGGCCGAGACGGCGGCGAAGCCCGCACCGGCCACGCCGGCCCGCGCCGCTTCCATGGCGCCGCTGACGGCCAGCAGGGTGGTCTGGGCCGCGGCGAGGTTCACCGCCTCCACCGCCCGGGCGATGCGTCGCCCGTCCCGCTGCAGGCCGGCGAGCCGGTCCGAGGCCGCCTGCATCTCCGCCAGCCCCCGGGCGACCCCGGCGTTCAGCGCCTCCACTTCGCCCTGGCCGTCCTTCAGTCGCGCGCCCATCGCCCCGGCCCGGTCGAGCCCGTCCTGCCCGGCCGCCCGGGCGTCGGCGGCGGCGCGCTCGATCTGGCCCATGGCGGCGCTGGCCTGCTGGGTGGCGGCGGCCTGGTCCTCCGCGCCGCGGCTGATCTCGGCCACCGCGGCCAGGATCTCCGCAGCGGCGCCGGACAGCTGCTGCACCGTGGCCGACAGCTCCTCGGCGGCCAGGCCCGCTTCGGCGGCGCCCTCCGCGAGCCGGTCGGGCCGGTCGGACAGGCGGGCCAGACCGGCGGCGGCGATCTGCGCCTGGTCGAGGGCCCTGTTCTGTTCGGCCACGGCGCTCCGCGCCTCCGCGGCGGCGGCGGCGGACTGTTCGGCGGCGGCGGCCACCTGGGTCGCCCCCTGCTCGGCCTCCTGTGCGGCTGCATCGGCCTCCACCGCGGCGGAGAGGATCGCCTGGGCGCCGCGGGCGAGGGCCGCAACGTCCTCACGCAGCGCCTGGAGGCTGCGGGCGACCGCTTCGGACGCTGTGGACTGGGCCTCGGCGTCGTCGGCGGCGTTGCGGACGCGTTCGGACAGGGACCGCACCTCCGCCGCCATCGATGTGGCCAGCGATCCCATCGTTGCGGCGTTCGCCTCCCCCCGCTCGGCCAGGGCGCGCACCTCGTCGGCGACCACCGAGAAGCCGCGCCCCTCCACGCCGGCCCGTTCCGCCGCGATGGCGGCGTTCAGGGCCAGCAGCCCGGTCTGGTCGGCGGCCTGGCCCACGGCGCGGGTGATCTCGCCGATGTCCACGGCCAGCCGCTCCAGCCGGTCGATGGCTTGCACGGCCTGGCGCTGGCGACCGGCGTTGACGCGCACAGTCTCCGCCGACAGGGCGATGCGGGCCGCGGCGTCGCCCATCTGGGTCTGCAGCCGTTCGCTCCGGGCGAGCGACGCCTCCGCGAGTTCTCGCGCCCGGCCGAAGGCTTGCGCCAGGGCGCCGGTCGCGGCGAGCGCCTGCTGGGAGCCGCCCGCCGCCGTCTCCGCCCGTTCGGCGATCTGGGCCAGGGCGCTCTGCAGCTCCTCGGCGGCGGCTCCGGCCTCGACCAGGCCGGCGGCGAGCTCCTGGGTCGCCGCCGCGATCCGCTCGGCCGCCCGCTGGCCCCAGTCCTCGCTGCGGGGCGGGCGCGGGTCGCGACGGGCGGCGGCTGACACCGGGCCGGACGCGTCGGCCGTCACGGGCGGAGCGGCGTCCGCGCGCGGGACTGCTGCATGTGGGATGTCTGCGCGCGGGACGTCTGCGCGCGGGATGGGCCTTCCCGCCAGTCGGCTCGTCTTCACCAGCGCCATGCCGCCGCTCCGTCTGCGTGCGCCAGGGCCCGCCCGCCAGTCGCGGCGTTAGATCAGGGGGCCTCGCCCGTCCAGCCCCGTGTGGCCGTGCAGGCGGGCGAGCCCCAGCGATGGCGGACCAGCGCTAGCCTTGAGCCATCGCCAGCATCCGCTCCGCCTGGGCCAGGTGCAGGCGTTCCACCATCTGGCCCTGCACCCTCAAGGCCCCGAGCGCCGCGTGGGCCGGATCGGCGAAGGCCTCGACGACCGCCTTGGCCCAGGCGAGCTGGGCGGCGGAGGGGCTGAACACGCGATTGGCCGGCTCGATCTGGTCCGGATGGATGAGCGTCTTGCCGTCAAAGCCGAAGGCGCGGCCCTGGCGGCACTCCGCCTCCAGCCCCGCCGCGTCGTCCAGGCCGTTATAGACCGCGTCCAGCACCGCCAGCCCGTGCGCGCGGGCCGCGCAGACCGTCATGGCCATCGCGGTCTGCAGCGGAGCCCGGTCCGGTCCGGGCTCCGCACGCATCTCTTTGGCCAGATCGTTGCCGCCGACGACCAGGGCCGCCAGGCGGGTGGAGCCGGCGAGCCCGGCGATGGCGTCCAGGTGGAACAGGCTGGCGCAGGTCTCCACCATGGCCCACAGCCGCGTCTGCGAAGGCGCGGCTGTCAGGCGCTGGTCGTAGCGGGCGAGATCGCCGGCGTCGGCGATCTTGGGGACGAGCACCGCATCCGGCGCGCAGGCCGCCAGCGCCTCCAGGTCCGCCTCGCCCCAGGGCGTGTCCAGGCCGTTGACGCGCACCACCACCTCCCGCCGGCCGAACCCGCCCGCGCCCAGCGCCGCGAGCACCTGCTCGCGGGCGAGGACCTTGGCGTCCGCCGCCACGCCGTCCTCCAGGTCGAGCACCACCGCGTCGCACGGCAGGGCGCGCGCCTTGTCCAGCGCGCGGACGTTGGAGCCAGGCAGATACAGCACGCTTCGGCGCGGACGCAGGTCGGGCGGCGGCAGGGCGGTCATGCGGCGATCCTCGCAGCGGGCTTCGGGCGGCGGTCAGCCCAGCGGATACTCGCGCTCCAGGTCGTAGCGGGAGCCGTCGGCTGAACGCCAGCTGGAATACAGCCCAAAGGCTCGGACCCGCCAGGGCGGCGAGTGCAGCAGATTGTGGCCCTGCACCCAGGCGGCGACCCTCGGCTCGGGCGTGCGCCTGAGATAGGCCAAGGTAACATGGGGCCTGTAGGCGCGCGCCTCCCCCTTCAGCCCGCACCGTCGCGCCGCCGTCTCGCACTTGGCGGCCAGCCGGCGCAGAGGCTCGCTCTCGGCCACGCCGGCCCAGACCGCCCGCATCCGCGCCGGATCGCCGAAGGCGCCGGTCCCCTCCAGCGCCACCTCGAAGCCGGCCATCGAAACCGCCGCGAGTTCGGCGTCCAGCTCGGCGGCGACCGTCTCGTCCACCTCGTCGAAGAAGCGCAGCGTCACGTGCAGGGCCTCCGCCGGGCTCCAGCGGGCGCCGGGCAGGCCCTGCTGGCGGCGGGCCAGACCCTCGGCGACATCGAAGGGAACGGGCAGGGCGGCGAACAGGCGGATCATGGCCTCGATTTAGGGCGGCGGACCGGCTCGCGCATCAAGCGCGCGCCCTTGCGCGCGCCCCCAAGCTCAACGATATCTGGCAGGGCGTCGAAGGGCGCATATCAAAGGGTTTGTTCGCCATGAGCGACTTCAATCGCGGCCTCGCTCGCCCCTACCGGGGCCAGGCCGACATGGCCGTGGATGCGGGACTGCGGTCCTTCATGCTCGGCGTCTACAACAAGATGGCCTTGGGCCTGGTTCTCTCGGGCGTGCTCGCCTGGGCGACGTCTCATGCTCCCATCGCCAACTACCTCTACCTGGTCACGCCGGACGGCCACCTCGCCGGTCTGACGGGCGCCGGCAAACTGCTTATGTGGGCCCCGCTGATCGTGCTGCTGGGCGCCACCTTCGCCATGCGCAACGTCACGCCGCGCAGCTCGGGCATCCTGTACTGGACGGTGGTGGCCCTGATCGGAGCGGGCTTGGGCGTCGACCTGCTGGTCTTCACGGGCGCATCCATCGCCATGACCTTCTTCGTCACCGCAGCGGCCTTCGGAGCGCTCAGCCTCTATGGCTACACGACCAAGAAGGACCTGACGGGTGTCGGCTCCTTCCTGATCATGGGCATGTTCGGCATCGTGATCGCGTCGGTGGCCAACCTGTTCCTCCATTCCGCCGTGCTGGCCTTCGCCGTCAGCATCCTGGGCGTGCTGATCTTCGCGGGGCTGATCGCCTTCCAGACGCAGCGCCTGAAGGCCAGCTACTATCAGATGAGCGGCGATGCCGGCGGACTGGCGGTGGCCACCAACTACGGCGCGCTCAGCCTCTACATCGACTTCATCAACCTGTTCCAGTTCCTGCTCGCCTTCACCGGCGGCCGTCGCTGATCCTGAGCTGACGTCCGTGCAGCAACGCCCCGGCCATCTGGTCGGGGCGTTTCTCTTTGTCCGCTAGTCCACCACCTTTAAGCGCCGCGTCTCGAAGACGCGCAGCACCTGCGCCAGGTCGTGGCCCCGCCTGAGCACCACGCCGCCGCGCCCGACCACCGCCCAGGCGCCCTGCCGTCGCGCCAGCGCGGGCTGTTTCTCGATCCTGTAGATCGGCGCATCGCCGCTGCGCTCGAAGACGGAGAAGACGGCCATCTCGGCTAGGCCGTCCAAGGCGTAGTCGCGCCAGGCGCCGCCCGCCACCATTCGCCCATAGAGCTGCATGAGCGCGTCCAGCTCCCGACGCTCGAAGAAGACCATCGCCCGGGACGCAGGCTGTGAGACGTCGAAACTCATGGGCGCTCCGAGGCGGACGACGTCCTACTTAAGCGTTTGAGCGGCATCGCAAAGGCCTGCCCGGCCGGCGACCAAAGGCCGGAAAGGAGCGCCTCGGAAAGCGTCACGAAATGGCCCCATTGCGAACGCGGACGCGCCCCAGGCGCCCAGCATAGAGACAGCGTCGGTCGGCCGGGCACATCTGACGGTCCGGAACCTGAACAGCCCCCCCCAGCCCCCCGGGTCGGTGGATGCGGTCGACCGACACCCCTCATTCCCAGTGAGGCCGAGCAGCGCCCCGGATGGCGGCCTGGACCTTGAGCGCCTGGACCGTCTCGCGCACGTCGTGCACGCGCACCATGCCGACCCCCGCCGCCGCGCCGTGCAAGGCTATGGCCAGGGATCCGCCGAGCCGATCCAGGGGATCGACGGCGTTAGGGTCGATCTGCTGCACCGTCCGCTTGCGGCTGGCCCCGAGCAGCACCGGAAAGCCTAGCGCCGTCAGCCGGTCCAGCTGAGCCAGCAGGGCGAGGTTGTGCTCCAGCCGCTTGCCGAAGCCGATGCCGGGATCGACCCAGATCGCCTCGCGCCGCACGCCGGCGTCCATCGCCTCCTCAGCCCGCGCAGCGAGCCAGGCGCAGACCTCGGAAACGACATCGTCGTAGCGGGGCGCGTCCTGCATGGTGGCGGGGTCGCCCTGCATGTGCATGAGCACGACGGGCGCGCCCACCTCGGCCGCCGTGGCGAGGCTGTCAGGCGCGCCGGACAGGGCGGTAACGTCGTTCCACATCGACGCGCCCTCGGCCAGGGCCGCCCGGGCGACGCCGGGCTTGCGCGTATCGATGGAAAGGGGGGTGTCCAGCTTCTTGCGAAGCGCCTGAATCACGGGGATCACGCGCCCCAGCTCCACATCCTGCGAAACCGGCTCTGCGCGCGGGCGGGTGGACTCGCCGCCCACGTCTAGCCAATCCGCGCCGGCTGCGGTCAGCGCCCGCGCCTGGGTGAGGGCGGCTTCCACGCTTGCGAAGCGCCCACCGTCGGAGAAGCTGTCTGGAGTGACGTTCAGCACCCCCATGACCAGAGGCTTCGGCCACTCGTTCAATGAGCGCGCAAGAGGGTTGAGATGGCCACGTCTTCATCAACGTCGGGCCAATGCACGCCCTGGCCGCCGCCGATCAGCCGCCAGTTGGCGCATTGGGCCGCCGTCGCATCGCGAAGCCGTGGGAACCACTCCAGAGGCGCCGCGAGCTCCCGCCCATCAGCCAGGACCATCTTCAGCAGGTGCTCAGAAATCTCGACGTCCACCACATCGGTGTCGAGCTCAACGGCCGAAATGCTCACGCCAAGCCTCCAGGAACGCGCTACGATCCTCTTCTACGATGACCACCATGCGACTTATTTCATGAGCCCTGAAGCCCCGTGAGCGGGCGAGCTGAAGGGGCTCAAGCCAAATCTTAGCGATGCTGACGCCCCGCTCGACGTGGACATGAGGCTGCTCTGATCCTTCCAGGCTATAGAAGAAGAAGCGGTAGCCGCCGCGTCTCAGGATCGTCGGCATGGCGCATCAGCGTTCAGGCCGGCTGCGGCTCGGGGTCCACGTGGGTCAGCGGGACCGAGACCGTGGAGGTCGCCGGGGGCGGGCCTTCCGGCTCGTCCCGACGGGGCGGGATGCCCTTCAGCACGTCGGTGATCTCGATGCCGGTCAGGGTCTCGT
>CAXTEX010000125.1:0-6483 GCA_964243445.1 uncultured Caulobacteraceae bacterium | reverse complement strand
ACGGCTCCACACCGCCAAAGCCGCGCTCAAGTCGAGCGCGGCCGGATGCGTTTGGAGACTGGACTCGCTTCGCGACGCCGGAGCCGCGTCCCCCGCCGATCGGGTGGAGGCGCAAGCTCAGCGGCGGGCGGCGTCGGCGGTCGGCGCGGAGGCGTACTGGTCTGCGAAGCGGGCGCGCAGAAGCTTCTTGTCGATCTTGCCCGTGGCGCCGAGGGGCAGTTCGTCCACCATCACGACCGCATCGGGCAGCCACCATTTGGCGACGCGGCCCTCCAGATGACCGAGCAGGGCGGCCGGCTCCGCGCTGTGGCCGGGCTTGAGCTGGACCAGCAGCAGCGGGCGCTCGTCCCACTTGGGATGATGCACGCCGACCGCCGCCGCACAGGCGACCGCGGGATGGCCCATGACGATGGTCTCGATCTCCACCGAGCTGATCCATTCGCCGCCCGACTTGATCAGGTCCTTGGCCCGGTCGGTGATCTGCATGCAGCCGTGTGGATCGATCGTCGCGATGTCGCCGGTGTCGAAATAGCCCTCCTCGTCCAGCACCTCGCGCTCGAGCCCGAAATAGGCGCGCGCGATGGTGGGCCCGCGCACCATCAGCCGCCCGACGCCGGCGCCGTCCTCGATCACCGGCGTCCCGGCCTCGTCGGCGAGCTTCAGCTCGATGCCGAGGGGCGGACGCCCTTGCTTCATGCGCCAGCCGATCTGCTGATCGAAGGGCAGGGCGGCGACGTGCGGGCCCGGCGTGCCCATGGTGCCCATGGGCGAGGTCTCGGTCATGCCCCAGGCGTGGCGCACCTCCACCCCGTAGTCGTCGTGGAAGCGGCGCAGCAGCACCTCCGGGCAGGCCGAGCCGCCGATGACAACCCGCTTCAGCGTCGACAGCCGTGCGCCCGAAGCGTCCAGATACTGCAGCAGTCCCTGCCATACCGTCGGCACGGCGGCGGAGAAGGTCACGCCCTCGCTCTCCAGCAGTTCGTGCACCGAGGCGCCGTCCAGCTTGGGACCCGGCATGACCAGCTTGGCGCCCACCGCGGGCGCGGCGAAGGCCACGCCCCAGGCGTTGGCGTGGAACATGGGCACGATGGGCAGCACCACGTCATTGACCGACAAGGCCATCATGTCGGCCTGCAGCACGACGAAGGTGTGCAGGAAGTTGGAGCGGTGGGAGTAGAGCACCCCCTTCGGGTCGCCGGTCGTGCCCGAGGTGTAGCAGAGCCCGCAGGCCGTCTCCTCGCCGAAGCGGCCCCAGGCCGGCGCGCCCGACGCGTCGTCTCCCGGCCGGCCGTCCAGCCACGCCTCGTACATGAGCACCTCGGGCCCGGCCTGCGCCGGCCGATGCGCCTCGTCGCTCAGCAGCACGATTCGCTCCACCGCATTGGGCTGGCGGGCGAGCGCCTCGATCAGCATGGGCGCGAAGCCCACGTCGGCCAGGATCACCCGGTCGCCCGCGTGGGCGATGATCCAGCACAGCTGGTCGGGGTGCAGGCGGGGGTTCAGCGTATGGCAGACCGCTCCGATCCCCATGATCCCGTACCAGGCCTCCATGTGGCGGGCGCTGTTCCAGGCCAGGGTCGCCACCCGGTCGCCGCGCCGGATCCCGAGGTCTAGCAGGGCGTGGCTGAGCTGCTTGGCGCGGCGGTGAAGGCCAGCATAGTTCGTGCGCACGATCGGGCCCTCGACCGAGCGGCTGACGATCTCGCGGTCGCCGTGGCGCAGCGCGGCGTGATCCAGGATGCGGTCGACCGTGAGCGGCCAGTCCTGCATCAATCCCAGCATGGTCGATCTCCTCCCCCTCTCGTCGCCGCGTCTTGGCGCGCGCCGGACGAGCGGCTCACCGCCTGTCTAGCGGAACGGCCGGGCGAGTTCCACGGCGTCCGCTTCTCATTGCCTTAAGGCCGCTGGTCTATGCGGGGACGACGCTCCCGTCCCCGCGATGATCGGCGATGACCAACTACAGCCTGGTCGACCTTGCAGGCCTGCTGCTCTCGACCTTGAGCTACATCCCGCTGCTGGTCGCGCCAGGCTTCGCCCTGGGGCTGGCCGGCGCGTGGCGGACCTCGCGCATCCACGCCGAAGAGCCCTGGCCCGCGGCGGCGCTGCTGGCGGGCGTCGCGACCCTGCCGGTCCTGGACAGCCTGGCGGTGCGCAGCTTCGGCCTGACCACGGCCCTGGTCGCCAACCTGGCGCTGACGTTCGTCGGCGTCATCCTGGCCGTTCGCGGAGGCTGGCGGCCCCGGCTTTCACCGCTGGATGCCCTGCTGGCTGGGGCGTGGCTGGGCTTGGTGGCGGTGGAGTGGGTCGACTTCGACGTCGCCGGGGGGCTGCACCAGCCCTTCCTGATCCTAGACCTCGTCAAGCACGCGGCCACCGTCCAGGCGATCCACGACGGGGGCGCGCCGCCGCCCGACCCCTTCTTCCTGCGTCCTGTCCGCGTCAGCTACTACTATTTCTTCTACACCCTGGGAGCCCTGTCGGAGCAGCTCTGCGGCGGCCTGGCCGACGCACGGGCGGCGGTGGGCGGGCTGGTGTTCTGGACCGGCGTGGCGCTCTACGCCCTGCTGCGCTTGGTCCTGGCGCGGGCCGCGATCGTGGCGCAGCCCTGGAGCCGGCGCGTCGGCCTGATCCTGCTGGCGGTCATGGCCATAGGCGGGCTGGACATCGTGCCGGTCGTGCTGCTGGGCCGCTCGGGCGGGGGCTGGCTGCCCGATCCCGTCTGGTGGAACGAGCAGGTCGGCGGCGTGCTCGACTCGCTGATCTGGGTTCCCCATCACGTCTGCGCCCTGGTCGCCAGCCTGGTCGGGCTCATGGCGCTCAGCGATCCAGGGAGCTCGGGGCGAGCGCGCCGGGTCGTCTTCGCCGGCGCCTGCTTCGCCTCCGCGTTCGGGTTGTCGGTCTGGGTGACCATCGGCGCCGTAGCGACCGCGGGCTGCTGGCTGGTCGTGCTGCTGTGGACGCGGCGCTGGCGACCGGTCCTCGGCCTGCTCGCCGCTGGAGCCTTGGCCCTGGCGCTGGCCGCTCCGCAGCTCGTGGACCTTCACGCAGGCCGCGGACCCGGTCCCTTCCCGATCGCTGCAACCGTGCGCGCCTTTTCCCCCGTCGAGCACGCCATGGCGGCTGGACCGCCGCGGCTGCTCGCGCGTCTCGTCTGCCTCCCGCTGAACTATTTCGCCGATTTCGGCCTGCTCGCCTCGGGCGCGCTGCTGTTCATGCGCGAGCGCCGGGGAGCGAGGACGCCGACGGAGTTCGCCCGCATCCTGGTCATGGCCGCCGGTGCGGGCCTGTTCATCGGGGCCTTCTTCAAGTCCAATCTCTACAACAACGATCTGGGCTGGCGGGTGGTGCTGTTCCCCCTCGCCGGAGCGCTGGTCTGGACCGTCGCCGCGCTGGAGGGCCGCTTCCTACAGGCGGACGCCGGCGGCCGCGCACAGCCGCCTTGGCGCCAGATACCGCCCCTGCTCTGGGGACTGGGAGCAATCGGCCTGGCGACCTCGCTCTACACTCTCGTGCAGGAGCGGACCTACGCCAGCCTGCCGCTGCCGCCGACGATGCGTTTCTTCGCCACCGATCCCGCCGTCCAGCGCGACCTGCGCACCGCCTACGTCTGGGCCGACGCCCACCTGCCCGCCCGCACGGTCCTGCAGCACGACCCGGCGGCCCCGCGGGTCTTTCCCTTCGGCCTGTATGGCCGCAACCCGACGGCCGTGGCCGACGACGCAGCCGGCCTGTACGGCGCCGCTCAGCCGGCGGTGGACGCCCGGGTCGGCGCGCTCGCGCCGATCTTCTCGGCCGAGCTTCCGGATGCGGCGGTCCGCGCCCGCGCGCGCTCGGCCGGGGTGGACGCCCTGGTGGTCGACGCCTCCGACCCGGTCTGGCGCCGCCCCGGCTCCTGGGTGTGGACCACGCGTCCGCTGTTCGCCGCCGCCCGGGCCCGGATCATCCCCGTCGACGTGATAGGAGCCCCGTCGTGAGCCTAGCCTCCACCCTTGCTCCCGCGCGCCCGGTCCGGATCGATCTCAGGGCCGGACTGGTCGAACTCGGGGCCCTGGCGCTGCTGTACGGGACGGGGCTGACGGTCGGCTTCGCCCTGCTGGTGCTGCTGTTCAAGGCCGGCGTGCTCGGCGGGGTGAGCGTGCTGTTCTACCGTGGGCTCGTGCTGATCGCCCTGGCCGCGGTCCTGACCCTGGTCGGCTTGGCCCTGGCCATCGGGCGCGCCGGTGGTCGCAGTCTTCGGCCTCGTGACGCGTTGGGCGCCGCGGCCCTGTCGCTGGCCTTCAACCTTTGCTTCTTCGTGCTCGTGCCGGTCACGGTGGATCGTTCGATCACCATCTTCATGCTGGGGCAGATGAGCGCCCACGCCGAGCAGGACTATTCCGCCCGCGACATGAGCCGCCTGTTCACCTCCGTCTATGTCGGCGAAGACCGGCAGATCGAGCGGCGGCTGTCGGAACAGACCCTGTCGGGAAACGTCGAAGAACTCGGCGGCCGCTACCGCGTCACCGCCCGCGGCCGCACCGTGATCGGCGTCTCGCGGGTCGTGGCCTGGCTCTTCGACAGCGACACCCGCTTCGTCGCCCCCGACCGCCGACGCTGAGCCGCAGCACCCGCTTGACCGGGTCGCGAATCCTGACAGGCTGCGGGGCGGCGCTTCGCCGGCGTCACCGCAACGGGCGTGGCGCGTCCACCCCGCGCCCCTCCATACACGACGATGAAGGTCGGCTCGCCATGGCCTCGGACGTCCGCTCGGATCGGTCTTGCACTTCCAGCGGCTGAAGCTCACGGGCTTCAAGTCCTTCGTCGAGACGACGGAACTGCGCATCGAGCCCGGTCTCACCGGCATCGTCGGCCCCAACGGCTGCGGCAAGTCCAACCTTCTGGAGGCGCTGCGCTGGGTGATGGGCGCCAACTCCGCTAAGGCCATGCGCGCGGACGGCATGGACGACGTCATCTTCGGCGGGTCCACCGCCCGCCCGGCCCGCAACCACGCCGAGGTCGCGCTGCAGATCGACAACGCCGACCGTACCGCGCCCGAGCGCTTCAACGACGCGGCGGTGATCGAGGTGGTGCGTCGGATCAGCCGCGGCGCGGGCTCGACCTACCGGGTCAACGGGGTGGAGACGCGCGCGCGAGACGTGCAGATGCTGTTCGCCGACGCCTCCACCGGCGCCAACTCGCCGGCCCTGGTGCGCCAGGGCCAGATCAGCGAACTGATCGCCGCCAAGCCGTCCAACCGGCGTCGCATCCTGGAGGAGGCGGCTGGGGTGTCGGGCCTGCACTCGCGCCGGCACGAGGCGAGCCTGAGGCTGGACGCGGCCCAGGCCAACCTGGAGCGGCTGGACGATGTCGCCGGCGAGATCGAGGCGGGGCTAACCCGGTTGCGGCGCGAGGCGCGGCGGGCGGAGGCCTATCGCCGGCTGTCCGCCCAGATCCGCACCCTGCAGGCCGCCGCCCTCCACGCCCGCTGGAGCGAAGCCGCCGCGGGATCGATGGCGGCGGAGCGTGCGCTCGCCGAGGCGTCGCACGAAGCCGCGGCCGCCGCGCGCGCCGCAGCGGAAGCCGAGGCCGCCACGACCCTCGCCGCGGCGGCGCTGAAGCCGCTGCGCGAGGAGACGATCGTCGCGGCCGCCCTGCTCCAGCGGCTGGATGCCGAACGCGAACGGCTGGCCCGCGAGGCGGCCCTGGCCGAGGCGGATATCGCACGGCTCGCGGGCGAGCAGGAGCGCAACGGCGCGGATGCGGCGCGCGAGGGGCAGGCCCTGGCCGACGCCGCCGCCGTGCTGGGAAGGCTAGAGGGCGAACGCGCCCAGCTCGACCGGGCCCTCGACGCCGCGTCCGGCCGGGTCCCTGACCTGGAACGTCGCGCTGCAGAGGCCGCAGCGGCGCGAGCCGAGGCCGACGCGGAGGTGGAGCGCTTGGCTGCCGAAGCCGCAGCGGACATGGCGCGGGGCCAGGCTGCGCGTGAGCGTCTCGCTCAGGCTGAAGCGACCGCCAGAGGGGCGGAGGCCCGCCGCGTCGAAGCCAAGGCCCGCGCCCGACGCCTCCACGCCACAGTCGAGCAGGCGGAGCAGGACGCCGCAGGTTGCGACGGGGCCCAGCAGGAGCCGGCCGCGGCCGCCCGGGCCCAGTTCGAAGACGTGCTTAAAACGTTGGCGCTGGTGCGCGAGGCGCTCGTTCAGGCGGAGGGCGACCGGGCCGCCGCAGCGCAGGCGGAGACCCAGGCCCGCGACGCCGCGCGCCAGGCCGACGACGCCCTTCGCCGGCTGAAAAGCGAGGCGCAAGGCCTGGCGCAGATCGCCGCCGCCGCGTCGGCAAAGCGCGGCTATCCGCCGGTGCTGGAACAGGTGCAGGCGCCGGCGGCGCTCGGCCGGGCGGTGGCCGCGGCGCTCGGCGAAGCGCTCGACGCCGCCCTCGATCCCCGCGCGCCGACCCACTGGACCGAGCAGCCCCCCCGCCCGCAACCGACCTGGCCGGAGGGGGTGA
>CAXTEX010000124.1:0-6519 GCA_964243445.1 uncultured Caulobacteraceae bacterium | reverse complement strand
GCGCGCGCCCACGCACACCATCACGTCGCAGTCGTGCATGGCGTGGTTGGCCTCGAAGCTGCCGTGCATGCCGAGCATGCCCAGCCACTGCGGATCGCCGGCCGGATAGGCGCCGAGCCCCATCAGGGTCGAGGTCACCGGCGCGCCCACCGCCCGCGCCAGGGCGCGCAGCCGCTCGCTGGCGCCAGGACCGGCGTTGATCACGCCCCCGCCGGTGTAGAAGACCGGTCGTCGCGCCGAGGCGATCAGCTCCACCGCCTCGCGCACCCGCGCCGGATCGCCCTGGCGGCGCGGCGTATAGGCCAGGGCGGGACGGAGCGCCTGCGGGCCCTGGTAGGCGCCGCTGGCGAACTGGATGTCCTTGGGGACGTCGACCAGCACCGGGCCGGGCCGGCCGGTGGTGGCGATGCGGAAGGCTTCGTGCAGGGCGCGGGCGAGATCGTTCACGTCGCGCACCAGCACGTTGTGCTTGGTGGCCGGGCGGGTGATGCCGACGGTGTCGCACTCCTGGAAGGCGTCGGAGCCGATCAGGTGGGTCGGCACCTGGCCGGTGATCACCACCAGCGGGATGCTGTCCATCAGCGCGTCCACCAGCGGCGTCACCACATTGGTCGCGCCCGGACCCGAGGTGACCAGCACCACGCCGGGCCGCCCGGTGGAGCGGGCGTAGCCCTCCGCCGCATGGCCCGCGCCCTGCTCATGGCGCACCAGGATGTGGCGCAGCCGCGGCTCATGGAACAGGGCGTCGTAGATAGGCAGCACCGCGCCGCCCGGATAACCGAACAGGGTGTCCACCCCTTGGTCCACCAGGGCGCGCACCACGATCTGCGCGCCGGTGAGCGTCTCGATCTCGGCGGCGGGAGCGACGTGGGCGATGGTCTGGTGAGCTGTCATGGGGGCTTGTCGGGTCCGGGACGGCTTGAGTTTCGGACAATAAAAAAGGCCCCGCGAGGGACCTTGCGTAAGCGACCGCGCTCGCGTGATCTCGAGAGATCACCCGGTCGGGGCCGCGGTCCTAATTACGAGACGGGTGCGCAATGGTCTTGCTCCAATATCCTGGACAGGGCGGGTACCGCAGCCACGAACCTTGGTCAAGGATGCTTCATGAGCAATATCTTTCTCGGTTGAACATGACGCCGTCGGACCTGGCCTCAAGAAGCGGACGGTGCGATGGGCGGAATGTGGATGGCGATCATCTCGTCGCGAGAGAAAACGACGATGTCTTTAGGCCTGCCATTGATTAGAGGGGCCGCCTTGAAGGGCGTCCTGATCGTCGCCCTCGCCGCCGTGGTCTGCGTACCGGCGTGGGCGGAGGCGCCGGCGGACTTCTCCGCGCTCGACGCCAAACTCAAGGCCTGTCTCGCCCGGCACGGCGACACGCCGGGGGTCGATAACTGCTACGGTAAGGCCAAGGCCGTCGCCGATCGGCGGCTGAACGACGTCTATTCCGGACTGGTCGGCGCGCTGAAACATCCCGCGAGCCCTGATGACGCGCGCGACGACGCCGAAATCCTCAGGCGCCTGATCGCTGCGGAACGCGCGTGGATCGCGTTCCGGGATGCGGAATGCAGCTACCACAGCACCTACATGCTCGGCGGGACCGGGGAAGACAACGCCGACGTCGCCTGCCTCTATGCGCAGACCACGGCGCGGGTGAAGACGTTGACGGCGCCTGACGCGCCGCAGAACCTGCGATGAAAAGACGGAGGCGTCGCGTTGAACGCTCTCCATCGGCCGCGAGCGGCTCGCCCTGGCTGAATGATAGGTCATCGAATGCCGGGTCGTACCCGAACCGCCCTCAACGCTGCAGCTGACCTACGTCGCGAACGGCGCCGCGCGCCGCGCTGGTCGTCAGGGCGGCGTAGGCCTGCAGGGCGGGGGAGACGTGACGCTCTCGCGTCGCCGGGGTCCAGGCTAGCGCGCCGCGGGCCGTCTCCGCAGCGCGGCGCACGTCCAGCTCCGCCTCGTCCACCGCCAGCACCAGCGACCGCGCCGGGATGTCGATCTCGATCCGGTCGCCGTCGCGCACCAGGGCGATGAGGCCGCCGTCCGCCGCCTCCGGCGAGACGTGGCCGATGGAGAGGCCGCTGGTGCCGCCGGAGAAGCGGCCGTCGGTGATCAGGGCGCAGGCGCGGCCCAGGCCCTTGGCCTTCAGATAGCTGGTCGGATACAGCATCTCCTGCATGCCCGGGCCGCCCTTGGGGCCTTCGTAGCGGATCACCACCACCTCGCCGGGCTTCACCTCGCCGGTCAGTATGCCCGAGACCGCGGCGT
The DNA here is from genome assembly GCA_964243445.1 of uncultured Caulobacteraceae bacterium. GTDB lineage: Bacteria > Pseudomonadota > Alphaproteobacteria > Caulobacterales > Caulobacteraceae > CAHJWH01. Next base: position 4,245 of record CAXTEX010000124.1, on the reverse strand, counting down.
CCTGGCTCTCGTACACGCGCGCGGGGCCGGCGAAGACCAGGCTGGCGTCGTCCACGCCCGCGGTCTTCACGATGCAGCCGTCCGACGCCAGGTCGCCGGCCAAGACCGCCAGCCCGCCATCCTGGGAGAAGGCGTGGGCGGCGTCGCGGATCACGCCGATCGCGCGATCCACGTCCAGCGCGTCGTAGCGGCGGCTCTGCGAGAACGCCGTCTGGGTCGGCACGCCGCCGGGCGCGGCGCGGTAGAAGTCGCGCACCGTCTCGCTGTTGGTCTGGGCCACGTCCCACCTTGCGAGCGCCAGGGCCAAAGTCGGCGAATGCACGGTCGGCAGGTCGGCGTGGATCAGCCCCGCCCGATCCAGCTCGCCCAGGATGGCGAAGACGCCGCCCGCCCGGTGGACGTCCTCCATGTGCACGTCGCTCTTGGCCGGGGCGACCTTGCACAGGCACGGCGTGCGGCGCGACAGCCGGTCGATGTCGGCCATCGTGAACGGAATTTCGCCCTCGTGGGCGGCGGCGAGCAGGTGCAGCACGGTGTTGGTCGAGCCGCCCATGGCGATATCCAGCGTCATGGCGTTCTCGAAGGCGTCGAAGCTCGCCACCGCGCGCGGGAGCACGCTCAGGTCGTCCTCCTCGTAATGCCGGCGCGTGATGTCCACGATCAGGTGGCCGGCTTCCAGGAACAGGCGCTCGCGGTCGGTGTGGGTGGCGAGCGTGGAGCCGTTGCCGGGCAGGGACAGGCCCAGCGCCTCGGTCAGGCAGTTCATCGAATTGGCCGTGAACATGCCCGAGCATGAGCCGCAGGTGGGACAGGCCGAGCGCTCCATCACCGCCACCTCGGCGTCGGAGACGGCGTCGTCGGCGGCGACCACCATGGCGTCGACCAGATCGACGGCCCGGGTCTCGCCCTTCCAGACGACCTTGCCGGCCTCCATCGGGCCGCCGGAGACGAACACCGCGGGAATGTTCAGCCGCAGCGCCGCCATCAGCATGCCGGGCGTGATCTTGTCGCAGTTGGAGATGCAGACCAGCGCGTCGGCGCAGTGGGCCTGGACCATGTACTCCACGCTGTCGGCGATCAGTTCGCGCGACGGCAGGGAGTACAGCATCCCCGCATGACCCATGGCGATGCCGTCGTCCACGGCTATGGTGTTGAACTCCTTGGCCACGCCCCCGGCCCGCTCGATCTCGCGCGCGACGAGCTGGCCCATGTCCTTCAGGTGGACGTGGCCGGGGACGAACTGGGTAAAGGAGTTGGCGACCGCGATGATCGGCTTGCCGAAATCCTCGTCCTTCATCCCCGTCGCCCGCCACAACCCGCGCGCGCCCGCCATGTTGCGGCCGTGGGTGGTGGTGCGGGAGCGGTACGGCGGCACGGCGGAGCGTCCTTGGACAGGATGGGGCTTTAACGCCCCAGCCCGGCGCGGTCAAAACAGGCTGGCGCCAACCGGCAATCGAAAGTTGTGCGGCTCGACTCTGGCGCCGCCTCTCGTTATCTCAGAGCGTGGTTGGGGATTGATCGTGGCTAGCGGCTTGCCGGAAACAGGACAGGCTTCCACCTACTCGGACTGGTTCGTCAACAAGCGAACGTGATCCCCATCCTGATCGCAGCCGCCCTCTCCTTGGCCTCGACTCCGGCGCCTGGCCCGGTGGGCGACGTCGTGACCCAAGCCGCCCTGCGCGTGCACGACCTCGCCGTGACCGCCGCCGGCTCGGCCGATGAGCATCGCTGGGCGGTGTGGAGCGACGGTGCGCCTGGAGACATGACCACCCGCTTGGCGCTGCTGTCCGTCAAGGACGCTAAGCGGGTCTGGTCGATGGCTTGGCCGCACGCCTATGGCCCGACCCTGCGACCGACGCCGGAGTGGAGCTTTGACGGCCAGCCCGTCTTGGCCGTCACCTTCCAATACGGTGCGGCCGCGCAGGAACTGGAGCTCTACGGCCTGGATAGAGACCATCGGCCCGTCCATCTGGCAGAAAAGCTGGCGAATGCGGTCGGCTGGACGATGTCGGCGTCCGGTGAGCGTCTACTCGTCCTGTACGACCGTCCCGCGTCGGCTCTCGTCCCAGCCTGCTACGGCTGGAACACCGCGATGGCGCGTCTGGGCGTCACGAAATGCCCAAACTGACGGGAGCCTCGGCGTTGGCCGATTGCCGCCGGCTCGCGCCCCGTTTGCGGCGGCGGCCTATCCCCCAGACCAGGCGCGACGCGACCTCGAAGTTGAACACCGCGCTCATCAGCGCGCCTGCGAGGCCCGCGACGGGCCAGCTGGCATGGCGGGCGATGGCCAGGCTGGCTACGCTGACGTTGGCGACGGCGCCCAGCGAACACACGGCGCAGAACATCAGATAGCCGAAGACCAGGGCGCGCCCCCTCAGCCGCTCCGCCCGGTAGGTCAAGGCGTTGTTCATGGCGAAGTTCAGCGTCATGGCCGACAGGGTGGCGACCACCTGGGCGTCCAGGAAGCCGGCGCCCCCCGCCAGCGCCAGCCTCAGCACCGCCAGATGCCCGATCAGGCCGCAACAGCCGACCCACAGGAACATCAAGAGCTTGGGGCGGAGCAGGCCCGAGCTGGCCTTGTCGGCCATCAGCAGGCCGAACTCCACCATCACCATGGCGTCCAGCTTGCTCTCCCCCTGCTGGCGGCGGCGGAACACGTAGGGGACCTCCACGATGCGCAGGTCCCGGCGGGAGGAGGCGACGATGTCGAGCAGCACCTTGTAGCCCTGCTGGCTCAAGGCGTGCACGCAGGCCAGGAAGGTGGCGCGGCGAAGGGCGAAGAAGCCGCTCATGGGGTCCGACAGGCCGCGTCCGACCAGCTGCGCGCCGAGGCGGGTGGCGAGGGCGCTCATGCCCGCCCGCTTCGCATCCCAGTCGCCGAGGCCTCCGCCCGGCGCATGGCGGCTGGCGACCGCCAGCTCCGCCCCGCCGCGCAGCGCGGCGAGGAGGGCGGGGATCGCCGTCTCGTCGTGCTGCAGGTCGGCGTCCATGACCACCAGATACTCGGCCGAGGAGGCGAGCGCGCCCTCCACCACCGCCGAGGACAGGCCGCGCCGGCCCAGGCGGCGGATGCAGCGCACCGGCCAGCCTTCCTGGGCGCAGGCGTCGGCGACCTCGAAGGTGCCGTCGGGGCTGTCGTCGTCCACCACGATCAGCTCCCAGGCCAGATCGCCCAGCGCCCGGTCCAGGGCCAGCACCAGGGGGCGGATGTTGTCGCGCTCGTTGTAGGCCGGGGCGACGATGGAGACCGAGCGGCGCGCCTCCGGGCGGCAGGCGCTGCGGGCCAGGCCGGCGCCAACCAGCCTGTCGCCGGCTAGTCCACCTGGAGACAGGGCTTCAACGGACATCGGCGGTTCCCACCCATGAGGGGGTCGAGGGCCGGGCCATCGCCCTCACGCCCACGACCAGCCGGCGCATCGTGAGGTCCACGCCGGCGAGGCCCAGGGGCCAGAGCGGGGCGATCATCAGGCCCCAGTAGGCGTTGTCGGAGCGCCCGACCACGCAGAAGCCGGCCATGTAGCCCAGCGCCACCGCGCCCGTGCGCCGCCCCAGCGCCCCCGGCGCGCAGGCCAGCCCCAGCGCCGCCAGCGGGACAATCAGGGCCGCGCTCCAGGGCGGCGTGAGCTGGACCAGGGCGTTCCACTGGGCGGTGTGCAGCACGAAAGGCCAGCCGCCCAGGCCCAGCCATCCCGGCGAGCGCGGGTCGGCGGCGCTGGTCGCAGCGGTCGCCAGCGCCGCATGACCCGCCAGCGCCAGGGCGAACACGCCGAGCGCCGCAGCCCAGGCGATCGCCTCGCCCCGCCGGCCCTCGAGCAAGGCGAAGGCGGCCATGACGACGAGATAGGGGGCCGCCAGCTCCCGCAGCAGGGCGGCGAGCAGGGCGACCGCGAGGCTCGCGCCCCAGCGGTCGGGCCGGTACAGCGCCAGCGACAGGGCGATCAGCAGCCCCGCCCAGGTCTCGTGGAACAGATAGGCCGAGGACGACAGCACCGGCGTGATCCCGCAAACCAGCAGCAGCACGGCGCAGAGCAGGCACAGCCCGCCGATCACATACAACGCCGAGGTGGCACTGCCGGTGATGTCCTTGATCTGCCCCACCATGACTGGGCTGACGATGCCGCCCAACTGCCCCAGCGTGTTGATCAGCGCGATGCCAGCGGCTGCCCCCGCGCCGGTCAGCAGCTTCGCCGGCAGCGCCCAGAAGGCGGGGATCGACGCCACCACGCCGCCACCGATCACCGCCAG
>CAXTEX010000123.1:0-6553 GCA_964243445.1 uncultured Caulobacteraceae bacterium | reverse complement strand
GCCATGCACCGGCTGGACCTGACCGGCGGCGCGGTGCTGGAGCGCGGCTGCGTCTACATCGCTGAACTGCAGGAGCAGCTGACCCTGCCCGCGCAGGTGTCCGCCCGCGCCAACCCGAAGAGCTCGACCGGGCGGGTGGACGTTTTCGTGCGCCTGCTCACCGACGGTGGCGAGGCCTTCGACGACGTGGCGGCGGGGTACTCAGGCCCGCTGTATCTGGAGATTGCGCCGCAGACCTTCTCGGTGCTGGTGCGCACCTCCACCCGGCTGAACCAGTTGCGGCTGAAGCGCGGCGCGCCCGCGCCGCTCCGGGTCGCCAGCGTCGGCGTCGACCTGACGCCGGGCCTCGCGGGCTTTCGCGCCCGTCGCCACGCCGGCGTCGTCGACCTGGACCGCGAGGACGGCCATGCGCCCCGCGACTTCTGGGAGCCGCTGGAGGCGCGGCCGAACCGGCACGGGGTGGGCGAACTGCTGCTCGATCCTGGCGAGTTCTACATCCTGGCCTCGAAGGAGGCGGTGGAGATCCCCGCCGACCAGGCCGCCGAGATGACGCCCATCGACCCTTCGGTGGGCGAGTTCCGCGTCCACTACGCCGGCTTCTTCGATCCGGGCTTCGGTACGGAGGAGGCGCTGGGAGCGGGCTCGCGCGCGGTGCTGGAGGTGCGGAGCCACGAGACGCCCTTCCTGCTGGAGGACGGCCAGACGGTGGCACGTCTGGTCTATGAGCCGCTGACCGAGCGCCCGTCGCGTCTCTACGGCTTCCACGGCTCCCACTACCAGCGCCAGGGCCTGAAACTGTCCAAGCATTTCAAGGTCTGGGCTTAAGCTGCGCGCGCGTCTCGCGGTCTGCGTCCTTCGAGACGCCCTCTGCGAGGGCTCCTCAGGATGACGAGGGCTGGGGTTGCGTCCCCTTTCTCTTCGTCATGCTGAGGAAGGCTGCGCAGCAGCCTGTCTCGAAGCACGCAGCAAGGACTCAAAGCACCCCTTTGCGCGACGGCGACGTTCCTCGCCTCTCTGATGTCAGGAGAAGTCGATGGCCATGCCCTTGTGCTCCCAGTCGCCGTAGCGGGTCGGCTCCAGGCCCGTGGGGCCGCCTTGCTCGGGCGCGCCGCCGGAAGCCTTGGCCGCAGCGTCTATCGCCGCGCGGCGCTGGGCGGCCTCCTCCAGGGCGCGGCGGGCGGCGTCGCTGAGCGGCTTGCCGGGGGCGGCGCCGGGCGCCTCGGCGGCCAGCATTTCGGCTTCGGACGTCGGGAAGGTCGAGACGGGAGCGATGTCGGTCATGGTGAACTCCTTGCCGCAGAGCGCGCACCGGCTGATCTAGGCGCCATGGACGCCGAAACGAAGCCGCCGCGCGAAGAGATTGTCCGCCCACCGCCCGAGGGCCTGGCCGCACGGACGGCGGCGCTGCAGCTGGTGCAGGCTGGCGTCGCCCGGCGGGGCGGACTGGAGGAGGCGTTGAGCCAGGCGACGTTCACCGCCCTGACGCCGCGGGAGCGCGCCTTCGCCCGGGCGCTCGCCGGGACCGTGCTGCGCCGGCTCGGACCGCTGGACGCGGCCCTGGACTCCAAGCTGCAGAAGCCCCCGCCCGAATCGGTCCGTTGGCTGCTGCGGCTCGGCGCGGCGCAGGTGCTCTACATGGACGTGGCCGCCCACGCGGCGGTGTCGGTGAGCGTGGAGCAGGCGGCGAGCGCCAACGCCACGCGACCGTTCAAGGGGCTGGTGAACGCGGTGCTGCGCGGCCTCGCCCGCGACGGGGCGCCGGCGGGAACGGCCGAAGCCTTGGCGCCGCCCTGGCTGATGGCGCGCTGGCGGGCGGCCTATGGCGAAGCCGCGGCCATGGCCATCGCGGCCGAGATCGCCCATGAGCCGCCGACCGACCTCTCCCTCCGCGACGGCGCCGACGCGGCGCTCGTACAGGCGCTGGAGGCGCAACGCCTGCCTACCGGCGGCTTGAGCACATCGTTGAAGGGCGATGTGGCCGAGTGGCCGGGCTACGCAGACGGCGGCTGGTGGGTGCAGGACGCGGCCGCCGCCCTGCCCGCCCGCCTGCTGGACGTCCAGCCGGGCGAGACGGTGCTGGAGCTCTGCGCAGCGCCGGGCGGCAAGACGTTGCAGCTGGCGGCGGCGGGCGGGCGGGTCACGGCCCTGGACCGCTCGGCCGCGCGACTCAGGCGGCTGCATGAGAACCTGACCCGCACCCGGCTGGAGGCCGAGGTGGTGGTCGCCGACGCCATGGCCTGGGCGGACCCGCGCACCTTCGACGCGGTGCTGCTGGATGCGCCGTGCAGCGCGACGGGCACCTTCCGCCGCCACCCCGACGTGCTGTGGGCCGCGCGGCCGGCCGACATCGCCAAGCTGTGCGCCCTGCAGAGGCGCCTGCTGGACGCCGCGGCCGATCGCGTCCGCCCGGGCGGGCGGCTGGTCTACTGCGTCTGCTCCCTGGAGCCGGAGGAGGGCGAGGCGCAGGCGGAAGGCTTCCTGCAGCGTCACGCTGACTATCAGCTCGAGCCGGTCCAAGCCGGCGAGGCGGGAACGCCCGCGCGGGCGGTGACACCTCGGGGCGCCGTCCGCCTGCTCCCGGGCGGCGCGGAACCGGAGCTTTGCGGAGACGGTTTCTTCGTCTCCCGTTTCGTACGGCGGCCGGCGTAGAGGACGACGCCGCCGTCCCGCGCGTCAGTGAGAAGGTCCTGCGTTCATGTCCCGGTCCAACCTTTCGTTTCGCCCTGTCGTCCTGGCCTCCGCCTTGCTGGCCGCGGCGGGTCTGAGCGCCTGCGCGACGCCAAACGCGAACAACTATGCGCCCTTCGAGGCCGGGCAGGCCGTGCCCCTGGCGCCGGCGACCGTGGTGAACTTCCGCCCGGTGACAGTCGGCGGTCAGACAACGGGCGCAGGGCTGACCACCGGCGCCATCGTCGGCGGGGTGAGCGGCGGGGCGATCGGCGGCGATGCGGCGGGCGCGGTGGTGGGCGCCCTGGCCGGCGCCCTGCTGGGGCATGTGATCGAGCACAAGGCCAGCGAGCACGACGGCTTCGCCTATGACGTGCGCATGGTGCGCGATAGCCGCATCCTGGAGATCGTCCAGCTCGACCGCACGCCCATCCCCATCGGCGCGCACGTCTATGTCAGCTTCGGACCGCGCGCGCGGATCATCCCGGCCGGCGAAGCCGGACCGCCGCCTCCCCCGCCGCCGGCGGGCTGACGCGCCGTCCGACGCGACCCGGGCGCGCCTTGCCTCAACGGGGCGGCGGCCCTAGTCCTTGGCCATGAGCCCGGCCACGCCGATCATCTCGCCGTCCCTCCTGTCGGCCGATTTCGCCCGGCTGGGCGAGGAGGCGCGCGCGATCGAGGCGGCGGGCGCCGACTGGCTGCACATGGACGTGATGGACGGCCGGTTCGTGCCGAACATCACCATCGGACCGGCGGTGCTCAAGGCGCTGCGCCCCCACGTCGCCCTGCCCTTCGACGTGCACCTGATGATCGCACCGGCCGACCCGCACCTGGAGGCCTTCCGCGAGGCCGGGGCCGACGTGATCAGCGTTCATCCGGAGGCCGGCCCGCACCTGAACCGCACCTGCCGCCGCATCCGCGAGCTGGGCGCCAAGGCGGGCGTGGTGTTCAACCCGTCCACGCCGGTGGACGCCGTCGCCTACATGCTGGAGGACGTGGACCTGGTGCTGGTCATGTCGGTCAACCCCGGCTTCGGCGGCCAGAGCTTCATGAGCTCCCAGCTGCAGAAGGTGGAGCGGTTGGCCGAGCTGGTCGAGCGGGCCGGGCTGGACATCGTGGTGGAGGTCGACGGCGGGGTGACGGCCGTCAACGCCCGGGCCTGCCTGGACGCCGGAGCGACGGCGCTCGTGGCCGGCACCGCCGTCTTCAAGGGCGGCCCCGACGCCTACGCCGCCAACATCTCCGCCCTGAGGGCCGCATGATCGGCCTGGGCGGCTGAGGCCGCTGGGCGCGACGGTGACGCGGGCGAGCGGGGCCTCCGGCGCGGGCGGCGGTGCGGCCCTCTGGGCGCTGGCGATCGGCGCCGCGACCGGCCGGCGGCTGGCGGGCGAGTGGCGGGGGCTGACCGCAGGCTCCCATCGTCTGAGACGCGCCCGGGCGCCCCGCCTGACCGCCACCCCGCGCGACTTCCGACCGACCGACCCCGACGCGGGCCGCGCCATCCTGGCCGGACGGCTCGAGCTCGCCGGGGCGGAGCTGCAGATGGGCGCCGGCGGCGATCCCTGGGATCGGGCGAGCCCGACTCGCCGGTTCGCCGTGGAGCTGCACCGCTTCGCCTTCGCGCCCGACCTGATCGCCTGCGGGGAGCCCGGGGCGCGGGAGGCGCTGCGCCTGTTCCTGGAATGGCGGCGGCTGTTCCATCGTCCCAACGCCTTCGCCTGGAGCAGCGACGTGCTGGAGCGGCGCGTGTTCAACCTGGCGTCCGGCGCCCGGCGCATGGGAGCTGTGGCGTCGGACGTGGAGGCGGCCGAGCTCAGCGCCTCGCTGCTGCACCAGGCGCAGGTGCTGTCCTCAGTCGTCGGGGAGCCCGCCCGCTCCGCCGAGCGCGCCTGCGCCGTGGCCGTGGCCGCCGGCGCCCTGGCCGGGCGCGAGGCGGAACAGCTGCTCGACCGGGCCCAGGCGCGGCTGAACGCGGCACTGGTCCTGGCCGTGCTGCCCGATGGCGGGCACCGCACCCGATCGCCCCAGGCCGGGCTGGAGCTGCTGCTGGACCTGCTGACGCTGGACGACCTGCTGCTGCAGCGGGGGCGAGAGACGGCCCCGGCCGTGGTGTCGGCCATGGACCGGCTGGCCGCGGCGCTGCGCTTCCACGTCCTGTCCGACGGTCGGCTGGCCAGCTTCCACGGCGGCGAGGCGGCGGAAGCCGAGCGCGTGCGGGCGGCGTTGAACGAGGACGCCTTCGACAGCCCCGCCCCCAGCCATGCGCCGCACAGCGGCTACCATCGCCTCGACGGGACCAGGCTGCACGCCATGGTGGACTCCGGGCCGCCGGCCACGGGCGCGTGGAGCGTCACCGCCTGCGCCCAGCCCGCCGCCCTGGAGCTGACCGCCGGCCCTGACCGGCTGTTCTGCGGCGGCGGCTGGAGCCCCGACGCGGCGGGGCCGCAGGCGCTGCGGCTGACCGCGGCGGGCGGGACGCTGCAGGTGGCCGGCGGCTCGGCCGGACGGCCGCTCAAGGGTTTCCTCGCCCGCGCGCTCGGCGCCCGGCTGATCGGGGGCGCGACCCATGTCGTGGTGAGGCGCGAGGAGAACGAGACCGGCGCCTGGCTGGAGCTGGCGCAGGACGGTTGGGCGGGCGGCTTCGGCCTGAGCCACGATCGCCGGCTGTTCCTGAACCACGGCGCCGACGAAATCCGGGGCGAAGACGTGTTGACGCCCGCTCCCGGCAAGGTGGCCCCTCGCAAGCCCATCGCCTTCTGCATCCGCTTCCACATCTGGCCGGAGGTCGAGGCTTCCCTGGCACGCGACGGCCGCAGCCTGCTGCTCCGCGGCCCGTCCAACCGGGGCTGGTGGTTCCGCAACGACGCGGCGGAGGTCTCGCTGGAGCCGTCGGTGTGCTTCCGCGGCGGCCAGCCCCGCGCCACGCTGCAGCTGGTGCTCCGCGCCAAGGTAGGGGCGGAGGGCGCGCGGGTGCGCTGGAAGCTGGTCCCCGTCGAGGTCCCGCCGCCCCGGCCCCGCGGGCGCGGCGCGCCATCGGGCGAGCTGAGTGCAGGTCTCGACACCGCTCGGGGCGAGGCTTCCGGCCTGGACGAAGACCCGCCCGGCGGCGGACCATCGTCATGACGAAGGCGCGAACACGGCTCCCCGCTCCGGCGCTGACGCCCTGGCTGGTGCTGGCGCACGATGGGGCCTGGTCGGCGGCGGCGATGGCCGGCGTGCTGCTGGTGCGTTACCATTTCGAGGGCAGGCCCGCCCCGGCGCATCTGGTCGGTCGCGCCACGACGCTGTTCGCAGCCCTTTGCGCGGTCGTCTTCGTGCTCGGCCGCCAGCACCGCACCATGTGGCGGTTCACCACTTTGAACGAGGTGCTGCGCATCGCCCGAGGCGTAGTGGTCGCCGACCTGCTGCTGCTGCCCATCCTGTTCGTCGCGGACCGGGCCAAGGACTTTCCCCGCTCCACGCCGCTGATGGTCGCGCCGATCCTGATCGCCGGTCTGGCGTTCGGGCGGGTGTTGGCCTACGCCCTGGCGCACGGCGACATCGGGGCCGCCTTCAAGCTGGAGGACCGCGAGCTGCCGCCGTCCGTGGTGGTCGGCTCGGGTCGGGCGGCGGCGGCCTATCTGACCCAGCTCCGGCGCACCCGCACGCCCATGCGGGTGGCGGGCCTGGTCACCTTGGACGGGGCGCCGTTCGGGCGCACGATCCAGGGCGCGGAGATCCTCGGCGACCTGCGCCGGCTGCCCTCCATCCTCAAGGCGCTGGCGGCGGCGGAAGCGCGTGAGCCGCAACTGGTGCTGGCCGAGCCCCGCCCGGGGCGAGCGCTCATGGACGCCGTGGTGGCCGCGGCGGGCGAGGCGGGCGCGCGCCTGACGCGGGTGCGGGGCGG
>CAXTEX010000122.1:0-6643 GCA_964243445.1 uncultured Caulobacteraceae bacterium | reverse complement strand
GCCTGCGCGCCCGCCGCCCCCTGTGGCTCCTGACCGGCGCGGCCCACGGCGCGGCGGCCCTGGCCCGTGCGGAGGCCGCCCGCCTTGACGCCGCCCTCCTCTCCGCCGTCTTCCCGAGCCTCAGCCCCACCGCCGGCGCGCCCCTCGGCCCAACCCGTTTCGCCCGCCTCGTCCGGGAGGCCGGACTGCCGGTCTATGCGCTCGGCGGCGTCACGGCCGCCACCGCGCTCCGGCTGCAGGGGACCGGCGCCGCCGGGGCCGCCGCGGTCGGCGCGGCCCTTGGGTGAGCCGCGAGCGCGCCCGAGCTGACGGCCGGCCTGACACGGCCGTCTGTTCGTCAGTCCTTCACAATGTCAAAGACCCGCCAGCCTGAGCCGGCCCGAGCACCGTGCACCCACGAGGCCGCTCACGCCAGAGGACGGGTTGCCGCTTTGTTCTTACTCGTAGCCTTTGCTCAGGCCTCGCGTGACGGCCGAAATGTCCGTTCCGTGAAGCGGACGCTCCGAATGCGGGCTGTGGGTGGATTTCAGACCTTCGCTCCCGAGGGTACATACGTAGTGTTCCCTTTGGAGGTGCCTTTTGGCTGTGGACGGCAGGGCTGAGCTTCGGGTGAACTGGCGATCCAACTGGCTGGGGTCCGTCGAAGAGATTGCGAACCTTGGGATGCAGCGTGCAACTTGGCTAAATCCTCAAAGTGGCAATCCACATTATACATTCGAGGAGTATGTGTGCTGCTACTTCGATGGACTCGTGCTGAACGAGAATGAAGGTGGCTACCCTGCCCGCGTAGCGGAAGGCCTCTTATCAGTTGAGGAGGCTCATGCAGTAGCGAGCTTTCACACACTCTTCGATCAATACAGAGCTCCTCGGGACAACGACTTTGATCACGAGGCCATACTCGCTGACGAGGGCTGGCGAAAGGTCGTAGAAGCGGCTCAAGATGCTCGCGTGCGGCTCGCAACCCTTATTAACGATCCGTCTGAACTGCGGATACTTTTTGAGCCCTCGAATTACGCTCGCCTCGCATCAAAGCGAGGCACTGACTTCTGAGGCCCCGAGTCAGCTATGGGTCGTTCCTCCGCATTGAGGATGGCGCGGTAAGCGGACGCGCTATCTTGCTTGGGTGAGCCAAGGAACGCTGCGCTTGAAGTCCTGGAACCCGTTCGACACTCTGCGGCGCAGCGGACAGCCCGCCTTCACGCCTCCGCCAGCATCCGTCGCCCATGGCTCGCCGCCGCCTCCCGCAGCGCGGTCTCCAGTTCGGCGGCGCGGTGGTCGGCGGTGTGGGCTGAGAGCACGCGGGCGCGCGCCGCCTGGCCCATGGCGTTCCGCGCGGCCTCATCGCGGTCGGCCAGCGCGGCGAGCACCGTCGTGCCGTCTTCCGCCAGCACGATCTCGCGGCTGGGCTGGAACAGCGTCTCCAGCCCCGGCCAGGTGTCGGAGATCACCGGCGTGGCGCAGGCGGCGGCCTCGAACAGGCGCACGCTGGGGCTCCACCCCGTCGCCACCATGTCGGCGCGGGTGAGGTTCAGGGTGTAGCGGCTGGCGGTGTAGAAGGCGCGGTGGTCCGCCGGCGCCACATGCTCCAGCCGCTCCACATTGGCGGGCCAGGCGATGTCGGCCGGATACTGGGGTCCGGCGACGGCGAAGCGCAGGTGCGGTGCGGCGCGCGCGGGGCCGAGCAGCAGCCGCTCAAGCCCCGGCTGGCGGTCCGCGCTGTAGGTGCCGAGATAGCTGAGGTCCCAGCGCCGCTCCGCCGCCATGGGACGGTAGACGCTCTCGTCCACCGAACAGTAGAGCGCCCGGGCCGCGGGCGAGCCGTAGGCCCGCTCCAGCCGCTCCAGGGTCGGGCCGCCAGTGAAGGACAGATAGAGGTCGTAGCCGGCGATCCGTTCGGGCGAGACGTATTCGTGGTCGCCGCGCTCCAGCTTGGCCAGCGTCACCGGGGTGTCGATGTCGTAGAAGGCCGCGACGCCGCGCGCGCAGGCCTGCACCCGCCGCCCGACCTCCACTCCGTCGGGCGTGTAGGAGCCGACGATCACCGCGTCCGCGCCGGCGATCTCCGCGCGCCAGCGGTCCAGGCCGGCGAGGTCGCGGTAGAACTCAAGCCGGCAGTAGCCGGGCCGCTCCAGGTCGCGCTGGCTGGCGTACCAGGCCACGTCGCGCTCCAGGAACAGCACCTCGTGCCCGCGCGCGGCGAACGCCTTCAGCAACGCCCGGTAGGTGGTCGCGTGGCCGTTGCCCCAGGAGGAGGAGAGGCTGAGGCCCAGCACCACCAGCTTCATCAGGCCACCCGCGCTGCGCGCTTGCGCGCCGCCTCGGTGCGCAGCAGGGCGTCGACCTCGGCGCCGCGCCGCACATAGGTGTGCTCGGCGGCGATGCGGGCGCGGGCGGCCTCGCCGATGGCGCGGGCGCGCTGCGGGGTCAGGGCGGCGAGGTGGGCGGCCACGTCGGCGCCGTCGCGGGCGACCAGCACCTCCTCGTCCGGCTGCAGGAACAGCTCGAGCCCCTCCCAGGCGTCGGTGATCAGGCAGCCGCCGGCGCCGGCGGCCTCGAACACCCGGGTGGCGGGGGAAAAGCCCATGGCCGCCATACTGTCGCGCGCCACGTTCAGCACCGCGAGCGGCGAGGTGTTGAAGGCGTTGTGGTCGGCGGTGCCCACATGGCCGATGCGCGCCACATTGGCCGGCATGGCCTTGTCCTGCCAGCCATTGCCGCCGAGCAGGAAGCGCTTGTCCGGTGCGAGGTCGGCGGCGCGCAGGAAGAAGGCCTCCACCCGCGCCTCCCGATCGGGCAGGCGGTTGGCGAGGAAGCCGAGGTCGGCGGCGAAGCGCGGTTCGGCCGGGACGGGGTGGTGTGTGGTCGGGTCCAGCGCATTGTAGATCGGCCGGCACAGGCGTGCGCCGAAGCCGTCGTAGGCGTCCACGACCGGCCGGCCGCCGCCGTAGGTCAGCACCATGTCCAAGCAGGGCAGGGCGCGACGGACCGGATGGGCGGGACCGCCTGCGCGCATCTCCTCCAGGGTCGCGGCCGCATCCACGTCCCAAAAGATCGTCAGGGCGTGGGGGGACGCCTGATCGAGGACGCCCCAGAGCAGTTCGTCGTCGAACACGCCCACGCCGCTTGCCTTGACCACGACGTCGGCGTGGCGCGCCTGCGACAGCACTGCGCGCACCGCCTCGGGCGTCGCGTCATAGACCACCACCTTGGCCCAGTCGGGCGGATCGATGTCGCGGTGGCTCTGGCGGTCGAAGGCGTCGGGCTCGTAGAAGGTGATTTCGTGGCCGCGGCCGGCCAGGTCCCGCAGCAGGCCGCGATAGTAGGTCGCCGCCCCGTTCCAATAGGCCGACAGCAGGCTGGAGCCGTAGAAGGCGATCCTCATGCCGCGGTCTCCGGCTGGCGGGCTTGGCTCGCGGAGCGATCGGGTGCGGCGTCCAGCGCGGCGAGGACCCCCATCAGCTCGTCGACCCGGTGGGCGCAGGTGTGGCGGGCGCGGATGGTCTCCAGCCCGTGGGCGACCAGGGACGCGCGCAGGCCCGCGTCGTCGCGCACGGCGGCGAGCGCCTCGCGCATGGCGGCCTCGTCGGCGGCGAACAGGAAGTCCTCGCCATCGCGGAACAGGCCCTCGCTGTCGCGCCAGGGCGCCGAGACCAGGGGGACGCCGCAGGCCAGCGCCTCGAACACGCGGATAGTGGGGATGCCCGGCAGGCTGTCCACGTAGAAGCGACGGGGCACGTGCACGGTGGCGAGGTGGCGGGCGAACAACGCCGGCGCCGCGGCGTTTGGGACCCAGCCGTGGTAGCGCGCGCCATGGCGGGCGAGCATGTCCAGCGCCGCCGCCGGATACCGCACGCCGTAGATGTCGAGGGACAGGCCGGCGTCGTGGGCGGGGCGGAACAGGTAGCGTTCCAGCTCCGCGCTGCGCTCGCCATCGCCCCAGTTGCCGATCCACACCAGCCCCTCGCGTGCGCCCTCGACCTCCGGCGGATGGAACAGGCGCACGTCGGCGGCCTCGTGCCAGACGAACACCCGCCGTCCCCAGCCCCAGCGGCGGTAGACCTCGGCCAGCGTCTCGCCGAAGGCCAGCACGCCGTCGTAGCCGTCCAGGTCGAAGGCGGTGATCGCCTGCGGGTCGCTGACGGCGCGGTGGTGGGTGTCGTGGAACAGGAGCGTGAAGCGCGCGCCGCGCCGGCGCTGCTCGCCCAGGGCGGCGACCAGGGCCGGGTCGTTCCACTCATGCACGATGACGAGGTCGGCGTCGTCGGTCAGGGAGGCGAGGTCCGTCTCCGGCTCGATCACTGTGGAGCCGAGTTCCGGATAGGCCGTGCGGTAGGCGTCCAGCCCCTCGTCGCCCGCGTCGGCGAGCAGGTTCTCCAGGCTCCAGGCGCGCGCGGGTTCGCAGGTGCGCACCTGATGGCCTCGCGCCATCAGTTCGCTCAGTACGCCGCGCAGGAAATGGGCGTTGCCGTGGTTCCAGCAGGAGGCCAGCGAATGGGTGAAGTAGACGACCCTCACGCCGCCGCCTCCGCGCGGGCGAATGCGGGGCTGAGCGCGGCGTAGAGCTGCCGGGTGGCGTGGGTCATGGCCTCGGCGGTGTAGCGATCGGCGCGGGTGCGGGCGGCCGAGCCCAGCGCCTCCCGCCGCTGCAGATCGGCGGCCAGGCCGGCCAAGCATGCGGCCAGGGCGCCGTCGTCGCCGGGCGGGAAGAACACCGCCGCGCCGTCCCAGAGCTCGCGAAAGGTGGCGATATCGCTGAGCACCAGGGGGCAGCCCGCCTGCGCCGCCTCCAGCACCGCCAAGCCGAAAGGCTCGTAGAGGGATGTGGAGACGAAGATGGGGCGGGCGCGCAGCCGGGCGTGCAGCGCCGGGTCATCAAGCCGGCCGAGGGGGATCAGGTGGTCGGCGTGCAGGGCGTCTCCGTCAGGACCGGCGAGCGGCCCAGCCGCCTGCACGATGATCCCCGTCAGCCGTGAGGCCGCCCGATCGAGGGTGGCGACATCCTTGCCTTCGTCCCAAAGCCGCCCCGCCGTCAAAACCTCCACACCCAAGATGCTCCCCTCCTGGGGGAGCTGGCCGCGCAGCGGACCGAGGGGGCCGACGGGCAGCGGCGGCTGCGTCCCCTCCACCCCGCTGCGCGGGGTCGCCCTCCCCCAGGATGGGAGGATCGGCGCGCGGCCGTTCAGGATCACGTGGGGAGCCTCGGGCAGGTCATAAGCCGCCTGCGTCGCCTGAGCGAACGTCGGGCTGGGGGCGAGCAGGGCGTGCGCGGCGGCGTAGCCTCGTGCGGTGAGCGCCGCGCGCCAGGCCAGGTCGGATGGCAGCGGAGCGTCGCCCTTCACCGCCGCCCACCAGGTCTTCACGCAGGAGTGGCAGGCGGCCAGCACCGGCGTGCCGAGCGGGCCGAAGGCGGCGAGTGCGGGGCTGTTCAGGTGGATCAGGTCGGGGCGCAGCCGGAGGGTCAGGGCGCGCAGGTCCGCAGCGGAGCAGGCGACCTGCGCCTCGTCCGCCGCCGTCCAGTCGAGTGCGCCGCCAAGCTCGACGAGCTGGACGCCGGCGGCCCGCGCCTGCGCGCGCTGGTGGTCATGCAAGCCCGGCCCGAGCACCGCCAGGCTCACCCGCAGGCCGGACTGCGTCAGCCCGCGCCCCAGGTCGAGGGCGTAGGTCCACACGCCGCCCACAGCGTCGGTGGTCATCAGCACGTGCGGGCGTGCGCTCACGCGCAGACGGCTTCCAGCTCCGCCAGGGGCGCCGGCCGCTCGGCCTGGATGTCGCTGAAGCGGTCGAACTGCGCCAGGTAGTGGGCGTGCGCCCGCTCCCAGGCCTGTTCGTCCGGCTCGCCCCAGAGTTTGCGATAGTCCGGCGTGGACGGATACGGATAAAGCGGCACCGGGTCGTTGGCCCAGACGCCCGCGGCCAGCAGCGTCTCGCGCCAGGCGGCCACCAGGTCCGCCTCGTCGCCCTTGGCCTCGATCAGATTGGCCTGGACGAAGGGCACGCTGCGCCGGGCGTAAATCAGCCGGTCCGTCAGCTCGTCGGTTGAGGCCCGGCACATCTTGTCCAGCGCCGCGCGACCCTCGAAGGTCAGGCTCTCGACCCCCGCCTCGATGGACACGCAGCCGGATGCGCCGAGCAGGTCGAGCATGTCCGGCTTCCACAGGTCGATGCGGGTCTGCACGCCGAACTCGATGGCGCGGGCCTGCAGCGCCTCCAGCAGCGGGCGGTTGGGCAGGAAGATCTCGTCGACGAAATAGATGTAGCGCACGCCCTGGGCGATCAGGCCGTCCACCTCCTCCAGCAGGATGGCGAGGTCGCGCTTCCGATAGGCGTCGCGGAAGTCGATCTTGGCGCAGAAGGAGCAGTGATAGGGACAACCGCGGGAGGCCTCGACCTCCGCACCGGGGCCTACGCTGTCGGTGCCGTAGCGATGGTGGTGGTGGCCGTGCCGCTGCAGCCACTCCGACGGCCAGCGGAGCGCGGGCAGGTCGGTGAAACGGCTGGCGTGGGCGGCCCCGGTCACGACCGCTTCGCCCGCCCGGTTGAAGGCGATGGCGGGAACCGAGTCGAGCGTCGGACGGTCTGCCAGGGCGGCGATGATCTCCTCGCACTCGCCGCGCACGACGATGTCGCAGCCGAGCTTGCGCAG
>CAXTEX010000121.1:0-6724 GCA_964243445.1 uncultured Caulobacteraceae bacterium | reverse complement strand
CCCACTACGCCGACACCATCTACACCCTGGCCCACCACGCCGGCATCAGGACCGATCCGCTGCCGCTGGCGGTGGACGACGAGGCCGCGGTGCTCTCCCACATCGACGGCGACACCGCCTGCGTGGTGGTGCAGACGCCCAACCTGTTCGGCACGGCCACCGAGGTGTCCGCGATCGCCGAGGCCGCCCACGCCGCGGGCGCCCTGCTGATCGTGGTGGTGACCGAGGCGATCTCCTACGGCCTGCTGAAGTCGCCGGGGGCCATGGGGGCCGACATCGTGGTTGGCGAGGGCCAGTCCATCGGCAACGGTCTGAGCTATGGCGGCCCCTACGTCGGCCTGTTCGCCACTCGCGACCGGTTCGTGCGTCAGATGCCGGGACGGGTCTGCGGCCAGACGGTCGATGCGGCGGGCGAGCGCGGCTTCGTGCTGACCCTGTCCACCCGCGAACAGCACATCCGCCGTGACAAGGCGACGTCGAACATCTGCACCAACTCAGGGCTTTGCGCGCTGGCCTTCACCATCCACATGAGCCTGCTCGGCGAAGCGGGCCTGCGGCGGCTGGCGCTGCTCAACCATCAGCAGGCCCGCAAGCTGAAAGTCGCGGTGGGCGCCGTATCGGGTGTCGAGGTGCTGACCGGTTGCTTCTTCAACGAGATTGCGGTGCGCCTGCCGACGCCGGCGGCCCCGCTGGTGGACCGGCTAGCTACGCGAGGACTGATCGCCGGCGTGCCAATCAGCCGGCTGGCGCCGCGCGCCGGCATGGATGACGTCCTGCTGCTGGCCGCCACCGAGACGACCCAGGACGAGGATATCGCAGCCCTTGCGGGTGCGTTGCAGGAGGCGCTGGCATGACCGCGACGACCGGACCGATCCGCCCCGCCAGCCGCGCCGAGGTGGTGCAGCTGGAGGACGGCAAGCCCGCCAGCCTGACCGGCGCGCGCGGCCTGCTGCAGGACGAGAAGCTGATTTTCGAGCTCGGCGGCTGGGACAAGACCGGCGTCGACATGCCCGAACCTGATGGCGAGCTTGACGCCTCCGACCTCGGCGACCTGGTGCGCAGCGAGGCGATCGGCCTGCCCGGCCTGTCGGAGCCCGAGACGGTGCGTCACTACGTGCGCCTGAGCCAGAAGAACCACGCCATCGACCTGGCCCTCTATCCCCTCGGCTCGTGCACGATGAAGCACAATCCCCGCCTGAACGAGCGGCTGGCGCGGTTGCCCGGTTTCGCCGACATTCATCCGCTACAGCCGCTCTCCACCGTCCAGGGGGCCCTGGAGCTGATGGATGAGCTGTCCCACTGGCTGGTGACCATGACCGGCATGACGGCGGTGGCGCTCTCCCCCAAGGCCGGCGCGCATGGGGAGCTCTGCGGTCTGCTGGCCATCCGCGCAGCGCATGAGGCGCGAGGCGACGCCCGTCGCCGGGTGCTCGTGCCTACCTCCGCCCACGGCACCAACCCCGCCACCGCCGCCCAGGTCGGCTATGCGGTGGAGGAGATCGCCCAGACGCCGGACGGCCGTGTCGACCTGGCGGACCTTGAGGCCAAGCTCGGCCCCGAGGTCGCGGCCATCATGGTCACCAATCCCAACACCTGCGGCCTGTTCGAGAGCGAGATCGTGGAGATCGCCCGGCTGACCCACGCCGCCGGGGCCTACTTCTACTGCGACGGGGCCAACTTCAACGCCATCGTGGGGCGGGTGCGGCCGGGCGACCTCGGCGTGGACGCCATGCACATCAACCTGCACAAGACCTTTTCCACGCCCCACGGCGGGGGCGGACCGGGGGCCGGGCCCGTGGTGCTGTCTGAGGCGCTGGCCCCCTTCGCGCCCCTGCCCTGGATCACCCATAGCGAGGGCGCTTGGGGACTGCGCGAGCACGAGGAGCGCGTCGCCGGCCGCCCGCAGGCGTTCGGCCGCATGTGCGCCTTCCATGGCCAGATGGGCATGTTCGTGCGCGCCTACGCCTACATGCTGAGCCACGGCGCGGACGGCCTGCGCCAGGTGTCGGGCGATGCGGTGCTGAACGCCAACTACCTCAAGGCCCGCCTGCAGGACGTGATGACGCCCGCCTTCGAGGGCTACTGCATGCACGAGGCGCTGTTCGACGATCGCTGGCTGGCCGACACGGGCGTCTCCACCCTCGATGTGGCCAAGGCGATGATCGACGAGGGCTTCCACCCCATGACCATGTATTTCCCTTTGGTGGTGCACGGGGCGATGCTGGTCGAACCCACCGAGACGGAGTCCAAGGCCGAGCTGGATCGCTTCGTGGAGGCCATGCGCGCCCTGGCGTCGGCGGCCAAGGCGGGCGATACGGAGCGCTTCAAGGGCGCGCCTTTCCACGCACCGCTGCGGCGGCTCGACGAGACGGCGGCGGCCAGGAAGCCCAAGCTGAGATGGACGGCCGCCTGAAGCGGCCGCGGAGGAACTGAGATGACCCTGTCGATGTACCAGGCGTCCGCGCCGGTGTTCAGCCACATGCTCGCCAACCTGTCGGCGATCCTGGGCAAGGCGCAGGCCGAGGTGGACGCCGGCCGGCTGGACGAGACGGCGCTGATCGAGGCGCGCCTGGCGCCCGACATGTTCGCACTGGCCCGCCAGGTGCAGATCGCCACCGACTCCGCGAAGGGGGTCACGCGTCTGGCGGGTCATGAGCCTCCGTCCATGCCCGACACGGAGACGACCCTGGCGCAGCTGCGCGAGCGGATCGCCCGCACCCGCGAGCTGCTCGACGGCCTTTCCGCCGCCGACATCGACGGCAGCGAGGCGCGCGATATCGCCCTGAAGCTGCGTGACCGCACCCTGGAGCTGAAAGGCCAGCCCTATCTGCTGAACTTTGTCACGCCGAACTTCTATTTCCACGTCACCACCGCCTACGCCATCCTGCGCAGCAAGGGCGTCCCGGTCGGCAAGCCCGACTATCTCGGCGGCGCGTGAGAGCCCGTCTCCCTCGCCCGTCAGCGGGCAGGGAGATGCGTCCCAGGAGCCGTCCATGACCCCCGTCCTGTCTAAGCCCGTCAGCTCCGCGCTCGACCTGATCGGGCATACGCCGATGCTGGAGCTGCAGGGTTTCGACACGGGCCCCTGCCGCCTGTTCCTGAAGCTGGAGAACACCAATCCCGGCGGCTCCATCAAGGATCGCATTGCGCTCACCATGATCGAGGCGGCGGAGCGGGACGGCAGCCTGCAGCCCGGCGGCACGATCATCGAGGCCACCGCCGGCAACACGGGGCTGGGGCTGGCGCAGGTCGGCATCCTGAAGGGCTACCGCTTGATCCTGGTGGTGCCGGACAAGATGAGCCGCGAGAAGATCCAGCATCTGCGCGGGCTGGGCGTCGACGTGCGGCTGACCCGCTCCGACGTCGGAAAGGGCCACCCCGAATACTATCAGGACATCGCCGAGCGGCTGGCGGCGGACACGCCGGACGCCATCTACATCAACCAGTTCGCCAACCCCGCCAATCCGCTGGCGCACGAGACCACCACCGGCCCCGAGATCCTGGAGCAGATGGACAGCGACCTGGACGCCATGGTGGTCGGCGTAGGCTCCGGCGGCACGCTGACCGGTCTCGGCCGTTTCTTCGCCAGGGCTTCGCCCAAGACCCAGATGGTGCTGGCCGATCCCAAGGGCTCGATCCTGGAGCCGCTGGTCGAGCGGGGCGAGCACGTGACGCCCGGCGCCTGGGTGGTGGAAGGCATCGGGGAGGACTTCATCCCGCCCAACTGCGATCTGTCCTACGTCAGGAAGGCCTACGCCATATCGGACTCCGACAGCATGCTGGCGGCGCGCGACCTGTTACGGGTGGCGGGCGTGCTGGGCGGCTCCTCGTCCGGAACCCTGCTCGCGGCGGCGCTGCGCTACTGCCGCGATCAGGACGAGCCCAAGCGGGTGTGCACCTTCGTCTGCGACACCGGCTCCAAATACCTCTCCAAGATGTTCAACGACTACTGGCTGGCTGACCAGGGTTTGGCGGAGCGGCCGATGCACGACGACCTGCGCGACCTGATCTCGCGCCGGTTCGGCGACGGCGGCGTGGTCATGGTCGCGCCCGAGGACCCGCTGATGACCGCCTACAACCGCATGCGCGCCGCCGACGTGTCGCAGCTGCCGGTGCTGAAGGACGGGCGGCTGGTCGGCCTGCTCGACGAGAGCGACATCCTGTTCGCCGCCGAGCGGGAGAGCGAACGCGCCGCCCGCTTCGCCCGGCCGGTCTACACCGCCATGGCCACGCGGCTGAACACGCTGCAGGTGCGCGAGCCGCTGGAGGCGCTGCTGCCCATCTTCCAGCGCGACGAGGTGGCCCTGGTGATGGAGGGGCGCGACTTCCTGGGCGTGATCACCCGCATCGACCTGATCAACCACCTGCGTCGGCGCTAGCCCCTACCGACGGTCTGCGATCCACGCCTCCAGCGCGTCGGCGACCTGCGCCATGGGCGTCTGCCAGGCGCCGAAGCCGGTCGCCTCAAAGCTTCGGGTGTCGGCGTACCAGGGATAGCGGTCGGTCCCGAGCCGGGTCCAGGCGGCCGGACCGGCCAGGAACCACACGCACGTTCCGCAGGCGCCCGCGATTGCGGCGGTCGCGTTCGGCACGCTGACCAGCAGGTCCAGGGCCGCGCACAGGGCCGCCAGATCATCCAGGTCGGCCCTGAGATCGATGTCCGGCGGCGTGAGGATCGGACAGCCTGCGAGCGTTTCCAGCTCGAACAGCTCCTCCGCCGTCGCGCCGTACTGCAGGTTGATGAAGCTCACGCCTCGGGTGCGCAGCACGGGCGTCCAAGCCGCAAGCGACGGATATTGCCGCCGCCGCCGGCCCGCCGTCAGGCCGCTGCGCCAGCTCAGGCCTACGGGGCGCGGCACGCCCGCCAGCCAGTCGCGCCAGTGCGCCAAGCGCGCCCAATCGGGACGCAGATAGGCCGCGCCGCCCCCGAAAGCCTCGATGCTGGGGCGGAAGCGGCGGGGGAGCGAACCCATCGGCGCCCACAGGTCCACCGTCGCCGTTTCGGCCGGGCGGGCGCGCCGTTCGTTTACTCCGTTCCGGCGCTCGGTCGTATGCGCAATGACATGGGCGGCGGGGAAGCTCCTCTTTATCAGCGTGGTCAGGCGGGGCTCGACGGCCAGGGACAGCCGACCGGTCGGTCCGAGCGCCGACATCACGTCGGGAAGCAGGCCGGCGAACATGACCTCGTCGCCGATGCCCTGCTCGCTCACGACCAGCAGGTGGGCGCCGTCCAAGGAGGTCTGCGGCGTCCAGGCCACGCCGGGCGCGACGAAGACCGGAGCGACTGGATGATCCGAGCTCAGCCGCGCCTCATAGGCGTCCCAGCCCGGTCCAAGCTCGCCGCCGTGCAGGCGGAGCAGGGCGCGGGCGAAGACGATTGCCGTGGTCTGCTCCGGCCCCGTCGCATGGCGGGCGGCGGCGTCTAAGGCGGTTTCGGCCTGCGCCAGCTCGCCGAGGTCGAAACGCACGTCGCCGATGTTGTACAGGGCCGCGGCGAAGCCCGGCTCCAGCCGCACGGCCTCCTCGAAGAAGGTCAGGGCGGCGGCGCTCTCGCCCTGCTGGGTCAGCAGGACCCCGAGCGCATTCCACAGCCGCGCCTCGTGCGGCTGGGCCAGGATGGCGGTGCGCAGGACCTCCACCGCCTCGTCGTGGCGCTCCAGGGCGGCGAGGGCACGGGCCTGGCCGTCGACGGCCTCGAGGCTTTCCGGTCGGAGGCGCAGCGCCTGCCGCCACAGCTCCAGGCCCTGTCCAGCCATGTCCAGCTGCAGGGCGATACGGGCGAGGCCGCAGACGATTTCCGCCTCGTCGGGCGTTTCCAGCAGCGCCGCTTCATAGGCCTCCAGCGCTTCGGTCCAGCGGCGTTGCGCCTCCAGGCGGGCGGCGACCTCGCGCCGGCTCTGGGGGCCTGCAGGCGGGGAGGGCTTCATGGCCGGTCTGGTCCGAGTGCGGGCCGCGGCGTCAGACGTCCACGCCCTGGGGCGCGGTGAAGCGGGCGTCGAACACGTCACCGGTGTTGCGCACCTCGGCCGGCTCGAAGATCAGCACCTGAGCCTCATGGTCCGCGGCCGTGCGGTGCTCGACTCCTCGCGGGACGACGATGATCTCGCCCGGCCCCGCCTCGGCGACGCGGTCGCGGAACTCGACCCGGAAGCGTCCCTTCCAGACCAGGAACATCTCCTCGGCGTCGGCGTGCACGTGCCAGGGGAAGACGCCGCAGACCTTGACCAGCTTCAGCTCCTGGCCGTTCAGACGGGCGGCCACCTTGGGCCGCCAGCGTTCGTCGAAGCGCGAGAACTTGTCGTCCAGGTTGATCACGTCCATGCCGGCGGCTCCGCTCGCGACCTTCATCCCGCGCCGGCCGCGTCGGGGCAAGGCGCCGGCGGAAGATGTCTGAAACAGCTTTTGAAGCGGGCCTGCGTTTCGCGACGACCGGCGTGGAGCCTATAAGCGGGCTGGTGCGGGCGCGCGGCCCTGCAGGATCAACGCTTGTGAACGCTCCTGTAAGATCGGTCCCCTTCATCGACCTGATGGCCCAGCGCCGCCGTCTCGGCGCCCGCATCGACGCGGCGGTGATGGGGGCGGTGGACGCCGGCCAATGGATCATGGGTCCCCAGGTGGCCGAGTTCGAGCGGCGTCTGGCGGCCTTCGGTCGCGCCGGCCACGCGCTGGCCTGCGCCAACGGCACCGACGCCCTGGCCCTGCCGCTGATGGCCTGGGGCATCGG
>CAXTEX010000120.1:0-6948 GCA_964243445.1 uncultured Caulobacteraceae bacterium | reverse complement strand
CCTCCAAGTCCGCCACCCAGTACCTGAAGGACAACGGCAAGGCGGCCGGGGTGATCACGCTCGGCGACGGCCTCGAATACAAGGTGGTGCGCTCGGGTCCCACCAACGGTCCCCACCCGGTCCAGGGGGACGAGATCAAGCTGAACTATACCGGCTCGCTGATCGACGGGCAGGTGTTCGACACCACCACCGCCACCGGCCAGCCCGCGGTGATGAAGCTGGACCACCTGGTGCCGGGCTGGATGGAGGCCTTGCCGAAGATGCGGCCGGGCGACGAGTGGCTGCTGTTCGTGCCGCCCAAGCTCGCCTACGGCCCCGGCGGCCATCCGCCGGTGATCCCGCCCGACAGCGTGCTGGTGTTCGACATCACCCTGATCGGCGTGCTGAAGACCAACAACGTCCAGTACGGGACCTCCGCGCCTCAGCCGGCCATCGCCGGTTCCGCGGCGTAGAGCATCACAGCCGGAAGTGGATACCGGTTTCGGCGGCCATCATGCTCTAGATTATAGGGGTCTCGGGCGCGCCCGTCAGCCGCCCCAGCGCCCACGCCGCCGCGTCTCGCACCGCCGGCGAGACGTCGTTGGACCGCGCCTGCGCCGCCGCCGCCAGCTCCATCCGGCCGGAGTTGCCGATGGCGTAGAGCACGTTGCGCACGAAGCGGTCGCGGCCGATGCGCTGGACGGGCGAGCGATGGAACAGGGTGCGGAACGCCGCCTCGTCCAGCGCCGCCAGCGCTGCCAGTTCTGGCGCCTGCAACGCGTCCCGGGCCTGCACCCGCATCTCCCGAGCGCTCTGGGCGAACTTGTTCCAGGGGCAGGCCGCCAGGCAGTCGTCGCAGCCATAGATGCGGTTGCCGAGGGCGCGCCGAAACTCCAGCGGGACGGGGCCCTCGTGCTCGATGGTCAGATAGGAGATGCAGCGCCGCGCATCGATCTGGAAGGGCGCAGGGAAGGCGTCGGTCGGGCAGGCGTCCAAACACGCGCGGCAGGTGCCGCAGCTCTCGGCCGCAGGCGCGTCGGGCTCCAGCTCCAGCGTCGTCAGGATCACGCCGAGGAACAGCCAGGCCCCGAACTCGCGACTGACGAGATTGGTGTGCTTGCCCTGCCAGCCCAGCCCCGCGGCCTGGGCCAGCGGCTTCTCCATCAGAGGCGCGGTGTCGACGAACACCTTCACCTCGCCGCCCAGCCGGGCCTTCATCCAGCCCGCCAGCGTCTTGAGCCGCCCCTTGATCAGCTGATGATAGTCGTCGCCCTGGGCGTAGACGGAGATGGCGGCGCGCGAGGGCTGAGCCTGAAGCGCGCGGGGATCGTGGTCCGGCCCGTAGTTCAGCCCGAGCGCCACGGCCGAACGCGCCTGCGGCCACATGGAGCGGGGATGGGCGCGCCGCTCCAGCGTCGTCTCCATCCAGGCCATCTCTCCGTGCCGTCCCGCCTCCACGAACTGCTGCAGGCGCGCGCCGGCCTCCCACGGCCGGGCGGCGTCGGCTATGCCCAGCGCCTCGAAGCCGAGCGCATGGGCGCGCTTGGCGATGGCTGAGCGGGTCGCCGCCGGCGATGGCGCGCGATCTGAGACGGGAGCGGTCACGGGCTGCATAATGGGGCTGCAAAGGCTGGAGGAAAGACGCATGGCCGAAATCCTGCGCACCGAGGTCCTGGACGACAGCTGGGCCACCTTCCTGCGCGCCGAGGTGAGGCTGGACGACGGCGCCGTGGTCTGGCGCCAGATCGAGGACCACGGCGAGGCCGCGGTGGTGCTGGCCTATGACCCGGACCAGCGGATCGCCCTGCTGGTCCAGCTGTTCCGCGCGCCCGTCCTATACGC
Source organism: uncultured Caulobacteraceae bacterium (assembly GCA_964243445.1). Lineage (GTDB taxonomy): Bacteria > Pseudomonadota > Alphaproteobacteria > Caulobacterales > Caulobacteraceae > CAHJWH01. The sequence goes on along the minus strand of CAXTEX010000120.1, from coordinate 5,127 downwards.
CGGCCGCACAGCCAAGATGCTGGAGGCGATCGCCGGCATGGTCGACGCCGGCGAGACGCCGGAGACGGCCGCCCGGCGCGAGGCGATGGAGGAGGCCGGCGTGCGCCTGGGCGACCTTGAGCGGGTGGGCTGCGTCTGGCCGTCTCCCGGCATATCGACCGAGCGCATGACCCTGTTCCTCGCGCCCTACGCCGCAGCGGACCGGGTCGCCCAGGGCGGCGGCCTAGCCGAGGAGCACGAGGCCATCAGGGTGCGTGAGTTCGCCCTTGCAAGGCTTGCCGCCGAGCTCGCCGCCGGGGACATCCAGGACATGAAACTCATGGCCCTCATCCAGGCGCTGATGCTGCGCCGGCCAGAGTTGTTCACCTGACCTGACCGCCTATCGAACAAGCGGTTCGAAGGTTCAGGCGTTAAAACCGCTGCGCATGAACTTCGCTGCACTGCAGCATCGTATGGAACGACCTTCATCTCAGATCGTTTGCACATCGGAACGACTGGAGATCGATCATGCGCCTGCACCTGCTTCCGCCCGACCAACTTTCCGCCGAGCAGAAGCCGCTGTACGACGCCTTCCGCGCTCAGATCGACAGCGGCTTTAACGCCTTCCGCACGCTTGGCGACGACGGCGCCCTACTCGGTCCGTGGAGCGTATGGATCCAGGAGCCCAAGGTCGGCGAGGCCATGCGGATATTCCTGGACGCGGTGTCCACCATGGGCAGGTTGTCCGACGAGGTGAAGCAGATCGCCATCCTGGCCGTCGGCGCTCGCTACAAGGCGGCCTATGAAATGTACGCCCACGCCGCGGTCGGCGGGCGCGACGGCCTGTCTTCCGAGAAGATGGCTGCGGTGTGCGCCGGTCAGAAGCCCACCGACATGACGCGCGAGGAGGCCACCGCCTTCAACGTCACCATGGCCTTGCTCGACGGCGGCGTGCTGGCGGCTCCGACCTACTATGCGGCGCGAGATGAGCTGGGACAGCCGGCGCTGAACGAGCTTATCCAAATTGTGGGCCTCTACAGCCTGGTGTCCATCACCCTGAACGCCTACGACGTGCCGACGGAAATGCTCGACGACTGAGGCGGAACAGCGGAGCCCGCCTACAGTTCTCGGGCCATGACCGTTTCCGCCCAGACCTTCATCGACGCCCTGCACATGCTGGAGGGCGAGCGCGACGGGGGCCCCATCTCCGCCCTTTTCGCGCCGGACACGGTGATCTCCAATCCGCTGGTCAGGAACCAGGGCCAGGACGGCGCCGCCGCCTTCTGGACCGCCTACCGCGAGACCTTCGACGACATTCGCTCGGACTTCTCCACGATCCTGGAGAAGGACGGGCGCATCGCACTGGAGTGGCGCAGCACCGGCTCAGCTAAGGGCGAGCCCTTCACCTATGAGGGCGTCAGCGTGATTGAGGCGGGCGAGACGATCACCGCCTTCCGCACCTATTTTGACAGCGCCAAGCTGGGCAGGGAGCTGACCGGGCAGGGTCAGATCGACGCTTAGGGCCTTACCCATCTTCCCCGCAGCGTGGGGAAGTACGGCCGAAGGCCAGCGGGGGCCGATGGCGCAGCCAGTCGGAAATCGCATCGAAGCGGTTCCGCGCTTCCGCGCGGCCCCTCCGTCGCCTTTGGCGACACCTCCCCATCTGCGATGGAGAGGATTAGTACAGCCTCAGAACAGCACCCGCGGGTTCATGATGCGGTGGGGGTCGAAGGCGGCGCGCACGCCGCGCATCAGGGCCACCGCGTTCGGGTCCTTGTAGCGCAGCGCCTCCGTCGACTTCATGGCGCCCAGGCCGTGCTCGGCGGAGATGGAGCCGCCGAGGTCGGCCACGATGTCGTGGATAGCCCGCGAACCCGCGTCGCGCAGGGCCGCATGGGCGACGCCGTCCGCATCCTGCGGCTGCAGTACGTCGTAATGGATGTTGCCGTCGCCCATGTGGCCGAAGGCGACGACTCGGCAGCCGGGCGCCATGGCCTGGGCCATCGCCGTCGCCCGTTCCAGGAAAGCCGGAACGCTGGACAGCGGGACCGAGACGTCGTGCTTCCAGGTGACGCCTTCGGGCTTTTGCGCCGCCGACTGCTCCTCGCGCAGCCGCCAGAAGGCCTGGGCCTGGGCGCCGTTCTGGGCCAGGGCCGCATCGGCGATCACGCCGTCCTCCAGGCTTATGGACAGCAGCCGCTCCATGGCCGCTTCCGCATGGCCGCCTTCGCTGCTGGCGATCTCCACCAGGGCGATCCAGGGATAGGGCTGGTCCAATGGATCGCGCACGTCTGGGATGTTCTTCAGGGCGAGCTCCACGCCGCGGCGGCTGATCAGCTCGAAGGCCTCCACCGCCCCGCCGCTCTGCGCCTTGGCGTGGGCCAGCAGGCGGAGCGCATCATCCGGCGTCGCCAAGCCGACGATGGCTACGGCCCGCGAGCGCAGGATAGGGAACAGCTTCAGCGCCACGGCGGTGACCACGCCCAGCGTCCCCTCCGCCCCGATCAGCAGCTGTTTCAGGTCATAGCCCGTGTTGTCCTTGCGCAGCCGCTTCAGCCCGCGGAACAGCGAGCCGTCCGGCAGCACCGCCTCCAGCCCCAGCACCAGCTCGCGCATGGTCCCGTAGCGCAGCACCGCGGTTCCGCCGGCATTGGTGGAGACCAGCCCGCCGATCGTGGCGCTGCCTTCCGAGGCGAGGCTGAGCGGGAAGAAGCGCCCGGCCTGAAGCGCCGCCTCGTGCACGCGGGCCAGGGGCGCGCCGGCCTCGGCCACCAGCAGGTCGTCCACGCCGGAGACCTCGCGGATGGCGCACAGCCGCTCGGTGGACAGCAGCACCTCGCCCGCCGGGATCTGGCCGCCGACCAGTCCCGTGTTGCCGCCTTGAGGCGTCAGCGCGATGCGATGCTCGGCGCAGTGGCGCACGATGGCGCAGACCGCCTCGACCGATCGGGGCAGCAGCAGCAGCGGCGTCGACCCCCGCCAGCGGTCGCGCCACTCCCGCAGCTTGGGTTCGATCCGGTCGGCGTCGTCGGACCAGTTCTCCGGTCCCACCAGGGTCTTCAGCGCCGCGACAGGGGCGGACAGGGCGTCGTCGAGCATGACGGGTCCTTACCACATCCTCGCGCGGCGCGGCGGGGGCGGCTATCGTGGCGCGGCCATGGCGAGCCTGCCCATCACCGACGCCCTCGCCATCGAGGAGGACGAGATCACGCTCCGCTTCGTGCGCGCGGCCGGTCCCGGCGGCCAGAACGTCAACAAGGTGTCGACCGCGGTGGAGCTGCGCTTCGATGCGCGCCGCTCGCCGTCGCTGCCCGACGACGTCAGCGTGCGGCTGCAGCGGCTGGCCGGCACGCGGCTGACCGGCGAGGGTGTGATCGTGATCCTCGCCCAGACCCACCGCACCCAGGAGGCCAACCGCCGCGACGCGATGGACCGGCTGACCGGGTTGATCCGCCAGGCGGCGGTGCGGCCCAAGCCCCGCCGCGCCACCCGCCCGACCCTGGCCTCCAAGACGCGCCGGCTGGACGGCAAGACCCGACGCGCGGCGGTGAAGTCCGGCCGCGGGCGGCCCGACCATGACTGAGCCCGCCTCCCCGTCGCACCTGCCGCCTGCGCCCTGGATGCGGGCGTCTGCAACGCGGGCGGTGATCGCCGCCCTGCAGGCGCAGGGCGGGGCCGACGCCGCGCGCTATGTCGGCGGCTGCGTGCGCGACACCCTGCTCGGCCTGCCCACGGCGATGCAGCCGGCCAGGCGGGGCGCGGCGCTGGACATCGACATCGCCACGCCGCTGGCGCCCCCGCACGTCGTCGCCGCCCTGGAGCGGGCGGGCCTGCGCGCCGTACCGACCGGGATCGAGCACGGCACGGTGACCGCCATCAGCGAGGGCCGGCCGTTCGAGATCACCACCTTGCGCCGCGACGTGGAGACCGACGGCCGCCATGCGGTGGTGGCCTTCACAGACGACTGGGCGCAGGACGCGGCGCGGCGCGACTTCCGACTGAACGCCCTTTACGCCGAGCCGGCCGGGCGGCTGCACGACCCGACCGGCGGCGGCGTGGCCGACGCCCTGGCGGGCCGGGTCGTCTTCGTCGGCGACCCGGCGACGCGGATCGGCGAGGACTACCTGCGCATCCTGCGCTTCTTTCGCTTCCAGGCCTGGTACGGGCGCGAGGCGCCGGATGCGGCGGGCCTTGCGGCCTGTGCGGCGATGGCCGACGGGTTGGCGGGGCTGTCGGCGGAGCGGGTGGCCAAGGAGCTGCTGAAGCTGCTCGCCGCGCCCGATCCGCTGGCGACCGTGCGGGCGATGGCGGCGAGCGGGGTGCTGGCGCGCCTGCCGCTGGACCCCGACGTGGACAGGCTGGCGCGGCTGCTGGCGCTGGAGACGGCGTTGGCGCTTCCTGCAGACGAGACGTTGAGGCTTGCGGCCCTGTCGCGGGACGATCCCGACGCGCTCGCAGCCAGGCTGCGGCTGTCCAACGTCATGCGCGCCCGGCTGGTCGGCGCCGCCGGCCCGCTGGACGTGGAGCTGGCGCTGGACAGCCCGGTCGCAGCCCGGCGGGCGCTCTACGCCCTGGGCGAGACGGCCTTCTGCGACCGCCTGCTGCTGGGCGCCGACCCTGCTGAAGCCTCGCGGCTAAAACTCGTGCTTGCCCTGGCGCACGCTTGGCGACCGCCGCGCTTCCCCCTTGGCGGGGCGGAGATCAAGGCGGCGGGGGTGACGCAAGGCCCGCTGATCGGGCGGGTGCGGCGCGAGGTCGAGGCCTGGTGGATCGCGCACGACTTTCCCGACGATCCCGAGGGTCTGCAGGCGGCGTTGAAGGCGGCCGCGTCGAAGGGCTGAGCGGCGTCGCGTTGCACGTGCGGGCTTCGAGACGCGAGCAAGCTCGCTCCTCAGCATGACGAAAGTCGGTGGACCTCACCTCCCGTCGTCATCCTGAGGAGCCTGCACAGGAGGCGTCTCGAAGGACGCGCGAGGCCCTAAGCCGGCGCGTTCAGCCCGAAGGCCGCGAAGGTGGCCATGTTGAGGATCTGGGACACCGACGCCGACAGCCCGCAGATCTGCACCGGCTTGCTCAGCCCCAGCAGCAGCGGCCCCACCATGGTCGCGCCGCCCAGGAGCTGCACCAGCTTGGTGGAGATGGAGGCGG
>CAXTEX010000119.1:0-7159 GCA_964243445.1 uncultured Caulobacteraceae bacterium | reverse complement strand
GATGCCCCCGCCGCCGGAGACGTGCACATTGCGTCCGATCTGCGCCCAGGAGGCGACGGTGGCCCAGGTGTCCACCATGGTCCCCTCGCCCACATAGGCGCCGAGGTTGACGAAGGAGGGCATCAGCACGACGCCGCGCCCGATGAAGGCGCCGCGCCGCGCCACAGCGCCCGGAACGGCGCGGAGGCCTGCGGCGCGGAACTGCGCCTCGCCCCAGCCTGAGAACTTGGACGGGACCTTGTCCCACCACGGGCCTGGCCCCTCGCCCCCGCCGATCAGCGCGTTGTCGGACAGGCGGAAGGACAGCAGCACCGCCTTCTTGGCCCACTGGCGCACGGTCCAGGCGCCGTCGAGCTTCTCGGCCACGCGCAGGGAGCCGTCGTCCAAGGCGGCGAGGGTGGCCTCCACCGCCTCGCGAGCCTCGCCGCGGGTGGAGGGATTGAGCGTGTCGCGCGCCTCCCAGGCGGCGTCGACGGCGGTCTGCAGGGCGGCGTGCGGGTCGCTCATCAGGTGTCCGCTCAAGACGCTCTCCCCTTGGGGGAGCTGTCGGCGACGTCGACGGACGGCGCCGACGCGCAACCGCGGCCAGCCCCCTCCACCCGTTTCGCGGCTCCCCCTCCCCCAATGGAGCAGGATCGCACCCGCGCGGCGTTCAGGAACGCCGTCAGGTCGTCGGTGCGCCAGTCCACGAACGCTGCGGTCGACGTCGCCGCGTGCGGCCCCACCAGCACGGTGGTCATGCCGTAGCCCGCCGCCGGCTCCAGGTTCGGCTGCATGTCCTCGAAGAAGGCGCTGGTCTTGGGCGTGACGCCGTGGGCGGCGATCAGGGCCTCATAGGCGCGGGCCTGAGGCTTGGGCGTCAGCTTGGCCGCTTCCAAGTGGAAGACGTGCTCGAACAGGTCGGCCATGCCGAGCCTCTCCAGCACCCGCTCGGCATGGCCGGCCGAGGCGTTGGTGAACACCAGCCGGCGGCCGGGCAGCCGCTGAAGGGCGGCGTGCAGCGGCGGGTCGGGAACGACGGTGTCCAGGGAGATGTCGTGCACCTCGTCCAGGAAGGCGTAGGGGTCGATCCCGTGATGCGCCATGAGGCCGGCCAACGTCGTGCCGTGCTCGTGCAGGTAGCGCTTCTGCAGGGCGTGGGCCTCGGCTTCCGCCAGGCCTGTGGTGCGCATCATGTAGGCGGTCATGCGCACGTCCATCTGCGCCTGCACCGGCCCGCCGAACGGATACAGAGTGTTGTCCAGGTCGAAGATCCAGGTGTCGACGTGGATGAGGTCTGGGCTGAGGTCGGGGCCGACGTCGCGGCGGCGCGCTGTCGGGGCGTCGAGGGCGGCGTCGCTCATCCGGCGCACACCAGGGTGCCCGAGCCATGCTCGCTGAACAGCTCCACCAGCATGGCGTGGGAGCGGCGGCCGTCCAGTATGGCCACGGCCTCCACCCCCGCCTCGATCGCGGCGATGGCGGTCTCGAGCTTAGGGATCATGCCGCCGGTGGCGGTCCCGTCGGCGATGGCCGCCTTGGCCTGCGCCACCGTCAGCTGGCGGATCAGCTCGCCGTCCTTGTCCAGCACGCCCTTGACGTCGGTGAGCAGCAGCATGCGCTTGGCCTTCAGGGCGCCGGCCACAGCCCCCGCGGCGCTGTCGGCGTTGATGTTGTAGGTCTGGCCCTCCTCCGACACGCCGATGGGAGCGACGACGGGGATGTAGTCCTGGTCGGCGTAGATCAGCGCCTCCACGATCTTGGGGTCCACCGTCTTGGGATCGCCGACGAAGCCGAGGTCGATGGCCTGCTCGATGTGGGAGTGGGGGTCGCGGCGGGTGCGGATGGCCTTCTCCACCGTGATCAGCCGGGCGTCCTTGCCCGACAGCCCGACTCCGCGCACGTCGGCCTCCGCGCCCGCGCGGTTCACGTAATGCACCAGTTCCTTGTTGATCGCGCCGGAGAGGACCATCTCGGCCACCTCCATGGTCGCCTCGTCGGTGACGCGCAGGCCGTCGACGAAGCGGCTCTCGACGCCCGCCTTCTTCAGCATGCGGCTGATCTGCGGACCGCCGCCGTGGACCACGACGGGATGCACGCCCACCAGCTTCAGCAGCACGGCGTCGGCGGCGAAGGCGCGGGCCACCGCCTCCTCGCCCATGGCGTGGCCGCCGTATTTGATCACCACCACGGAGCGGTCGTAGACTTGGATGTAGGGCAGCGCCTCGGCCAGGGTGCGGGCCGCAGCCCAGCCGGGTTCGTCCTCGGGCTCTGGCGCCTTGGGCATGTCCATGGCGGCGCGTGTAGCGGATCGACTGCAAGGGTGGCAACCGCCGGGGATCGCCTGATCGCTAACCGGACGACGTGCGTGTGAGGCCTAGCCCAGCCCCGCCGCCAGCATGACCTCGGCGCGCAGGTCCTCGACGCCCGCGCCCTTCTCCGCCGAGGTGACCGCCACGCGGGGGAAGGCGGCGGGGCGGCGGGATATCTTCTTCAGGGTCTCGGCCGCACGCGCCTCGCCCTCGCCGCGCTTGAGCTTGTCGGCCTTGGTCAGCACCACCTGGTAGGAGACCGCCGCGAGGTCCAGGGCGTCGAGCGCCTCGTCGTCCACATCCTTCAGCCCATGGCGGCCGTCGATCAGCAGATAGACCCGCTTCAGATTGGGCCGGGCGCGCAGATAGGCGCGGCCGAGGTTCTGGAACTTCCTGGCCTCGGAGCGCGACACCCGGGCGAAGCCGTAGCCCGGCAGGTCGGCCAGGCGCAGCCGCTCGTCGACCAGGAACAGGTTGACCTCGCGCGTGCGTCCCGGCGCATTCGACACCCGCGCCAGCTCGTGCTGGCCGGTCAGCGCGTTCAGCAGGCTGGACTTGCCGACGTTGGAGCGGCCGGCGAAAGCCACCTCCGGCAGGTCCGGCGGCGGCAACTGCTCCACCGCCGCGCAGCCGAGCAGGAACCGGGCGGGCCGAGCGAAGGCGACGCGCGCCGCCTCGATCAGCTCGGGCGTGAAGGGATCGTCCATCGGCGCCGCGATCGCCTCAGCCGCGGGCGGGAACGACCGCCCTGCCCTGCCGGAACCGCGCGATCAGTCCGTCGATGGGATTGTCCACCTTGTAGCGCCGCATGATCACATACTGCTGGGCGATGGTGAACAGGTTGCTCGCCACCCAGTAGATCACCAGCCCCGCCGGCGTATGGCTGAAGAAGAACAGGAAGATCAGCGGCATGAACTGCAGCATGGCCTTCTGCGTCGGGTCGGCGGAGGCCTGCGGGCTCATGTTCTGGCTCAGCCACATGGTCAGCCCGTAGAGGATCGGATAGACGCCGATGTGCAGCGTGCCGTCGATGAAGCCGCCGATGCCCGGCACCGCGCCCGGATTGAACGGCAGCAGGCCGAACAGGTTGACGAAGGTCGACGGATCGGGCGCCGACAGGTCGCGCACCCATCCGAAGAACGGCGCGTGCCGCATCTCGATGGTGACGTAGAGCACCTTGTACAGCGAGAAGAAGATCGGGATCTGCACCAGCAGCGGCAGGCAGCCCATCAGCGGGTTGATGCCCTCGCGCTGGTAGAGCTGCATGGTCTCCTGCTGGGTCTTGGCCGGCTCCTTCTCGTTCTTCTTCTTTATCGCCTCGATTTCCGGCGCCAGCTTCTTCATCTTGGACATGGATTCGTAGGACTTGTTGGCCAGCGGGAACATGGCCCCGCGCAGCACCAGGGTCAGCAGCAGGATCGACACGCCGAAATTGCCGACATAGCCGTGGATGGTCTCCAGCAGCCAGAAGATGGGCCGGGTGATGAACCAGAAGTGCCCCCAGTCCACCGCGTCGTCGAAGTGCGGGATGCCGAGCGCGCTCTCATAACCCGCCAGCACAGACACCTTCTTGGCGCCGGCGAACAGGTGGACGCTGGAGCTGATGGTGGCGCCGGGGGCGAGCGTCTGCGCCGGACCGACCTCGTCGGCCTCGTAGACGTCCACCCCGTTGACCTGGTCGGCGCGGAACTGCGCCTTGACGGTGGTGCGCTGGTCGGGAGCCAGCGCCGCCAGCCAATATTTGTCGGTGACGCCGAGCCAGCCGCCGGTGGATAGATAGCTGCTGTCGCCCTGCTTCTTCCAGGCCTTGAAGGTGATCAGTCGCAGCTGTCCGCCGAGCGAGCCGATGGCGCCCTCGTGGATCAGGTTGTTGCGCACGTCGGTCGGCTCGCCCTGGTGCTGCACGGTGGCGTAGGGCGCGAGCTTCACCGCCGCGCCGCCTTGGTTGGCGACCGTGTCGGTGACGGTGAACATATAGCGGTCGTCCACCGCGATGGAGCGGGTGAAGGTCAGGCCCGCGCCGGTGTCGGCGCTCAGGGTGACGGGATGGCCGGGCGACAGCGCGCCCGTCCCCTGCTGGGTCCATTGCGTCAGCGGCCCGGGCGTCGCGCCCCCGCCAGTCCAGCCGAAATCGGCGAAATAGGCCTGCTTGGCGCCTTCGGGGCGGAACAGCTCCACCGGCGGCGAGGACTTGGAGACGGTGGTGCGGTAGTCCTTTAGGAACAGGTCGTCCAAGCGCGCGCCCTTGAGCGCCACCGAGCCTTCCAGGGCGGGCGTGTCGATCCTCACCCGCGGCGAGGCGGCTACGGCCTGCTCCCGGCTGATGTAGGTGGCGGCGCCGGGCGCGGTGACCGCGGCCTGATGCTGCTGCACCGCGGCGGCGCGCTGCTGGGCCTCCCGCGCCTTTTCGCGCGGCCCGAGGAAGAAGACCTCATAGGCGATCAGGATGGCGAACATGGCGACCATGAAGATCGTCGTGTTGCGCGAATTCTCTTTATCCATCGGAGGAGCGGGGCCCGGAGGTTGGGGAGCGGCGGGAAGACGCCGCAGGCTTGGGCGAGGCGCGGGGCGCGCCCTTCGGCCGACGGGGCGGACGCGGTTCGTCCTTGCCGGCGGCGAGGCCTATCAGCGCGGTTCCGACGTCGTCAAGCAAACGCGCCCACGGCCGCTCGCCCGCGCCCATTCGCGCGATGAAGACATAGTCGCACCCCGGCGCGCCGTGCACGGGCAGCAGCGCGCGGGCGGCCTCGCGCAGGCGCCGCTTGGCGCGGTTGCGGGCCACGGCGTTGCCGATCTTCTTGGTGGCGGTGAACCCCTCGCCCAGGTGGATCGAGCCGTCCTGGCGGGCCAGGCGCTGGACCACGACCGCGCCGCGGCTGAGCGAGGCGCCCTTGGCGGCGGCCAGGAACTGGGCGCGGGTCTTGAGGCGAACGACCGACTGCGGGGTGCGGGCGTCCAGACGACCCGCGGACTCCTCAGCATGACGAACCGCGATGGCTTCCGCCGTCGACATGCCATCCACCCCCTCCGTCATGCCGAGGAGCGGCGCCCTGCGCCACATCTCCAGGCAAGCAGCGAAGGGGACGCGGACCCCTAGGCCGTCAGGCGCTTGCGGCCGCGGGCGCGGCGGCGCTGGACGACCTTGCGGCCGTTCATGGTGGCCATGCGGGCGCGGTAGCCATGACGGCGCTTGCGCACGAGTCGGCTCGGCTGATAGGTGCGCTTCACGGGATTGGGCTCCGCTCCGAAAGGTCGGCGGTAAATGAGCGGGCGTGGATAGGGGAACGATCGACCAGTGTCAACCAAACCGCGCCCATCGCGTCCCCTCGTGTCGCTGCTTCTCGGGCTGGCCAGCGGCGTGATCTGCGCCTGCGCCAGCCAGCCGCCGGACGCGCCGGTCGCCCATTTCGGGGAGCTGAGGTTCGGCCGGCCGGCGCCCGCGCCGGGCGCGCTCCAGCCCACGCCGCCGGTGAGCGCCACCTTCGCCCAGTCCGACGAACCGCCGCCCCTGCCGCACCGCCAACGTCAGGACGCCGCGCCGAACCTGCGGCCTCGCCTGGTCTCGCCGTCCGAGCCCGCCCCGGTGCTGCCGGTGCGACTGGATGCGGCGACCGAGCGGGTAGCTAGCTATCTGGACCACGCGGGCTTTGCTCTGGAACAGCGGCCGGAGGGCTCGGGGCGGCTCGTCTCCGCCACCCGCATGGGCGCGCCGTCGGCGCTGCAGGGCGAGGCCGTGTGCGGGCTGGAGGCGATGCACCGCCCAGACATCTCCTCCACCGACCTGACGGTGCGGCTGACGCCCGCGCCCGGCGGCGTGCAGGTGGAGACGAGCGCGCGCTTCGTGGAGGTCGACACCAAGCTGCTGTCCGGCGCCCTGGCCCGCCAGACCTGCCGCTCGCGCGGGGTGCTGGAGGGCGCGGTGCGGCGCGCGGCGCTGGGCGGATAGGCCGCCCCGCCCACAGCGGACGCGTTGCAGCCATTTGCGTTGCTGAAACCTGAGCCGTGCAGTAACCCGGTCGGGGACCGGTCCGCGGTCCCGCCGGAGCGACGCCGAGGGGCGATGGCCTTGCCGAGACGGCCGCGACGCCTTGCCTGGCCAGGCGGCCTGTCGGCCCGCCTGCTGCTGCTGACGGCCGTCTTCGTCATGGGCGCGGAGCTGCTGACCCTGGCCCCCTCGCTCGCCGCCTTCCAGGATACCTGGCTGACCAGCCGGGTGCGCGCCGCCGAGCTGGCGTCGCTGGCGGTGGAGGCCGCGCCCGCAGGCGTGATCAGCGACCGCATGGCGGGGGAGCTGCTGCAGGGCGCGGGCGTGGTGTCGGTGGCCGTCCAGGTCGGCGGCGTGCGCCGGCTGCTGCTGCAGGCCCCGCACATGGCGCGCTTTCCCGCCCTGATCGACCTGCGCCGGACCGATCCGCTGGGCTGGCTGTCCGGCCCGTTCGACGTGCTGGCCCCCGGCGGACCGCCGATGCTGCGGGTGGTGGCCAAGCCGCAGTTCCGCACCGGCGAGTTCGTGGAGATCGTGGTGCCCGAGGCGCCGCTGCGCCGCGACCTGATCGCCTACATGACGCGGCTGCTGGTGGCCTCGGTGCTGATCTCCATCGTCGCCGGGCTGATCGTCTATCTGGCGCTGAACGCCTTCCTGGTGCGCCCCATGCAGCGCATCACCGAGTCCATGGAGCGCTTCCGCGCCGCCCCCGAAGACCCGGCCGCCAGGCTGAAGCTCTCCGGCCGCCGCGACGAGGTGGGCCGGGCTGAGGCCGAGCTCGGGCGCATGCAGGACGACCTGCGCACTGCGCTGCAGTCCCGCTCGCGCCTGGCGGCGCTGGGCGAAGCGGTGGCCAAGATCAACCACGACCTGCGCAACATGC